>CAMBFS010000141.1 GCA_945865755.1 Klebsiella pneumoniae
ACTACCCTCTTCAGGTTGGTGTCCACATAGTCCTTGAACTCACTCGTTTCATGATTTTTCAGTGCGATTCTTGATCAGAATGACCTTTTCGTATGATCCTCAGTTGTCAATTCTCAAAAGTGCTTTAAGAAATGAGCGAAGCATGAGTAGGAGTTGGGGCTTCTGCAATTACTGGGGCGCTAAAAAACGGATACAGAGTCAAAGGCTGGAAAATAGGACGGTACAGGTAGGAAGAAGAGCGAGCATCTTCTTTGCAAGTCATCCGGTCTCGTGAAGGATACTTGCGGCCACGATGGGTACCTCTGGCCGAAAGTCAAGAGCCGAAGTCGCACGGCTATTCGAGATTCATCCCTCAACCGTGTCCAGGCTCGTGGCAAGCAGAAACTTTGGTTAATTCAGAATGATACGCGTCTTAGCGTGAATCCAGAAACATCCTCTGCGATGACCCCTCTACTGCTCCCTCCTGTCTGGAATCATGGGTCGGTAAACCATCATTGCCCTCTGATTCTCTAACGACGGAGTAGTGACAAATGTGACATAAGAGAAAAGCGCGGGTCAGTAAAAACATGCCGGGTCTGACGAAAAGATTTTCTACCCCTGAGTGAGGCATCTCCCAGATGCCGCCGAGAACAAAGGCGTGAAACGGCTTTGCGGCGTGTGTCTCCGAGGGGGGTCCTATCTTCTTGGAAACCGAGAGACTCCAGAACATAAAGGCCATTATGTTGTACGATTACGCAAATGGAAGCTGTTCTTCGGGAGCACAAGTAGCCATCGCAGCGGGAGCTGTGGGCGGAAAGACACGGGCCGCGATATGCTGCGGCACAGGGCCTGGGCTTTCTCGCAACGACATAAAGACATTAAGCGGCGTTCACCAAAAGTGGCCAAGAGCCCAAATAATTCTGCAAATTATATCCTGACGGACAGAATCTTCATGTCTACCAATCCTTGGCAAGCGTTAAAGAAACCTAGATTATCGCCGAATATACTTACGTGAAAGCCTTCAAGGCTCTGGACTGTTGCCTGAGAACTGTATGTCGCCTTGATAGCTGAATCTGAAGAAGCGTCGCACAGAGGCGGGGCTTTTCAGGAAGTATGGCATTGACCGTTGAGGCAGCGAAAAGTCACATGCGAAGCCTAGAGGGAAAACTTTATGGGTCTTTGGACGAAGTTGTTTCGTGGTGTTGATATTTGGCGTGAAGGAATGCGGGAATCCTATGAAAAGCACGCCCGTGTAGCGAGCCAAGAAAGTACACAGAACTCCTCTCCGCACGAGGCCGGATTATACGGAGCACTGGGGACTAGATATCTTGCCCGAGGAACGCCGGTTGCAGAAATCATACTATGGGGTGAGCTTGTGCCCTTTTTACTGATGAAAAAGGCAACGGCAGTGGAGGCGTTGGCCGAGTACGTCGTGTATCAGGAGCGTCCAAAAGATGCACGCATCGCATGGTTAAAAAATGAGATCAATGCGGCATTCTGTTCTCAGAGTGATCCTCGGCGAATAGGACTGGCGTATAGCGGATTGATCAACCGATTCACATGGTGTGCTTTGCTAGAGCCTGAGACTCTAGAAATAATTGAAGAGGCTATTAAAAAAATAGGAGAGGAGGACAAGTCTCAGAGTACTTCAGAGGAGGGCAAGTCTCAGAGTACTTCAAGCGAGAACGACGAAGCCTCTGTCAGAGCCATGTGGCGTGGAATATCTACGAACATGCGTCTTCAACCCGGATTAGGGGGAAAAGCCTGGGTAGAGGGAAAAGCCTGGGTAGAGGGAACACAGTATTATTTCCAACCCAATGGTAAGGATAGTGCCGTCATGTGTGAGAGAGGCGATATTTTGACTCATAGTCCTCCTCCAGTAAGAAAACCTCGAGAAGCACGAAAAGAAACCTCACAAAAGAGAGTAGTTACTGCGGAAACACTGGGCATCGCGCTTTTGCCAAGTATCCAGAGAGCGGTAACCTCTCTTCTGCAGAATTTTCAAGAAGCTGGTATTCTAGCTCAACTCTCAAGTCAGCAGAAAATGCGCTTAGGCTTAGAATTTGTTTTGTTTGAGTTGGTCTGTCAGACACTCTCTCTAACCAAATTTTACGGCGAAAAAGGTTACGAAGCTGCTGCTTTTCTAAGGCAGGCCAGTATCGCAATTTTTGCGAAGCAATGCCAAGTAGAAAACGACCCCTCCTTCATTGAGGACACTCTTGGCCAGTTCGATTCTCATTATCAATGCTATGCGCAAGATATTTGGGATCTCTGGAATACAGACAATGAGAAAGATTTCAATAAAAAATTAGGGCTGGGAGGGATAGGAGGTCTTGGAGAAGTGATCGTACGAAAAATTTTGAATCCGGTGCTCGGAATCTCTCTCGAAAAGCCCGAGATTAATTATGACGCTGACCAAGATTGGCAAGAGGTCAGAAGGGAAATTAGGGAGGCATATAAAGAGTGGGAAAAAATTCCCGGCGGGAATCTTTTAGGTGAACTTTGCGGCATGCATGTAGTCCTTAGTCCACAAAAGATAAAACCAATTGCTGACGAAGTTGTTCTCAGCTAAATCGGACCACATGACATTGGGACACTCAAGCGGCAAGTTGTGAGATCACCTCGGGTGCGGATTCGGCGGTGCGCAGCCTGGACGGCGGCCATGACCTCCAGCGTATACTATAGATATCCGAGAGGGCGTAGCGCCACGGGGGAAAAGGGGTCAGGTCTTGCAATCATGTAACCTTGTCAACAGAGTAAAGGAAAAATCCGTTCCGATGTGTTAATGCAAGACCTGACTCTAATCCCCCTAATCCCCCTGCTGGGAGATTTTCCAGCGCAATCACCGGTTGTTTACCCCAAATGCCCAGATTTGGCACGGTCCCTACGCATTTTGCAAAAGCTTAGATATAATGGCTAATATATGAAGGAAGAGCAGCAACTTTACCAGGAACGAATCGTCACAGACCCACGGATTTTGGCGGGAAAGCCAGTGGTCAAGGGAACGCGTATCGGCGTGGACTTGGTGCTTGAAGAGCTGGCACATAACCCGGATCTCAACGAGCTGCTCGCCGCCCATCCTGACCTGACCCGGACGGACGTGCAGGCCTGTCTCGCCTACGCGAAAGATATTGTGACGGGCGAAGAGGTCTTCCCAAAGCCACCGAAGGGCGCTCGCTCCGATGCGATCCTATGAAATTCCTGTTCGACCAGAGCGCGGACTTTCGACTTATTCCTCACCTTCTCCAACTCGGCCATGACGTGCAGGCCATCTCTCGCAACTATCCTCCTGGTCTTCCCGATGAGGATGTCCTTGCAATCGCCCGGCAAGAGCAACGGATTCTAGTCGTTGCCGACCGCGACTTCGGTGAGCTTATCTTCCAACGAGGGCTCGCCCACGCCGGCGTCATTTTCTTTCGCCTCTTAGGAGCCCAGCTACAGGCCAAGAGAGAACAACTCAATACCGTGCTGGAGGAATACGCTGACGAGCTGGCGCGCGGTGAGTTCTTGGTGGTCACTCCCAGCCAGATTCGCGTTGCCGGTCGTCCTCGTGGCAAGGCGTAGTTTCGCGGTTTTTGTCTCGGCGTGTAGGTATCCTTTATATTGATAATGCCCTAATTTTCCTGAATGGACTAATGTATTCAGGAAAAGGGGGCAGGTCTTGCAATCATGTAACCTTGTCAACAGAGTAAAGGAAAAATCCGTTCCGATGTGTTAATGCAAGACCTGACCCTAATCCCCCCGCTCTCAAGGCGCTCGCTTGTGTGGGAGCGGTCGGACTGCGAGCTGCTGACCGAGTGCGCGGAGCAGTGTGGTGAGACTCTTCATCTGACGCGGTGCCGCGTCAGAGCTTGGGCATTCGATTCTTTGCAGCTCTTGACCAAAGTTGTTTTATGGCCCTACTGTTCGCCTTATGGACTATCGCAAGTACATTACCATTGATCCTAACAAACGGGGCGGAAAACCTTGTGTGCGTGGGTTACGCATCACGGTGTATGAAGTGCTGGAATACTTAGCTTCGGATATGACGGAAGCAGAAGTTTTGGATGATTTTCCCGATCTCACGCGGGAAGATCTTAAAGCCTGTATTGCCTTTGCCGCGGACCGAGAGCGTCGCCTTATGATGGTACCCTCTGCGTGAAACTACTCTTCGATCAGAATTTGTCGCATAAACTTGTACGCCGTTTGGCAGACCTCTTCCCGAATTCAACCCATGTCCGAGAGGTCGGATTGAAGGAGGCGGAAGATCCGGTGGTTTGGGAGTATGCCAAGCAGCAGGAGTCTGTGATCGTATCGAAGGATGCCGATTTTCATCAACGGAGCTTTGTCCTAGGGTTTCCTCCAAAGGTGATGTGGGTACGACTAGGGAATTGTACGACCGCTGAAGTGGAGTGGCCTGAATCTGATGATCCGCATCCACGGTATCGATCATTTCTACAGCTCGCACGATTCGTTCCTTTCTCTGCCTTGAGATGTTCTCACCCCTCATATCTCTTTCCCAGTTCCATCGCGTCTTTCACGCCTAACAACGTGCTCATTGTACAAGAGCGGGAGATCGCCCGCGTAAAGAGAATGGCCCAGCCTGTTGTCATTAACGACTCTTCCATCTAGAGCGGCGAGTGAGTAGGGCGTCATGGCCACTGCTGTAAAGGTCATTGAGGCTACAATTCTTGCACTGAAAAAGGGGGTTTCGTGGAAAAAACGCCTCTTTTGATTCACTTATGGTGAATTTTTCACCTTCTAAAATGTCACTAACAGTATGTAAAATTTCTATTTCTTTAGCAAAATTAGCCAACTCCCCGACCTTTACAGCAGTAGCGTCATGGCTCTCCCCCCCCTTTACGCATACCCCGGAAGCGTTTACTGTCCCTGCGCGTTGGTGTGGAGACAGGGAAGCCTGAGACCAATTTCCACAAGGTCTTATCACACGGACAACAAGTACGACAAAGGAGGAGAGTAGTACGCGTATGGACATTCTTGCTCAGATTTCGCCACTGTTAGGGCTCGGCGGCTTGTGGGCCGCATGGCGCATCTACCAATCCGTGGTCGCGCGCCCCGATGGCAATGACCGGATGCGGGAAATTGCCGAGTACATCTACGAAGGGTCCATGGCCTTTCTGCGCCGCGAGTATCAGATTCTCGCGATCTTCGTTGTCATCGTCTTTCTGTTGTTGGTGCTCTTTATTAACTGGCAAACCGGTATCGCCTTCGTGAGCGGCGGGTTGTGTTCGACGCTGGCGGGTTATTTCGGTATGCAAGCCGCGACGAAAGCCAACGTCCGCACGACGGAGGCCGCGAAAGAGCAAGGCGAGGGAGAAGCGCTGCTCACCGCTTTTGACGGTGGGGCCGTGATGGGGCTGTCCGTCGCAAGCATTGGTCTGGTCGGCGTCGGGGTGTTCTTGTGGTTTTATCATACGCCAGCGAACGCCTCCTATATTAACGGGTTCGCGATGGGTGCGAGTTCCATCGCGCTGTTCGCGCGTGTTGGCGGTGGGATTTATACCAAAGCCGCCGATGTTGGCAGTGACCTGGTCGGTAAGGTCGAGGCCGGCATTCCCGAAGATGACCCGCGCAATCCTGGGGTGATCGCGGACAACGTTGGGGACAATGTTGGCGATGTCGCCGGGATGGGTGCCGACCTCTTTGAATCGTATGTCGGGGGGATCATCGCCGCGATCGCCATTGGGGCCACGCTGGGCGGAGAGGCATTCTCACGGCTTGCGCAAGAAGGAACGAGCAACGAGCACCTGCGGATGTCGTTGATGACCCTGCCGCTTGATGTGGCTGCTGTTGGGTTAGTGGCTTCGTTGCTAGGTATCTATTCCATGCGGATGCTGAAAAATTCCGGGCCGCAAGCCGCGCTCCGCTACTCCACCTATATCGCCTCGGCGGCGTTCCTTGTGTTTGCCCTGGTCCTTGTGTATGCGCTTGGCATCAACATGTCGGTTTTCTGGGCGGTCTCGTCCGGTTGTATCGTCGGCCTCGTGATTGGGCGAATTACCGACTACTACACGTCCTCAACGCCCGTGCTCCGCGTCGCGCATGCCAGCCAAACCGGGGCGGCGACCAACATCATCAATGGCATCGCGGTCGGCTTGGAAAGCTGCGCGCTGCCTGTTCTCGCGATCTGTCTTGCCATCTATATCGCCGACTATACCGCCGGCTTGTACGGCATTGGCATCGCTGGCATTGGCATGTTGGCAACGGTTGGCATTACGATGACCGTGGATGCCTACGGCCCCATCGCCGATAACGCCGGTGGGATTTCGGAGATGGCGCAGCTTGGTCCTGAAGTGCGTAAGATCACCGATGGGTTGGATGCGCTGGGCAACACCACCGCCGCCATTGGCAAAGGATTCGCCATTGGGTCCGCCGCCCTCACCTCACTCGCGCTGTTCTCCGCGTTCACCCAAAGCGTGGACCAGAGCCGCGCCGCGATCAATCTTCCTCCACTCCAAATCGTTATCACCCAGCCCACCGTCATCATTGGCTTGTTCCTGGGTGGAATCCTGCCCTTTTTCATTGCCGCTTTGACGATGAATGCGGTGGGTCGCGCGGCGGGACTCATGGTTGAAGAAATCCGGCGTCAATTCCGCGATATTCCCGGTTTGCTCGAAGGACGTGTTGGGGCGCGCCCGGATACGGCCCGTTGCGTGGATATTTCAACGACGGCGGCACTGAAAGAGATGATTGTTCCTGGCGTGTTGGCCGTCGTGGCTCCTGTCGTGGTCGGCTTTGTTATTGGGCCGGAAGCATTAGGGGGCATGTTAGCCGGGGCGACGGTGACAGGCGTACTCCTCGCCTTGATGATGGCCAATGCTGGTGGGGTCTGGGATAACGCCAAGAAAGCGATTGAGAAGGGTGAGATTCCGGGTGAGAAGAAAGGGACCGAGGCGCACAAGGCGGCGGTCGTCGGTGACACTGTCGGTGATCCATTCAAGGATACCTCGGGTCCGGCGATGAACATTCTCATCAAGTTGATGTCGATCGTTGCTTTGGTGATCGCGCCACTGCTCGTTTAGGCTGGGATTTAGGGGTTGGGATTTGGGATTTGGCCTTCCCCCCGACCCCTTTTTCGACCTTGGCCCACGTTACCCGAACACGCGCAAAAAGAGCGTGAGAAACCCCAGAAACGTCAGATACCCAAAAATATCCGTACAGGCGGTGACGAGGACGCTGGAGGCCACGGCGGGATCAATGCCCAGCCAGCGCATGGTGAACGGAATCATGGTGCCGATGAAGGCGGCGATGGTCAGGTTGGTGACCAACGCCAGACTCAGCACGACCCCGATTAACGGCTCCCCTTTCCATACGTACGCGACTACCCCTGCGGCTGTCGCTAACGCAAGTCCGTTGCCCAACGCGACGAGTAATTCCTTGACCAGCACTCTTTTGACGTGCCCCAAGCCGACCTCGCCCAAGGCCAAGCCACGCACAATGACCGTCAACGTCTGAATCCCCGCGTTTCCTCCTTGGGCGGCGACCATGGTCATGAACGCAGCGGCAATCGCGACCGTCTGGATCGTTCCTTCAAAAAAGGAGATGACCGTTGCCCCCAGCGTTGTGGTCAATAGATTCAGGGCCAGCCAGGGAAGGCGACGACGAATCGAACGCCACGGCGAGTCAAAGACTCCATCTTCGCCACCCAAACCGCCGAGTTTGTAGATGTCCTCGGTGGCTTCTTCTTCCAACACATCGACCGCGTCATCAATGGTAATGCGCCCCAACAGCACCCCCTGCGGATCGACGACGGGGAGCGAGACCAAATCGTAGCGCTGAAATAATTGGGCCACTTGCTCCTGGTCGAGATCAACTCGTGCGGAAATCACTCGACGGTCCATGATCAGATCAACCGAATCGTCAGGCCGCGCGAGGATCAATTTCCGCAGCGGTAATATCCCCACCAGATGGCGCTGGTCATCGACGACGAAGACGTTATGAATGTCCGGCACCTCGTCAATATGGCGACGGATGATTTCAATCGCCTCATCCGCGCGGGTCCCGCTCGGCACCTCCACGTGCTCGGTCTGCATGATACCGCCCGCGGTATCTGGAGGATAACTAAGCAATTGCTCCATTTCGGCGGAGAGTTCTTCCGGAACCTGTTCCAGCACGGCCCGTGCTTGTTTCTCTGGGAGAGAAGCAAGGAGGTCCGCCGCATCGTCCGAGTCGAGCCGTTCGACGAGATCCCCGAGTGCGGCATTGGACAGTTCTTCCGTGAGTTCGTTCTGCGTCAACGAAGACACGAGACTCAACACTTCGGAAGCGGTGTCCGGCACCAGGAAGCTGAAAATTTTCTGCTTGAGTTCGGGTTCCTCAATGGCATCCAACAGTTCCGCGACGTCGGCGGGATGGAGCGTGGCGATGCCCGTGCGCACGGCCGCATCCTGGCCGAATTCGGCTTGGATGAGCAGCGTTTCGAGCACGGTCTCACGCTCACGCGAGGAGACTGGTGTCACGTGGGGAGTCATAAGGTATCCTCGTCCGCTTCTTCCTCGGTTGGTGGCGCGGTGTCTGGCGTGAGCACGGCACCAGCGGGAGCGGAGATGAGCACGAGCTGCTGGCGATCTTTCGGGCCAGTGCCCTCGCTGACATCCGCGAGCTGGAAGGTGCCCTCGACGCGCGGTGCCATTTTTTCCCACTCGGCTTTGCGCATGAGGAGAAAGTATGGGGTGTCTTTGGGGACGAGGCCGGCATCATACAACGGGACACGACGCTTGGCGTAATAGAGCGCGCCATTATCGAAGGTGAGGTAGAAGAACAGTGGGGTGTCGCCGATGCGTGTCACTACTCGTTCCATGAATGGCCGGTACGTTCGTGTCAGAGCCACGGTGGGTTGGAACACGGTGTTAATTAAGAGGAACAGGCTGAAGGTGAACGCCGCCAGCGCCGTGAAGACCCATCCCCAATAGGCGCGATGCAGGCCGAGGACCAGGAGCACCACCGCCCCTAATGTCACCATGCCCCAGAGAAAGAAGGCCCACGCATGCGTCGAGACAATGCCGGTGAATAACGGCAAGTTACTTTGATCCCTCGGATGTAACCGCGAGCGCACCAACGAGAGCGGGTCCGCACCAAGATACTGAGCCCCCACAGCGATCATCGCCACGATGACGAGGGCGAGACCGAAATACCCACTCGCGCGCATCAACCACAAGACTCTTGGGGGGACGGAGATTGTCCCTTGACGTAACTCTTCCCACCACGACGCGAGCAGTAATGCCACCGCCGGATAGAGAGGCAGAATGTAAACCGAGCGTTTCCCACTGGCAGCGGAATAAAACAGAAAGACCGTTGCCGTCCACACGACAAAATACAGCACGCCATCCCGCGCCCATTGCTGTCGTCGTTGATAGAGAAACACCGCCAGTGGGGGAAAAAACAGGCTCCACGGGATCATGCCCAAGAAGAGATTGGGAATGAAATAGTAGAAGGGATGAGTGTGTCCAGCGTCGCCCACCCGACTATTGACGAACCGCAGGAGGTTCTCTTGGAGAATCTGTTTTATGAAAAAGTCCCACCCGCCTTCCCAGAGCGCGAGCCCATACCAGGCTCCGGCGATCACGGTGACCACGACCCCACCCATCACAATGCGCAAATGGCGGAGAAACGCGAGGTCTCGCTGGACGGCGAGAAACACGACAACGGTCAAGCCAGGTAAGACCGCGCCAACGGGTCCTTTCGCGAGCGTGGCCAGGCCAAGCAGGACGTAAAAGCCAAACGCATCTTTCAGGCTCACCGCGCGTCGGCGGTACAGAAACAAAAAATGCAGAAACGCGGCGACCATGAACACCGTCAACGTCATATCGACCCGCGCCGTGGTCGCGGCGCGATGCCACTCGAAACTCGTGGCCACGATGAGCCCGGCCATGAGTCCAGCTTCGACGCCCCACAAGGCGACACCCGCCCCGTAGGTGAGTCCCACGCCGATAATTCCTAACAGCGCCGAGGGGAAGCGAATTGTCCATTCGTTGAGTTCGCCCCGGACGAAGGTCGTGAGCATGGCAAGCCAGTGAAAGAGCGGGGGTTTCGAGGGGATGATGCGGCCGTTCCGCAAGGGCAAAATCCACTCGCCATTGGTGTGGATTTCCCAGACGACGGTGGCTTCGCGCGGTTCGCCCTTGGTGTAGAACGGCATGTCGCCCGGCCCCCAAAGATAAAGGAGCGCGCAGAGGAGAAGCAGAACACAACCGGTGAGATACGGATGGTAACGCATAACAAGGTCCAGACCGTGAGTACGGACGCGCCTTTTTATCGAGAGAGGCGCGTGTCGGATAGCCCGTATCGCTTCAAGACGGGGGAGCCGGAGGCGCAATGGCATTAAGTTAAGGGAGTTTTTGTTATGCTGGAAGCTGCCCCCTCGCCGCCATTTGCCAGGGGTTGGAATCCTTGGTGCCCTCGGCCAGGCCGACGAAGTTGGCGACGGTCAGCGGGGTTTTTTCGAATTCGAGTT
>CAMBFS010000142.1 GCA_945865755.1 Klebsiella pneumoniae
TCCGTGCCGAAATAATCCGGATTTTGTCCCGCCTCATTGTATACGCGACATACAACAAGCGGTTTTCCACCATACCGAGAATGACATGTCGGGCAATGGCATTAAGTGAAGGGGGAGACTGTCATTGCGAGGAGTCGGACGACGAAGCAATCTCCCACAAAACAAAGATTGCTTCGCTGCTCGCAATGACACGGGTGCTGAACTTCATGCCCTTGCCCCTCGTGGGAGAGCACCGGGCGGCGGCGGTACGAATGTCGGGTGGTTCGATTGAGTTGCCTCAGTCCTGATTCCTCAGTCCTCAAGCCCCAAGCGCGTCAACCGCATTGTCTCAATGGCGAATGCCTCCACCGGCGGGTGAGCAATAATCACCTGGTCAGCCATCCCCACGAATAGGCCATGCCCAAGAACCCCAGGCAGGTTATTCAACTGCTGGTCGAGGCGGGCGACATCAGCAAACGGGAGAAGACACCGGGGGCGAGTCCAAGACAAGTCTCGAAGAAGTCTCGGATTGTCCCAGACTCGTCCGAGACCTGCCTGGGACTTGCCCGAGACTGGTTCCAGACTTGTCCGAGACTTGCCCTAGACTGGTCTGAGACTTGCCCCGGACTTTCTCCGTATCGTGTAGGTCTTGATCTCAGGCTTCTCAACCGGCGGGTGGGCGATAATCACGTGGTCGGTCATTCCGACGAACAACCCGTGACCCAGGACGCCCGGCAAATTATTCAACTGTTGGTCGAGGCGAGCCGCGTTCGCGATCGGGCCAAAGGCGACATCCACAATCGGATGGCCAAGATCGGAAATCACCGGACCGAGCTTGCCGTTGCCGGTACGCAGTGTCGGTTTTCCACCCAGCTCGCGGACGCGCCCCATGACAAACGCGAGCGCTGGCGCGATGACTTCGAGCGGCACCGAGGTGCGTTCTCCGAGCATTTTCACCTGCTTGCTGGCATCAATCACCACCACGAACTGTTTGGCGCACGCGGCGACCACCTTCTCAATCACGTGCGCGCCCCCAGCACCCTTGATCAAATTTCCAACCGGATCCACTTCATCCGCTCCATCCACCGCGAGGTCCACACGCTCGACATCCATGGGATCATGTAGCGGAATGCCGCACTTTTTGGCCAGGAAGCGCGCTTGATACGAGGTCGCCACACCCGCGATATGCGACAACCGCCCGTCACGGACCCGGGTGCCGAGTTCTTCGATGAAATAGACTAGCGTCGAGCCGGAGCCGAGACCGACAACCGCGTGGTCGAGAACGAGATCGGCGGCGACGAGCGCGGCGGCTTTCTTCAGTACATCCACAGATGAGTGCTCCTTGGAAATGAGTGGCGGCAATCTTACGGAAAGCCGAAGAGAACACAAGGGGTAGTAGAGGAGAGTGCCCTCCCTCCCTATATCTGGCGTAGATGGCGGAAGTGGTATACACCAAGGCCAATCCGAAACAGCACCGAAACGGCACCAATGACGTGCCACGACACAACAAAGGGCGAAGACCATGCGTATCGTGCTTGATCCGTGGGGTGGCGACTACGGCAGTCAAATTTCGACGCCACACGAGGCGGATACCGATGACACCATGATGCAAATCCTTGACGAGGAAGGGGAACAATGCCCGTGGGCGCCGGTTGATCCACACCCGCTCATGCTCCCGCGAGAGACCGTCGTTGTTGACGGCGTTATGAGGAGCGACGCCTTCGGCATGGTCGAAGAAGGAGAGCGCCGCGCGTTGGCCTTGTTCGGCATCTTCGCCGCCGGGGCGGTGTCCATCAATTCCCAAGTCCGTATTGTCGAAGAACGCGTGGTCCGCCTGTTCCTCACCGGAAGCAATTGGCCCGCCACCGAGAACGTCAACGTGCCGGTCGGAAGAAGCGGGAACCTGTGTTACCTCGGCTTTAGCGCCAAGGATGAAACCTACGAAGACCTGCGCGAAGCCCTCATCAACGAGATGCGCCGCGCGGAAGCCCAGGTCGCCGAAAGGCTCACCAGCGCGGACAGTCTGGTCCTCGCCGATGGGAGCCTCAAATTTTTTGGTGGGGCGTCGTCCGTTGTGGGTGTGATTAAAACCATTCACAAGCTCTACCTCCCACACAAGCGAGCCTCACTCCTTTCACGTCTGGAGCCGGGGCAACGCACGCCCTTTTTCTGTATCGAGAGTAAACGCAAAAACACCGGCTATCGCATGTTAACCTGCTATCTGCGGCTGGCCAGGGCGCAACCGATTGAACTGCCTTTCGCGGGCTTGGTCCGCCTGGAGGTCAACCCTTCGCAACGAGAACAGCGCGACGTCTCCGAGGTGTTCAATCAAGCCGCGGTGAAGGTCAAAGCCCTGGCCTCACGCGCGCCCAAGGACCCTCGTGCCCCGCAAAACTTGATCCCCGTGGGTGGACTGGAACGGCGGCTCCGCCACCAGTTGGGAGATGCGCAATTGGTCATCCGCGGGATTAAGCAGAAATTGCGCGACCTACAGCGAGACGGCGACCCGCTCGTCACGCAGACACGTCGTGGATTGGAGGACTTCTAAATGGGCAGAGTCATTGGCACGCAGGACGCGACGCCACTGGAATTTTGGGTGTGGCTCGACAGTGACGAACAGGTCCAAGTCGATGAAGCGGTCGTGGTCGAGACGGAATCCCCGGTCGGGCCCCTCAAACTCTTTGGCATTGTGGACATCATTCGCGCCCGCCACCAGGGCTCCACCTTCGACTCCGATGTCATTGAAGCGGATCGCGGGTTGCCGGTCGAGTTGTCGATCATCGCTCACGTCAAAGTCACGCGCCTCATCCCCGAATACTACTATCCGCCCATGCCGGGGTGTCAGGCCCGCATCGTGTCCGGCGAAGAATACGCCCAGGCGCTGTTCATGGACAAAATGGAGCGCAAGTTCCCGTTGGGGCTCGCCCTGTCGCGCAAGGAAGTGGTCTACGGCAATCTCGATTTTCTCAATGGACGCAAAGGGGCGCATATCAATATCAGCGGCGTCTCCGGCATCGCCACCAAAACCACGTACACGACCTTCTTGCTCCACAGCTTGTTACATTGCGGAGCCCTGCAGGACCCCGCCAATACGCACGCGATTATTTTCAATGTCAAAGGCGAGGACCTGTTGTTCCTTGACAAGCGCAACAACGCGCTGAGCCCCACTGACATCGCGGAATACGACCAACTGGGCCTGCCCGCCGAGCCGTTCGATTCGGTGCAGTTCTATGTCCCGCCGGTTGAGAACAAAGGCCCGTTGTCACCACGAGTGGGGGCACGCAAGGCGGACGAAGTCGTACCCTACTTCTGGACGGTGCGCCATTTCTGCCGCGAACGTTTGCTCCGCTACCTTTTCACTGACGCCGGAGAAGATTCGTCACTCCTGTCCACGTTGGTGTATCTGGTTGAGCGGCGGCTGAGCGAAGCGGTCGAGGAGGCGGACAAACAAGGAGAGGGGCCAGGCGTTTTTCTGCCGCTGGGGAAAAAGGGGAAAGGGGGAAAAGGGCAAGAGGAAGAAGAGGCCGTCGAGATGACGGAGGTACGCGACTTCCCCACCCTCGTACGTGCCCTGGAAGCCCTCGCTTCCACGACTGGGCAGACCACGGGGACGGTCGGGGCGTTCATGCGACGGCTCTACGGCACCGAAGACAAAATGTCATCGGTGATTCGTGACCCAGGGGATGCGGACCCCGCCAAACATACGATTAACTGGCGCTCCAAACAGGTGACCGTGGTCAGCCTGACCGGTCTTTATGAAGTGGGCAAAGGGTTCGTGGTGGGGTCGGTGCTCCAGCAGATTCAACAAGAGAAGGAAGCCTCCGGGTCAGCCGAGCCGCTCTGTTTTATCGTGGTGGATGAGTTGAACCGCTACGCGCCCCGCGAGGGCTGGTCGCCGATTCGCGAGCGCCTGCTCGAAATCGCCGAACGGGGGCGGTCGAGTGGTACGATTCTGATTGGCGCACAGCAGACCGCGTCCGAGGTCGAGCGGCGGATCGTGGCCAATCCCGCGTTCCGCATCGTCGGGCGCTTGGATGCCGCCGAAGCCGAGCGCGCGGAGTATGGCTTTCTCACGCCGTCGCTACGGGAACGAGCTAAAATCCTCACGTCGGGTCGGATGATCGTCTCGCAGCCGGATATTCCGACACCCGTGCCCGTCTGTTTTCCCATGCCTGCGTGGGCCACGCGCGCCGAAGAAGTCGAGCAGCCGCCACCTAACTTAAAGCTAGCGAAAGTGAGACGCCTCTCATGAGGTTTCTCCATACCTCCGACTGGCACGTCGGTCGTACCATTCGCAACCACTCCCGCAGTGCGGAGCATCAAGCGGTCTTCGCTGAAATCCTCGACATCGCCAAGCGGGAGCAGGTCGATGCCGTGCTCGTGACCGGCGACATCTTCCACGAACGCCGCCCGCCGCTGGAGGCCGAAGAGATCGTGGCGCAAACGCTAGCGGACCTCGCCCGCGCGGGCATTCCGTCGGTGGTCATTCCTGGCAATCATGATGATGCGTTTCGGCTGCGCACCTTGAAGCCGTTGGGCGATCTGGTGCGCGTGCATGTGGTGGCCGATTTCACCGAAGACCTCCCGTCACTCGTCGTACCGATCCCCGCGCGCGACGGGAAAGAATCCGCCGTGATCGGCTGCTTGCCCTATTTACATCCGCACACGGTGCTGACAGCCGCCGAAGGGGCGGGGAGCAGTGAGGATGTCCGGCTGCAAGTGTATCAAAGCAAGGTCCAAGATTATTTTCGCGCCCTCGTGGAAGAAATGCAGCGAAGAAACCGGGCGGCGGTCTCCATCGTCCTGGCGCACGCGCATATCGCCGAATGCGAATTTGGTGGCGGTGAGTGGCGGTCGAGCGTGTTCCCCGTCAACGCCGCGTTTCTGCCGGCGCACGTGCAGTACGTCGCGCTGGGGCACATGCACAAGCCGCAAGTGATTCCTGGCACCAAGTCACAGGCGCGCTATGCCGGGTCGATTCTGCAAATGGACTTTGGTGAACGGGAGCAACAAAAGAGTGTCTGTCTGATTGAGGCGCATCCAGGCAAACCAGCAGCGGTGACGACCATCGACCTCACGCAAGGCAAAGCGCTACTCCGGCGTAGTGGTACGGCAGAGGCGATCCTCGCGCAGGCGGCGGAATTGACGAATGCCTGGGTGGAGATCGTGCTTCAGCCGGACCAACGGACCTTGGAGTTAGTCGATCAAGTGCGCGCGTTACCGGGAGTCATCGCCGTGCGCTTTGAAGAAGCTCAGACGGGGGGGGAGGGAAGAATCGGCGAATCGGTGAATCGGCGAATCGGCGACCGCCCCGCCACCGAGCTGTTCAGCGATTACTACAAGCTCAAGCGGAAGAATGAGCCCGACCCACAACTGGTCGCGTTGTTTGATCGGCTGTACCGGGAGGAAAGTACGGGGAGTGAGGCTGGAGACTAGAGGCTTGAGACTTGGGATTGAGAAAAACCAGTCTCCAGTCTCTAGTCTCTAGTCTCCAGCCTCAAGTCTCCAGTTAAGGAGCCTGCCATGAATCTTGAAGAATTGTCCTTCACGGAACCAATCACCGAACCCGACATTCTAGCGGATATTGCCGCCTTGCCCACGGAAGATGATTTGCCGTGTGATGACGGAGAGCCGATGGAAACCTACCGCCACCGCCAACAGATGCAGCTCCTGATCGACTCACTGCAAGCGCATTGGGCCGAGCGCACGGATTATTATGTGAGTGGGAATATGTTCCTGCACTACGATCCCACCAACCGCAGGAAATTTCGTGGCCCGGACTTCTTCCTGGTCATGAACGTAAAGAATCGGGAGCGCAAGAGTTGGGTGGTATGGCAGGAAGGAATGCGGTTCCCCAATGTCATTATTGAATTGCTGTCCGAGACCACCCGGAAAATCGATAAAGGAGAAAAGAAAACGCTCTACGAGCAAGTGTTCTGCACTGCCGAATACTATCTGTATGATCCTCTCTCGCAGGAGTTTACGGGGTATCATTTACATGGCGCGCAGTACGAGGAAGCACGGCAGGATGCACAGGGACGGATCTATTCTCCAGTGACGGAATTGTCCCTGGCGGTCCACAATGAGTGGTTACGGTGGATCACGAGAGAAGGGCAGATACTGCTCTCACCTATGGAGTTATGGAAACAAGAGCAACAACGCACGAAAGACATACAGCAGCAGGCCGAGCAAGCACAGCACCGCGCCGAGAGTGCGGAACAATTATTGGCCGAATACCAGAAACGCTTCGGCGATCTTAAATAGTGCCTTCACCGACTACTGCCTTCGACTCCGAACCGTCCCCGACTCCGAACTCCGAACTGCCCTAGACTCCGAACTGCCTTATGCGTCCCCAAAAACTCACCCTCAAAAACTTCATGCCGTTCCGGTCCGCAGACGGACAGGCCCAAACCGTGGACTTCACCAATTTGGACCTCTTCGCCATTACCGGCCCGATGGCGAGTGGCAAGTCGTCGCTGATTGATGCCATCGCCTGGTGTTTGTATGGCCGCACCGCCCGCTACGGTGCCGACTCCAAAGGCGTGATCTCCGCCGGCGAGACCCTCTGTGAAGTCACCTTGGATTTCACCATGAGCGGCCAACTGTTTCGCGCCGTGCGTCGCACCGGACGCACCACCGAATCCGGCCTCAGTGAACTCGTCGGCGATGAGTGGATTCAAGATGCCTCCGGGTCCGAACGCCTCACGGCACGTATTGAGCAACTGTTGGGACTCGACTTCGACAGCTTCTCCAAGACCGTCGTGCTGCCGCAGGGGCGCTATGCCGAGTTTCTCAGTAGTGAACCCAGCAAACGCCGCGAGCTGCTGGAAAAAATTCTCGAACTCGGCGTCTACAAACGGATCGCTGACCGCGCCAAGGAAGTCGAGACCAGTGCCAAAGCCCGCGCCGAAACCCTGCGGGACTCGCTGGCGCGCCCCCAGTATGTCGGCATCCAGCAAGCGCTCGTCGAGCAGCGCCGGGAAGAGCTGACTGGAACGCTCCAGTACCTGCGCGCGGCGGAGACGCAAGAAGAGCTACTCCGTGGCCTTGCTCAACAAGAAGAAGCCGTCACGCTGGCGCGCACGCGCATGACCGAAATACAGGCGGTCTCTCACACCCGCCTCCAGGAACAAGAAGTCGCTCAGCAGCACCATGCCACCGCCACCGCGCACGTGCTCATGCTGGCACGATCGCTCGCATCAATGGCCGCCGAACGAGAGAGTGTCGGGTACGATGCCCGTCGTCACGAGATTCTCAAGCGCGCGGCTCGCCATGTGCACGCCTACGAGACAGCGCGTGCGGAGGCGGCCCGTAAGGACCAGACGTTGGTCCGCATCCAACAAGAAGTCGCCGCCCTCGCTCAGCAAATGGTGACCCAAGAACACACCGTGGCTCAGGCCCACCGTGCGTACACGGACCGCGCGGCAGCCGTGCAACAGGAGATCGCGACGAGCGGGGACGTGGCCTCGCTCACCGAGCGACTCACCGACGCCAAGCGCTGGAAAGAGGTGCGACTCGAACAGACGCGCCTCACGACACAACAGGCAACGCTGGCGCGACAACTGGCGGATGTCCAACACCGAGTCACCGCACTGCAACATCAGGAAGCGGATGCCGAGCAGCAACTCCACGCTTTACGTCAGCAGCACGACCATGCCCGCGAGGAAGAGCATACGCAGGGCCGTCTCGAACTCGAAGCCCAACATCTCGGCAAGGAGTTACAAGACGCGGCCCGCGAAGAGAAACGAGTAGCCGAGGCGATCACCACACTTCAGGCCGAGGTCACCACCTCAGAACAGACCGTGCGCACGCAACAGTCGCTACTCACACAAGCGGAACAGCACGAGCAGACGGCGTTTCGCGCCCTCGAAGAGAGCCGCCAGCGACACGAGGCCGCGCACTTGCGTGCGACGTTGACAGTTGGGGCTCCATGTCCGGTGTGCCAGGTCTCCGTCCACGAAGTGCCATTCGCTTCACCAGCTCTTCAGACGGACCTCGCCGCGTTGCAACAGGCGTATGACACGGCCAAAGCCACAGCCACCCAGGCCCGGCAAACGTACCAAAAAGTCGAGGCGACCGTGGCCACGCTGCGTGCGCAACACCACACCCTCACGCAAGACCTGGCCGACCGCGCGCGTACACGGCAGGAGGCGCAACAGCGCTTTGTCGAACGCTTTCCAGGGTTCGCTTCCCTGGCCACTGCCTTGAGTGGCATCCAAAGCCAACGTCAGGAGTTGGAGGCTCGCGTGAAGAGTCTGGAGACAGCGATCCAGGCTGCCGAAAAAGAGAAACAGGCGCGCGAACAGCAACGCGGCAAAGCCCAACAAGAAGAAGCGACACTTAGTGAAGCGCTGCGCCGCACCACCCAGCAGAGCGAAGCGGCAACCGGACAACTGCATACCCTCGCCACGACCTTGGCGGCCTCTCTCGCGGTCAATGACGACCCCGAAACGGTGCTCAGCGCCCGGCGCGCGGTGCTGGTCCAAGGTGAACAGGAAGTCAAAGTGCTGGAACGCACCTGGCGCAAGGAAGAACAGGCGCTCAGTGCCCTGCGCACCAAGCAGCTCCAACTTGAGGGGCAACTTGGGGTCGTGACGACGGAACGAAATGCCGCCGCGAGTCAGACCGAGCGAGAAGCACAGGCGACACGCGAAACCCTGGATGTGGCTGACGCAGCCCCGTTGCCGACGTTGACCGCCGTGCGACAACAGTTGGATGATCTCGTCCAGAAGGAACAACGCTATGCCCTGTTGCTCCAGCGTGAATCCCAAGGTCAGCACGAACACGCACAGGCCGAGCGACGAGTCGTCGAGTTGCAGGCCGAACTCCAGGCTCGCACTCGCGCGGTCGCGGAAACGCGGCAGGCCGTGCAACAAGCGGAAAACTCGCTGACCGCGGCACGCGAGGTCTTGCAGGCGGCATTACACAACAGTGCGCTGCCCGACCTCGGAGATGAAGGGGAGCATCTCCGAGCGCGTGTGGACGCCATGCGGGGACAACTCTACGCGCTGCGAGAACAGCGGGGCCGTCTTGAAAGCGACATCGCGGACCTGGAACGTCGTTGCGCCGAGAAAGCCCAGGAAGAAGAAAAGCTCCGCGCGGCGGAAAGTGAGACCCGCTTGGCGGCTGAGTTACGCAAACTGCTCGGCGCGGAGTTCACCGATTATCTGTCGGAAGGCGCGGTCAAGGCGTTGATGCACGACGCCAGCGCGCACCTGCAGAAACTCACCCACGGACGCTACACATTCAGGATCGACTACAAACCGGGCAAACGCGGCGCGATTGAACTGTTGATTGTCGATCACGAAGACTCCCAACGCGCCCGGCCCACGCATTCACTCTCTGGCGGGGAAACGTTTCTGGCGTCGCTTGCCATCGCGCTGGCGTTGTCGCAGAGTTTCCGTGAGATCGCCACCGGCAGAGCGGCGAAGACCTCGACCGAATGTCTGATTCTTGATGAAGGCTTCGGGACACTGGACCGTGAAGGCGTACAACTGGTGACGGAGACGCTCCAAGAGCTGCGGGGAGAAGAAGGGCGCATGGTCGGCATCATCACACACGTCGAAGAAGTCGCCGCCGCCATGCCGATGCGCATTGAGGTGCGGAAGGGGAATCGGACGAGTACGGTGACGGTGTCGGGGTAAGGAGCTCAGAATCTGCGATGGACTTAACCAACTACCACGCCAAATACTTTGCGTATGAGCTGACCAAGCGCTGCTCGTCGGACAGTCTGGAAAAACTGGCCGGGGCGCTGGTGGACGCCAAGGTTGATCTCAACCCGCATCAAGTCGAAGCCGCGCTGTTTGCCTTCAACTCTCCTCTCTCGAAAGGTGCGTTACTTGCAGATGAAGTCGGACTTGGCAAAACCATTGAAGCCGGACTGGTCATCTCGCAGAAGTGGGCGGAGCGGAAACGCCGGATTCTGATCATCACGCCTGCTAACTTGTGAACCTGAGCCGCTCTCCAAGGCTGACCGTGTCGCGCTCGCACAGGAGATTGCCGATCTCGAAGCGTTCCGCACCCTCGCAGTCTCGATCACTCACAATGCCAAGGGCGAGGCGTTACTCATCGCCCTCGATCGTGCCTTCGCTGAGGCTGAGCGTCTGGGTGCTGCGCGCAAGGCCATCATCTTCACCGAATCCCGCCGTACCCAAGAGTATCTGTTACGGGTGCTAGCCGAGAGCGCGTACACCGACGGCATTGTGCTGTTCAACGGCTCCAATACTGACGCTCACTCGCGTAAGATCTACACCGATTGGCTGCAACGACATGAGGGCACGGATCGCGTGACCGGTTCCATACTGCTGATATGCGCTCGGCCCTGGTCGATTACTTCCGCGAACAAGGACACATCCTCAAGTCTTGCCCGTTCCCCGGTGATATTCCGTTAGGACAGTACGAGCTGCCGCGCCGTTCGGGGGAAGCGCA
>CAMBFS010000143.1 GCA_945865755.1 Klebsiella pneumoniae
CATTTGTACCGAACAAATCCGATCCCGCCCTTCGACAGGCTCAGGGCGAACGAATTGGATGGTGAAATCGTTGAACTTTTCCCGTTCATGCTGAGCTTGTCGAAGCATGAACAGCATTCACGAGGAACATTTCATTTAGGAAACCTATAGTACCTCGTTGTTGTTGGACTTGGGATACGGGATACGGGACCTGCGCGGTCCGCGCTGTCCCCACGACACCCGCCTCCTTTGGTTCGGGTGCCCTTCCCCTTTGCTTATGCTCTCATTTGCTCTGGCGTGGGTCGCGGAAAGTCCCAATCTCCTAGTTCAATGACACCGCCATCCTCCAAGATGCTGAACTCCTCATTGGTCATCTCTGACCACGACACGTGGACGTATTGGGGTCGGTCGGCTAACGCGTCGACTGCTTCCAGCAACATCGCCCCGTCGCCGCCAGGTACTACGCTGTGGTCTTCCCATTCCTCAAGCTTCCTGAACTTCATACCTTCCTCCTCCCGTCAGTCTCGACGGGTGACGATTGACGCCAAGTACAACCTCCTTTCCCTGCCCGGGCGACACTGGAACCAGTAGAAAGACGAACAATGGCCCAGGCCTCCCTCGGATGAAAGGAATCACCGTATGTCGCTCCCTGGTGTAGCGACATGACCCGGTGACGCGAGGAACGGAGTGGAAGATGGGCGTCCTGCACGGACATGGTTTGTAACGGTGCAGGACGCCCATTCCTTGCTTACGGTCGAATATCGGCAGGCTGTGCTCACGATTCCCAGCGGGCGTTCCGATCCTTTGGTAGTGTACCAGTCGGATGCGTTCAGGCTCCGATGGATCATCGTGGTGTTCTCTTTCGTGGAGAACACGTATTCTTTTTGTCGCCCCCTCAATATTCCTTCTGTTTACATGGAGCAAAAGTCACGCCAGCGTGTCACTCGTCGTTATCCATGCTCGTGTGCGTGAGAAAATGGGGAAATATCTCACATTCCCCGCATTTTTTGGTTTTTTCATACGCGAAGAGGAACCGGAGGCTCGGCAAATGCCGAAACCGTGCGGTCAGGAGGAAGCGAGTGTCCAAGGAAACGGACACCGCGAGAACACGCCGAGACCCCGCGACACGAGAAACGTCAAGTAATGCGCGTAATTAGACGCACACGTCAGTGTCACATCACCTGTCCGAAGAAGTCGAACAGTATTAACTCTCTGTGATTTTTGCTCTGGGATAATCAGGAGTTACCGTGTCCATGCTGACCGGACAGTGCCAGCGACACGATAGTCGGCGTTGTCATTCATGGTCAGGATCACGACGCAGGGTGCCTAATGAGACTGCCACCACCGCCATATTGATGAGAGAGAGTCAGCATCAGCGGAGGAGTGGAAAGTATCGCCAGTATGGCTGGCCGACCATTGCTGCTGGCGGGTGGTGGACTGCCGCTGATTATAAAAGGTGAACTGCTCGGTGGCGTCGGCGCGAGCGGCGGTACGGAAGATCAAAAGGTCTTGCACAGGGGGGCGAATGGCGTGTCCTTCGTCCAGGTCATGGTCTGTTCATACCGCGCGAGCACCTCCTTGCTCAGTTTTTCATTGGTCTCCAGCGCTTTGCTCACCATCGGTTTGAGGCTTTTTTTCCAGACAGCGGTCGGGTCGGTCATCCACATCATGGAAAACGGTTGGTGCTCAGTTTTCTCGGTCATACGTGGACCTCCTTGTCGGATTGGCTTTGCCATCCTCTTTTTAGGTTTTTGACTCTTTATTTGATGGACCGTGGCTCGTGCCATGAGGCTTCTCGCCGCTTAATGAGACTGATGAGTTGATCTCCAGCCCGCGCCATGAGGGATATGCGTCGCGCGCTCTCCAAGCCAGGTCCCCACCTGCGGCCACAGCTTCTTATGCGCCCCGGCGCTGACCACCACCCCGACATGCCCGGACGGAAACATCATTGTCGTGGTGTCGCTACTCCCCACACATTCAGTGAAAGGTGCGCTCGAATGGGGATGCACGACATCATCGTGCTCCCCGATGATATTGAGCACTGGGCAGGTAATCTGTCGCAGGTCCACAGTCGCGCCACCGACCCGCATACGGTTCTGTCGTAACAGGTTTTGTTGAAAAACCTGCTGCGTGATTTCCCGAAAGATCTGTCCGGCCAGCGGCACATCACTGTTCATCCAGCGCTCAAAGAGATCGAAGAACTCCGCGTATCCCTCCTTTTCCTCATTGCGGTAGAGACCAACATATTTGTCGATCCCGTGGTGCACCGGCGACATGGCCGTGAACGCCGCTTTGACAAAGCTCGCCGGGCAGTTGCCGTAGGTCGTGGGAATCAAATCCAACGTCGCTGGTCGCATTTTTCCGATCAGCCCGAAGAGCGGAATGTCGTGCGTCTGAAAGTCGAACGGCAGCGTCAGCGTGATGAGGCGATCCACTGTCCGCGGATGCAGCGCCGTGTACATGGAAGCCAGGAGCGCACCAAAGCAGTACCCCAGGACCGACACCTGCTCGACCCCCGCATGCTCCTGGACGATTCCTACAGCCGTGGCGACATCCCCATTCACGTAGGCGTCAAACCCGCGCCAACTGTCCGCGCGCGTGGGGGGAATCCAGTCGGTGAGATAGACATCGGTCCCCTGGCTGACCAAGCTGTGGATGACGCTTTTGCCGGGGACGAGATCAAGAATAAACGGGCGCTTAATCAGCAGATAGACGATGAGCAGCGCATCCCGCTGAACCTGAGGGGCGGCTTGGTAGTACCGCAATCGCATCTTCCCTTCCGTCGCGATCACCGTATAGGGCGTGACCGGCGGTGGGTCCTCGCGATACGGAAACGGCTCCGTGAGCCCGTTGCGCATGCCCATGAGTGACCGCATCGCGCCATCCATCCAATAGTGAGGGAGCTGATTCATTAACGAGCGCATCTTCGACTCCTTGTGTCTGGGTCCGCGGTTAGGCCGCAGCCAACTCGTGGGGCTTGGGACGTGAGGTCGCGGCCGCTGGCACTTGACGATCCGGATTCACTGGGCCACGGCTCGGGACTTTCCGGGGAGCCATGCGGTCGGCACTGAGTTCCCGGATTTCGGAGCGCGCGGCTCGAAGCTGGGCAGCTTGCGCGGTCAGGTGATCGGACAGCGTATGCACCTCCTCCTGAAGCGAGTCGAGCATCGCCGCCGTGGGGAGCCCGAGAGCGGGAACAACACTCGCGGCCACCACGCTGGTGATGGTCTGCCCCCAGTGTTGCCAGCGCAAGCTGCGATCAAGCGCATCCGCCACCCAGTCCCCAAACAGGGGGTTTTTGTAGGTGGTATCAATCGCGGCATTGGCGACGCGGACCCAGGCGTCATACCCCTTCCACACCGCGCTTTGTACATCGCGGGCTTGTCCCATACCCCAGCTCCACTGGGCATTCGCCAAGGGAACGTCAAGAAAAGTCGAAGTCCACATGGTCATCACATCCGCCATTCCATTCTGTGTTGTTGTTGCCATCGCGGGTCTCCTTTCTGCTCACTGAGGTTAGGGGTTGTGGATAATCGGTAGTCGCTCACTGGGACTGGACACGCCCTGTTTTAGCTGCGTCCTATGGAGTCGACTCCGTATCCTGCTTTCTATCGAAGCAAAGGCGAGGCCAATGGCACGGCGGACTCTGGATGATTCATAAGTAGCGACAAACAAGGCGGATTCGCGTACGGAGGGCATGACCGGCTTCGCGGCTCAGCCAAAACTCATGGTGATATGCGGGCCAAGAGCCACCACCCTGCTGCTGCACCACCACGATAAAGATCAGGTCCCACTCAGGGTTCTGCTTATGTTGGTGAGGAAGGCAAAAAAAGGCCCGCAGGGTAAAGGAGGGGAAACCTGCGGGCCTTGAGCCACTACCTGATGGGGGAAACATCAAGTAGTGAAGGGTATCATCACGGCCATGCCTCGATTGCCCTACTTTCGTCGCGCGCACGATGCGTCATGTCGTGCTACGGCAAGAAGTAGTCATCATACGGCGGAGGCATATCTCAGAGAGACACTCGGTTCCGAGCTTGGTGCAGCCATCACCTTGCCCGGTTGATGGAAATCACACTCGTCGTGAGGCCGTGCTCTCTTTTCCACACACCAGACGTGACAAGGATACCTACGCAAAGCCGAGGCCAACCGCATGACGGCCCGCGCTCGCACAATCGCGAGGAAAATCAAGGTGTGTGTCGCTGAGGACTGGTGGATAGTTCACCACGCTGCGCACAAAATGCCCCACGCTGGTGGCTGAGCACCAGCGGCACCATTGGTTATGTCCTCGGAACCCCTTTCCTAAGCGCGTCAAATGTGGATAAAGGTGAGCCCAACCAGGAGAGGGAGGAGAAACCTATGGCTGATTCGCTCAAGATTGACTGTAATGTCGAAATCCCCATGCGTGATAGTGTGAAACTCCGCGCGGATGTCTATCGACCCGATGACGCGAGCGCGCATCCCGTGATCCTCGCGCGGCTGCCCTACAACAAAGACCTTTCCCTGATTTCGTTATCGCTCTTGAGTCCGATCCGCGCCGCTAAACGTGGCTATGTGGTGGTCATCCAAGATACCCGTGGTCGGTTTAAGTCCGATGGCCAATTTTCGCTCTTCGCTGGCGAGGCCGAAGATGGCTACGACACGGTTGGGTGGTGCGCGTCGCAACCATGGTCGAATGGACAAGTCGGGATGTACGGCGCGTCGTACTTCGGAGCAACGCAATGGCTAACCGCGACCGCGAATCCTCCGGCCTTGAAAGCCATCGTGCCCACCATCACCGCGTCCGACTATTATGAAGGGTGGACCTATCAGGGCGGCGCATTTCAACAAGGGTTCGCCCAGTTCTGGACCGCGGGCATGGCGACCGAAACGATCTCGCGCCTGACCGATGCTCCTGGTGATGCGCGGAGCAAGCTCTACGGCTCGATCTTCGGAATACAACAGGCGTACCGCAATCTGCCGCTGGTTGATTATGCCCCAGCGACGGTGCCTGGACTGATTGACCACTATCGCGAATGGCTCAAGCATCCCGCTTTAGATGAGTATTGGGAGCGGGTGCGGATTGAGTCCAAGTACGAGCAAATGGACGTAGGCGCGCTCCATATCGGCGGGTGGTACGACATTTTTCTGGAAGGCACGTTGCGCAACTTTGTCGGCATGCGCACGAAGGGCAAAACCGCGCGGGCCCGACACCAGCAGCGACTGATTGTCGGACCGTGGCTACATGGGCTGTTCGACCGGGTTGTCGGCGAGGTCGATTTCGGCCCCAGTGTGTTGCTTGATGCGGTGGACCTTGGTGGTCAGCATCTCCAATGGTTCAACCACTGTCTGCAAGACCAGCCCGACAACGGCGCGCCGGTGCGCCTCTTCGTGATGGGCGCGAACGTCTGGCGCAATGAGAATGAATGGCCGCTCGCCCGTGCTGTCGCCACTTCGTATTACCTCGGCGGTGGCGGTGCCGCGAATAGTCTACGCGGCGACGGCCAATTGCTCACGCAGACTCCCGCACGTGAAGCCAGCGATACCTTTCTCTACGACCCTGAACGTCCCGTGCCTTCTCGAGGCGGATGTACGCTCATGCCTGGAGCCCAGAGTGCCGGGCCACGCGACCAGCGACCAGTCGAGGAACGCGACGATGTGCTGGTGTATACATCAGCGCCTCTCAGTGAACCGTTGGAGGTCACTGGGACTATTGAAGCAGTGCTCTATGCGTCCACGGATGGGCGGGATACGGATTTCACCGCCAAACTCGTGGCCGTGGCTCCCGACGGGCGGGCGATCAATCTGTGTGACGGAATTCTGCGGGCCCGGTATCGCAAATCGTTGCGGCGCGCGGAGCTGCTGGAGCCAGGGCGCATCTACGGATATCGCATCCTGTTGGGATCGACGAGTTTTCAATTCGCGCCTGGGTATCGGATTCGTCTAGAAGTCTCCAGCAGCAACTTTCCGCGGTTTAATCGCAACCTCAACACTGGTGGTGATTTCGCGACGGAGACGATCGGCAGACCGGCGGTGCAACGCGTGTTTCATGGTGGAGCGCGCATATCGCATGTCGTGCTGCCAGTGGTGCCCGCACGTTAGGAAAGAAAGGGGCTCCGTCCGATACTCAAAAGCAGCTTCCTGGTATGTAGCCTCCAGCCGACGATCAATCCTCAAGAAATGAGAGCGTGTCATTATGACCAAAGTCTGTATTTCATTTGCCGCGGCTTCCGGACTCGCTGGATTTCCCGACTTTCCCCCTGCCGTTGCGCAACAACTGCAAGCTAAGTTTCCGCAAACGAAAATCGTCTTGGCCACTAGTCCTGAGCAGCGCAAGGCCGAGCTTGTCGACACGGACGTTGTCTATGCCGTGCGCTTTAGTCCGGAAGATTTCGCGGTTGCCACACAGCTCAAATGGCTCCAACTGTCCTCCGCGGGAGCCACGCATGTGCTGTTCCCTGAGATGATTGAAAGCAACGTGACTGTCACGAATTCACGCGGGCTGTACGGAGTGCCGATCGCCGAACATGTGATTGGGATGATGATCATGCTGGCGCGTAAGCTGCACGAAGCGTACCGCTATCAACTGGAAGGGAAGTGGCCGCGCAAGGAGATGTTTGCTCGCTATCCCTCGTTTTCTGAACTGCATGGACGGACCGCCGGGGTTATTGGGTTAGGCGATATTGGCTTGGCCGTCGCGGAACGGGCCAAGGCGCTGGGCATGCGCGTCATCGCCACCAAACGCACGGTCAATGCACGTCCTCCTTGCATTGATGAATTGCTCGGCACGGACGGACTGCCCCAACTCCTGCGTGACTCCGATTTTGTGGTGATTGCCGCTCCCCTGACGCCAGAAACCCAAGGGCTCATTGGTGAAAAAGAGTTGCGGATGATGAAGCCGACCGCCTACATTTTCAATGTGGGGCGCGGCGCCATCATTCAAGAGGCTGTCTTGATCCGCGCACTGAAAGAAGGCTGGATTGCTGGGGCCGGGCTGGACGTAACCGAGGTTGAGCCATTGCCGCTGGACAACGAACTGATCGGGTTGCCCAATGTGATTCTCACGCCACACTATTCCGGCCTCCGCTCTTGCTATTGGGATCACGCGCTGGCAATCTTCAAGCCCAATTTGGCGAAGTTCCTGCGCGGTGAGCCACTTGATAACGTCGTGGACAAACGCGCGGGATACTAGAGAGCATAAAACGTAAACAAGACATAAGACTGGAACAGCGCGGCGGCTTTCACGTGTTGCGTGTGTCCGTTTTATTTTTCGGAGAAAGGAGTCGTGTCGATGGATATGAAAGGACTTGGAGCGATTGTCACCGGGGGCGGGTCTGGTTTGGGCGAAGCCGCCGCGCGGGCCTTCGCGGCCAAAGGGGTCAAGGTTGCCATTTTTGATTTAACCAAATCCAACGGAGCCGCGATCGCCAAGGAGCTGGGCGGAGTTTTCGTTGACGCGGATGTCACCAATAGCGATCAGCTTGCCGCTGGCATCGACCAGGCCGTGCAAGCGCTGGGCGCGGTCCACATTCTGGTTAACTGCGCGGGTATCGCCACGGCGGGCAAGACATTGGGCAAGGAAGACAAACCCCTTGATCTCGAACCGTTCCGCCGCACGATTGAAATTAACTTAATCGGGACCTTCAATGCGATTCGCCTCGCCGCCGCGAAGATGGCGAAGAACGCGCCCAATGCCGATGGCGAGCGCGGGGTGATTATCAACACCGCTTCGGTCGCGGCCTTCGATGGGCAGATTGGTCAAGCGGCCTATTCCGCGTCAAAGGGCGGCGTAGTGGGGATTACATTGCCCATCGCTCGTGATCTCGCGAGTTACGGTATTCGTGTCTGTACGATTGCGCCGGGGATTTTCGAGACGCCGATGCTGATGGGTCTTCCAGAATCGGCACGGAAAGCGCTCGGTGCGAGTGTGCCATTTCCGCAGCGACTTGGCCGCCCGGCGGAATATGCGGCGCTCGCCTGTCAGATCGTTGAGAATGCCATGTTAAACGGGGAGACGATTCGGCTTGATGGCGCGATTCGGATGCCGCCACGGTAAACCATCCTACGGCAGGGGCGCATGAGTATACGCCCCGTCACCACAATGACAGAAAAAAGGAGACCCCCAATGAACAAGTTTCGGCTCACTTTTCACCTACTAGCGTTCGCGATTTTCATGTTGGCGTTTACCTCCACAGCCCAGGCTCAGGCAACGCGCACCTGGGTGTCGGGCGTCGGTGACGACGCTAATCCATGCAGCCGCACGGCTCCTTGCAAGACCTTCGCGGGCGCCATCTCGAAGACCGCGGCTAGCGGAGAAATCAACTGCCTCGACCCGGGCGGCTTCGGCGCGGTGACAATCACGAAGTCGATCTCCATCATCTGCGACGTTGGAACAGCCGGCGTACTCGTATCGGGGACGAATGGCATTATTATCAACGCGCTGGCGACCGACATGGTCAACCTTGAAGGGCTCGACATCGACGGGTTGGGGACTGGTCTGAACGGGGTCCAGATCCTTGGAGGAAGGGTCACTATTCGTAGGACCACCATCCGACGTTTCTCGGGCAACGGCGTCAATCTGGTCGGCACCGCGGGTTCCAGAGTCTACATCATAGACAGTCTAATTATGAAAAATGCGGGTGGCGTCAATGTCAAAGGCGCTAGCGGAGCGGCCAACTTCGGGACTCTGGTCGACACCGTCGTCGACTCGAACACGAGTTTCGCGGTGCAGGTCACCGACCCTGTGAACGAAATCACGCTATCCACCAGCACGCTTACCGGCAGTGGGACTTCTATCAGCAAAGTCACTGGCGGCATCGTCACCTCCATCGGCCCCAGCAATTTTATTAGTGGTGCGGGTTTGCCGACATCGACGATAGCGTTTAAGTAATCATGGCAATGCTGTCACGAACATGCCGACAGGGACGCGAGAAAAGCGCTGAAGCTTGACACGGATGGATGGGCCACGTGGTTCCGGTTACGCGGCCCATCCAGGCCTGATGCGCCCGCCGAGAATTGCGACGGGCGTCTCCGACATAGGAGTCCCCTCGCTTGACTCACACGAGAACGCGTCCGCTTGGTGCATTCACAAGGCACGCCGAACGCTCGGCAACAAGCCTTTGCTCGGTGCTTCCGAACTCAATCAGAGGATGAAGACGGAGTTTCCGTTCGACAGCGTCGAGCAGGCTCGTGAAGGGCGGCGTCTCTTTCGTCTCCTGCTTTATGGCTGCCCATTTCTGAAGATCTGCTGAGTTCACATAGAACATCACCAGGACGTCACGATCGATCGTCGATGAGAACCCATGATACGTGGAGTAGTGGGGAGCGAAGACGCAGACCGAATTCTCCCGAAAGCGCGCGGCGTAATGCGGGGCCAGCGACTTGTCGTAGAGGATCGTAGAGTTCCGCTCTTCCTCTGCCGGTGGCACCGCATGCTCCGGGATATAGAAGACAAACGACATGAACTTGGGGGGGATGTCGATATGGATATTCTGGAAACGCCCTGCTTTTGTATAGACATACTCGAACTCCGCATGGATCGATAATGAATCTGCCAGTTCCCGTGACGGAGAAACATAAAATTTTTTCAGCAGCGCCCGCTTGACGTCAGGGTCCGAAAAGATCCCCCGAATACACGTGACGACCTCATCTCTGTTCCCGAACAAATTGGTGCGTTTGTTCACGAAGGACGGATTGTCCTGGTGGCGGTCCTGGAGGTTGCCGTTGTATTTGCAGTTCAGCATATGAGCGCGAATGTCTTCGTAGAAATCGTCCGGGAATATCCCTTCGATAAAAGTATGATGAAATGGGTGGGTGCCAATCGTCGCACCTTCGGCGCACGCGAGCACGTGAGCACGGAGGCGCGAATAACGCTCTTCACTTAGTGTTTGGGGTCGGTCGGTTTGCATTTTCTTCACAGCACCGTGAGTTATTCATACAATGTTAGAGGGATCCAAACAACACTGGACGTAACAGGAGCAGGCTTCTATGCCTTCCGAACTTCCATCGGTAAAGCCACCCGGATCACAGTATGTACTTGTGGCGAAGGATACGATGCATGTCTAGGACAAGATTTTCTCGAGTTTTTGTGGTGGGTGCATACGTTCCAAATGGCGGAACGTACATGGCATACCATCTTGGTCGCATACTGCATTTCGATTTTGGTATCGAGGCCATTGCCGTGACGATCGGCAACGAACACATCGATAATGGGGTGCAAACGTATGACCTGCGGATGCCGACAGTGTCTATCGCTGAGCTGAACAGGACCATAACGGATGAGGTATCTACTTTAAATCCCAAGGCGGCCCCGCCATCAAGTCTGGACCGCTTGCGCTTTTTGCACGATCAAATCCGCCAGGGATGGGAGCTTGAATTGGCCGGTCACCCGGTCGTAAACGTAATCATAAAAGCTCACGCCCAGCTT
>CAMBFS010000144.1 GCA_945865755.1 Klebsiella pneumoniae
TACCCTCTTCAGGTTGGTGTCCACATAGTCCTTGAACTCACTCGTTTCATGATTTTTCAGTGCGATTCTTGATCAGAATGACCTTTTCGTATGATCCTCAGTTGTCAATTCTCAAAAGTGCTTTAAGAAATGAGCGAAGCATGAGTAATAGCTAAAGACTAAGAGCTAAGAGCTAACCGAAGGAGGGAACATGGCTATGGACGACATTGGCCGCATGAGAACGGTTGGCTTGTTAGCTGAAGGGGGCGCGGGCAAGACATCGTTGGGAGAGGCGCTCTTGTTGGGAGCGGGGGCAACCTCGCGGATGGGCCGCACGGAAGATGGGAGCTCGACATTCGATTTCGAGCCCGAAGAGGTCCGCCGCAAAATTACCCTATCTACCGCGTTTCACTCTCTGTCATGGAAACGCCATGACGTCATGTTGATTGATCCTCCCGGATACGCCAACTTCCTATCCGATACCCGCTATGCCATGGAAGCCATGAGCGGCGCGGTTTTTCTCGGCCACCTCGCTGGCCATCTCAAAGTCGAAAGTGAACGGTTGTGGGGGTGGGCCAATGAGCTGAATCTCCCACGCATTGTGTATCTGACCCGCATGGATCGCGAAGAAGGTGCCCTGCCCACCGCGCTTGACGAAATGGGCAAGGTGCTCGAAACCAAGTTCGTCGCGATTCAGATGCCCATCGGCGCGCAAGCCAATTTTCGTGGCGTCATTGATCTCGTCACCATGCGAGCGCTCCTCTTTCAAGGGGAGAATGGCGCGGTCCGCGAGGACGACATCCCCATGGAGATGCAGGCCGAAGCCGACGAATACCGCGAAAAACTGGTCGAAGCAGTCGCCGAAATGGATGACGATCTGCTCGCGCGCTATCTCGAAGGGGGCGAGATCACGACCGCGGAACTCAAGACCGCGTTGCGCCACGGCGTGGTGACGGGACGGCTCTTTCCCGTGCTCTGCGGCGCGGGTTTACGCGGACTCGGGACGCAGACGCTGCTTGATGCCATCGTCGATTATTTACCTTCCCCAGCGGATCGCCCAGCCGTGACGGGCACTCATCCCAAGACCCATGAGCAAGTGGAACGGGCTCCTGATCCCAATGCCCCGTTTTCCGCGCGGGTATTCAAGACGGTCGATTCTCCCACTGGCCGATTGTCCGTGTTTACCGTGTGTTCAGGAAAGATCACCAGTGACTCGGTCGTGTACAACTCGACGCGCGACCTCAAGGAGCGTTTTGGTCACATGTTCCATCTTGATGGCAAGAAGCAACAAGCGGTGACCGTGGCCTATCCCGGCGATGTGATCGCCGTGGCGAAACTCAAGGATACGCATACGGGAGATACCCTTTGTGATGAAAAGTCCCCGTTGGTCTTCGCGCCGGTGCCCAAGTCCGAGGCGGTCATTTCCTTCGCGCTCGCCCTCAAGTCCAGGGGAGATGAGGAAAAGATCATGACGTCCCTGCATCGACTTCAGGAAGAGGACCCAGCGTTGGAGGTGGGACGTGATTCACAGAATAACGACATCCTGCTCTCGGGTGCTGGGCAGCTCCACATTGAAGTTACTGTTGAAAAATTGAAACGGAAATATGGCGTCGAGGTCGACCTCAAAGCCCCGAAAGTGCCGTATCGCGAGACCATCACCGGCAAAGCCGATGCCCAGGGGCGGCTCAAGAAGCAGACCGGTGGTCGCGGACAGTTTGGCGACACCTGGCTGCGGATCGAACCGCTGCCGCGTGGCGCGGGGGTTGAGTTTGTCGATGAGATCAAGGGCGGTGCTATCCCTCGGCAGTATATCCCTTCGGTGGAAAAGGGAGTGCGGGCGGCGTTGCTCAAGGGATTCCTCGCCGGCTATCCGCTCCAAGACATTCGCGTGGTGCTCTATGACGGGTCGTATCACGATGTCGATTCGTCCGACCTCGCGTTCCAGATCGCCGGATCACTGGGAGTGCAGAACGCCATTGAAAAAGCGCGCCCGGTCATTCTGGAGCCCGTTATGAAAGCCGAAGTGACCGTGCCAGAGGAGCACATCGGTGACATCACCGGAGACCTGAACCGCCGGCGCGGGCGGTTGCTGAGCGTGGACGCCAAAGGACACAATCAGATCATCAAGGCCGCTGTGCCGATGTCGGAGATACTTACCTACGCCCCGGACCTCCGCTCCATGACCAGCGGACGTGGGACGTTCCACCTCGAATTCTCTCATTACGAGGAGGCGCCGCATCACCTGATCGAAAAGATCATTCAGGAGACCAAACAAGCGCACGCTGAGCATCAGGCTCATGCGCATGCCCGATAAGCCCCCTATGAAGAATGAATGGGAGAATCGGGGACGGGGAGAGTCGGAGACCGGAAAAAGAGGCACGGCTTGCGCTTGCTTCGTTTCCCCTTTCCCCGTTTCTCCCATTCCCCGTTTCCCCCATTCCGTGCGGGCGCTGTCGTTGACAATGGACAGCAAGCTGTATTACATTTCCGCACGTCTTTGTTCTGTCTGGGAGGTCGTTTATGGAACTACATGAAGAGTCCTTGATTCATTCGCTGATGGAAACTGATAGTGAGCTGCGACAGTGCTACAACGAACATGTGGCCCTCAATCAACAATCCGACGCACTCAAATTGAAACCCCACCTGACGGAAGAAGAAGAAATCGAACTCAAACGGATTCAGAAACAAAAGCTCGCCGGGAAAGACCGGATAATGGAGATCCTCTCTCGTCACCGGCACCCCGTGGCGTAAAGCGAATATCCTTCCCCCTTGACACAGTGATCCGAGGTGAGGGTCGTATGGCGGCGAAACGCCCTCACTTACGCATTGCCGTCCCTGGTCCACTGTGCCCGCATTTATGAGCCCCCATGGACCATACAATTTCCATTCTCGTTGAAAATGAATTTGGCGTCCTTGCCCGTGTCGTTGGCTTGTTTAGCGGGCGAGGATTTAATATCGAAAGTTTGACGGTCGCGAAGACGCTGGACCCTTCGCTCTCGCGGATTACGCTGGTGACCAATGGGGACGACCAGATCGTCGAGCAAATCACCAAGCAACTCAACAAGCTGATCTGCGTCATTAAAGTCGTGGATTTCAAGGAGACCGCCTATGTCGAACGCGAAATGGCGTTGGTGAAAGTCGCCGTCGATGAACGCATCCGCTCCGAGGTGCTCAACATCGCCAACATCTTCCGCGCGAAAGTCATCGACGTGGACCCCCGCTCCTACGTGATTGAGATCACCGGCGATGATCATAAAATCACCGCGTTCATCAATGTACTCAAACCCCTGGGGATCAAGGAAATTGTCCGTACCGGCAAAGTAGCGATCCAACGTGGGACGCAGGTGCTCATCGACTCCTCACGTGGTGAGGTCGTCGAACTCAAAGGGAAAGCGAAGAAGGAGAAAGTGTTATGAACATTTACTACGATAAAGACGCAGATCTCTCCCTGCTCAAGGGAAAGAAGATCGCCATCGTCGGATACGGCAGCCAGGGCCACGCCCATGCGCTCAACCTCCGTGATAGCGGGATGAACGTGCGCATTGCCCTCAAAAAGGGCAGCAACTCCTGGGAGAAAGCGGAGAAAGCCGGATTCGTCGTGCAAGAAGTCGGCCCGGCTACCGCCGAGTGCGACATCATTATGATCCTCACGCCCGACGAAGTGGCGAGTGAGATGTACGAGTCGGACATCAAGCAGAACCTGAAGCCCGGCAAGTATCTCGCCTGCGCGCACGGGTTCAACATTCATTTCAAGAAGATTGTGCCGCCCCCTGAGGTCAACGTGTTCATGGTGGCCCCAAAAGGGCCCGGCCACTTGGTGCGCAGTGAATTCGAGAAAGGACAGGGCGTGCCGTGCCTGATCGCCATTGCGCAAGACCCGTCGGGGGACAGCAAGCAAATCGCCCTGGCGTGGGCCTCGGCTATCGGTGGTGGCCGGGCGGCGATTCTCGAAACCAACTTCCGTGAAGAGACCGAAACCGACCTCTTTGGTGAGCAGTCCGTATTGTGTGGTGGACTGACGGAGCTGATGCGGGCTGGCTACGAGACGCTCGTGGAAGCGGGCTATTCGCCGGAGATGGCCTATTTCGAGTGTATCCACGAGATGAAGTTGATCGTGGACCTCGTGTACGAAGGCGGCATCACCAACATGCGCTACTCGATCAGCAACACCGCGGAGTACGGCGACATGACCCGCGGAAAGCGCCTCATTGGTAAAGAGAGCCGCGACGCGATGAAAAAGATTCTCGCGGACATTCAAGCTGGAAAATTCGCCGACGAATGGATTGGTGAGCATCGTGCGGGATCACCGAACTTCCGCAAACTCCGTGAAGAAGGGGCGAATCACCCGGCGGAGCAAGTCGGCGCCCACCTCCGCGGCATGATGCCGTGGCTCCAGCGGAACAAACTTGTTGATAAGACGAGGAACTAGAGACTTGAGACTTGAGGTTTGAGACTTGTCCTCCCCGTCTCAAGCCTCAAGCAGCTAGTCTCACCCCTATGCACTTCGCTCACGAAGGCCACTCCCGCATTTTCGGTCTCGGCGCGCTCTGTCTTGTCGCCAATCTTATTGGCTATCCAACGCTGGGATTCCTCTTCTTTTTTCTCACCTTGTTTGTCGCCTTTTTCTTTCGTGATCCCGACCGCGTAGCGCCCGATGACGAGCGCTACATTATCGCTCCCGCCGACGGGAAAGTGGTCACGATTGAAACCAACATCGAAGAGAAACGCTTTCTCAATGCTCCGGCGACACGAATCGGTATCTTCATGTCGCCACTCGATGTGCATGTGAATCGCGTGCCCATTTCCGGTGTAGTGGAAGCCGTCCGCTATCACGCTGGACAATTTCGCCCCGCCTTTGCCGCCGACGCGGCGGAAGTCAACGAACAAAACGCGGTGATTCTCAAGGATGCCCGTGGCCGACGGGTCGCGTTCGTGCAGATTGCTGGCATCCTCGCGCGACGCATTATTTGCCGCTTACGCGGAGGAGAGCGGGTGACCCAAGGCGACCGCTATGGGCTCATCATGCTCGGCTCCCGCGTCGATGTGTTCTGCTCGCCTGAAGTCCAGGTCCGGGTCCAGGTTGGACAGTTGGTCAAAGCCGGAGAAACGGTGATCGCGGAATATCTGTAACCAGATGGAGTTTCCGACGACTGGAAGCAACATCACGAGGTCTCCCATGAGCCTAGAACGATCCACCCTTCATATTCTTCCTAAAAAGATGCGCCCCACGCCTAGCCGTAAGCGGATGACGCCGCCACCGCTTCGGCGAGGCGTGTACCTGCTGCCCAACCTCGTGACGACCGGCGGACTGTTTTGCGGATTCTATTCGGTGATCTCGACATTTCGCGAAGCCTATTTGATCGCCGCGATCGCCGTGCTCGTCGCGCTCGTGTGCGATGCCCTTGATGGTCGCATTGCCCGCCTCACGCATACGACCAGTCCCTTCGGCGTGCAATATGACTCGCTGTCCGACGTGATCGCCTTTGGGGTGGCACCCGGAGTGCTCGCCTATCGCTGGGCGCTGGAGCCCTGGGGGGCCTGGGGCTGGCTCGCGGCTTCACTCTATGTGACCTGTGGAGCCTTGCGGCTGGCGCGCTTTAACGTGCAGGTCGATACCGCTGATAAGCAACATTTTGTTGGGCTGCCGATTCCCGCCGCCGCTGGAGTCATCGCGACCACGATCTTGATGTATTACTTCCTGGGTGGCGAAGGCGCGACCAATAAGCATGTGACGTTGCTCCTCCTGATCTACGCGCTCGGTGGCCTGATGGTGAGCACAGTGCCGTACTACAGTTTCAAGGATTTACATATACGGAATCGTCAGCCGTTCTGGTGGCTCATTGCCGGCATCATTGTCGTGCAGGTCACGATCGCCGAGCCACAACTCATGCTCTTCAGCATTTTCTCACTCTATGCGCTCTCTGGTCCGATCCTCATGCTGCTGCGACGATTCCGCTCCACCCCGGCGGCTGCTCCACCGTTGGGGCTTGCCGCGCCAAATCGCGGCCTTGACAGTGACGAAGAAAGTTCGTTATAACGCCCCCCATGACACAAACCGTTGCTCTCGGACTCTTGTTGGGGACACTGGCTCTGCTGCGGAGCCTGCTGCTTACCACCCCGCCTAGTGGGTCTGAGAGGAGCGCGTAAAATCGCAGATAACTTTCAGAGGCCGCGGGTGGGTTTCCAGCTCGCGGCCTCCGTGTTTTTTAGGGGCTGTGGGTGACCATCCACAGCCCCTTTTTTGTTTGGTGAGTATCTAAGGAGGATCGTATGGAACGAGATTTGGTCAGGATTTTTGACACTACCTTGCGGGATGGCGAACAATCTCCCGGCGCCACCATGAACATCGAAGAGAAGATTCTGATCGCGCGGCAACTGGAGAAGCTCAATGTCGATGTGATCGAAGCCGGGTTCGCCGCCTCCTCGGAAGGAGACTTCGAGTCCGTGCGGCGCGTCGCGGAATTGGTCTCGCATCCCATCGTCCTCAGCCTCGCCCGCACCAAGGAAGACGATATTCGCAAGGCGATCAAAGCGGTGGAAAAGGCCAAGCATCCCGGCGTGCATATCTTCATCGCCACCTCCGACATTCACCTCAAGCATAAACTGATGATGAGCCGCCAAGAGGCGCTCGACGCCGCTGTCTGGGCGGTCGCCTACGCCAAGAAATATCTCGACTACGTGGAGTTCTCGGCGGAGGATGCCTCTCGCACTGATTTTCAATATCTCGTGCAAATTTTTGGCGAAGCGATCAAGGCCGGCGCGGTGACGCTCAATGCGCCCGACACCGTCGGGTATGCCGTGCCGCAGCAGTACGGCGCGCTCTTCAAGCGCTTGCGCGAGGCCGTGCCTGGTGGCGATAAGGTCTCTTGGAGCGCGCATTGCCATAATGATCTGGGGTTGGCGGTGGCCAATTCGCTGGCGGCGATTGAGAATGGCGCGCGGCAGGTTGAATGCACGATCAATGGCATCGGCGAGCGCGCGGGCAATACCTCGATGGAAGAGGTCGTCATGGCGATCAGAACTCGCGGTGACGTCTTCGCGAATGTCAGGACCAACGTCGCGGCGGAACAGATTTTCCCTTCGAGTCAGTTACTCGCGCAAGTCACTGGCCTCAGCGTCCCGCAAAACAAACCGATCGTGGGCGCCAACGCCTTCGCGCATGAAGCGGGGATTCACCAAGACGGCGTGCTCAAACACAAATTGACTTACGAGATCATGCTGCCGCGGGATGTTGGTATCGACAGCAATCGGCTCGTGCTGGGCAAGCATTCTGGACGGCATGCGTTTGTTGACCGCTTGAAACACTTGGGGATCGACTACACCGGGGTCGATATGAATACCGCCTTCGAGCGCTTCAAGGCGCTGGCGGACAAGAAAAAGAATGTCTACGACGAGGACCTGATCGCCATTGTCACCGAGGAATCCGTCAAAGGGGCGGACAATTATGAACTGATCTATCTCAATGTGACGTCGTCCAGCATGGCGATCCCCCATGCCACGGTGAAGATGAAAGTGGACGGTGCGGAATCTCTCGCTGATGCCTCGGGTGATGGCATGGTGGATGCCTGTTACAAAGCGATCGTCAAAATCGCGGGGATTGATCCCAAGCTGGAGCGCTATTCCGTGAAATCGCTCACCGGTGGGACTGATGCGCAAGGTGAGGTGACCTGCTTGATTAGTGACAACGGGATGTCGGTCAATGGGCAGGGCTCCCACACGGACATCATCATGGCGAGTGCCTTGGCCTTCGTGAACGCGCTCAACAAACTCGCGCAGCGTGCGCGCTATGGGCATCAGGCGGGGCTGCATCGGGAAGGGCCGTAAGCAGTTCGGAGTTCGGAGTCTTTCAGTTCGGAGTCAAACATGAAGGACCAGGGAGCGCGGGCGTCTCGCCTGCCTGGATTTCAAGGATAAGGAACAGGGAGTGACACATGGCATATAAAGTGGCGGTATTCGCTGGGGACGGGATTGGTACCGAGGTCATCGCTGAAGCACTTGAAGTGCTCAAAGTGGTGGAAAAACGTTTCAGTTTGAGTTTTACGTGTGAACAGGCGTTGGCTGGTGGCTGTTCGATTGATGCCCACGGTGTGGCGTTGACGGATTCCGCGCTACGGGTGGCAAACGAAAGCGATGCGGTGTTGTTGGGGGCCGTCGGTGGACCGAAATGGGACGATCCCAAATCCACCGTGCGACCAGAACAAGCCATTCTTGGCTTGCGTAAGGAACTCAGTCTGTTCGCCAATCTACGGCCGATTCAGGTGAGTCGGCATCTGATCAATTCATCGACCCTGAAACCCGAAGTGTTGCAGGGCGTGGACCTCATTGTCGTTCGCGAGCTGACGGGTGGGGTGTATTACGGCAAACCAAGCGAACGTCGGATGGGAGCCTCTGGCCGCGAAGCCGTCGATACCATTTTCTACACGGAAGGTGAAGTTGCACGACTTATGCGTACCTCGTTCGAGCTTGCGCGCAAACGACGCAAGAAACTCACGTCCGTTGATAAAGCCAACATCATGGCCACGTCACGGATGTGGCGAGAAGTGTCACACGAAGTCGCTAAAGAATTCCCCGATGTGCAATATGAAGATGTGTTGGTTGATGCGATGGCCATGCACCTGATTCGTCGTCCGAAAGATTTTGATGTGATCGCGGCGGAAAATATGTTCGGCGACATTCTGACCGATGAAGCCTCGATGTTGGCGGGATCAATGGGGTTGCTCCCTTCGGCGTCGTTGGGCGAAGGCAAGAAAGGGCTGTATGAGCCGATCCACGGTACAGCCCCAGACATTATGGGACAGAACAAAGCCAATCCCCTTGCGGCGATTCTCTCGACCGCGCTCATGCTGCGTATGTCCTTCGATCAAGAACAAGCCGCGCAAGCGATTGAGAAAGCGGTGGATGATGTGCTCGCGAGTGGCTACCGCACGGGTGACATCGCTCAGCCTGAATGTCGCTTAGTCAGTTGCACGGAAATGGGCAAACTGGTGCGCGAGCAGTTGCAAAAGCCGTAGGGGCGTATGATTATACGCCCCTACAGACCGCGGGTTGAAGAAAGGTAATACGGCTGACCGTATTGTCGCTCGCCGCGCGCGTGCCGCTAGCGACAATACGGAATCACTTCTCGTGCGAACAACTCCATCGACCGCTTCACCACCGCGTGATCGACTAGCCCACCTTGATTGAAGTAGCCGATGAACTCATCCATGCCGAATTCTTCACGCAGCGCGCGCACGCGGTCCCGACAGTAAGCGGGGTCACCGAACACACTCATGCGCTCCACTTTTTCGTAGGTCGCGCGCTCTAATTTCGCCACGGCCTGCTGGAACGCTTCGTATCCCTTCACCGCGGTTTCCCCCAGCGGTCGGAGTCGTTCTCCCGCCGCGCGGAAAAAATTCTTCAGACTCGTTTCGCATTCTTGTCGGGCTTGTTCGCGACTGTCCGAGACATGGACGGAAAACATCAGCGCCACATCCTGCCGTACTTCAGACTTCAGGGCATCTCGGTGCAAGGCCTCCCGATGCACCGCGAGATATTCGCGCAATTTGTCCGGCGGGTTAATCAATGGCGACGCAAAGATTGACAATCCCAGTCGTCCGGCGATCGTAAAGGTATCGGGACTATTGGCGGCAAGGCGAATCGGCGGATGCGGTTTCTGGATAGGCTTAGGAACAACCGCGAGATTGTCGGCATGAAAGTAACGGCCTTGGTACGTGAGACGGTCAGTGGTCCACGCCTTGAGGATCACATCGAGTGCTTCCTCGAACCGTTCCCGACTCTCCTCCTGCGGGATATTGTACCCAGTGTAATGAATCGGGGCGGTGCCGCGCCCTACCCCAAACTCCAAGCGTCCACCACTGAGCACATCAGCCGTGGCCGCCTCTTCCGCGATTTTCACTGGACTATGCAACGGCAGCAACGTCACCGCCGTGCCGAGCCGGATGCGTTGCGTGCGTTGCGCCGCCGCCGCCAACACCATTAACGGCGACGCGAGAATGGAAGACTGGCGACCGAAGTGCAACTCACCGAGCCACACCGTATCGAACCCCAGTTGGTCCCCAAGTTCGATTTGCGCCAGGATGTCGTGGAAGCGTTGGCTCTCTGACTGTGAATCCGCACAGGGGAGTTGATCGAAAAATCCAAAGCGCACAAAGCCTCCATATACAAAAGTGTAACGTATCTACTTTAAATTCCAAGGCAACCCGAAAAATCGCCAAAATATCTTGACAAATAGCCGCTAAACACACACACTTTATGGACTTTGAACAGAGAAGACTTACAGGCTGAAATCAACGCCATCGACCAAGAAATCGCCCAACTGG
>CAMBFS010000145.1 GCA_945865755.1 Klebsiella pneumoniae
CGGCTTTGGTGGGAAAATTCCCATTTATCTTGAACCGCTCGCTCTGTTGCTATCGAAGAAATCTGGCAAGCCGGTCAAATTGGTGATGACTCGGGGTGAAGTATTGCGTGCGACCGGACCGACGCCGGGCTCACACATTCGCGTGAAGATGGGCGCCAATAAAGAAGGGAAGATCACCGCCGCGCAAGTATGGATGGCGTACGAGGCCGGGGCTTTCCCAGGTTCGCCCGTGGGTGCTGGCTGTATGACGATTCTGGCTCCGTACGATTTGGAAAATCTCCAGATTGATGGCTTTGATGTTCTCGTCAATAAGCCCAAGACCGCGGCCTACCGCGCCCCTGGAGCGACGAATGCGGCGATGGGCTCTGAAACGGTCATTGACGAGCTGGCGGAAAAGTTGGGGATTGATCCAATAGAATTTCGCCGCATCAACGGAGCGAAGGAAGGGAGCGCGCAACCAGCAGGGCCAAAGTTCCCGCGTATCGGTTTTCTCGAAACCCTTGAGGCCACCAAGAATAGCCCACACTACCAGTCGCCATTACCAAAGGTGAGTGGCAAGCTCGTCGGGCGCGGCGTCGCTTCAGGCTTCTGGTTCAATGCCGGGTTTCAGTCGAGTGCCACGGTCAATATCAACAGTGATGGCACCGCGAACGTCGTCACTGGCTCGCCAGACATCGGTGGGTCGCGCGCATCCTGCGCGATGATCGCCGCTGAGGTGCTCGGCCTCAAGGCGGAAGAGGTCCATCCCGTCGTTGCCGATACCGAATCGATTGGACACACGGATATGACGGGTGGTAGCCGGGTCACCTTCGCCACTGGTTATGCGGTGTACGAAGCTGCCCAAGATGTGGTGAATCAACTCAAGCAACGGGCCGCAGTGCTCTGGAAGACGAAACCCGAAGAAGTGGCCTTTCAAGATGGTGTGGTCTCGCACACGACGAACGGCCAGGAGTCGATGACCCTGAAGGAGTTGGCCGCGAAACTGCCTCGCGCGGGTGGCCCGGTGGCCGGACGCGCTCAAGTCAATCCGCGTGGCGTTGGCGCTGCCTTCGCGACTCATGTGGTCGATGTCGCGGTGGATCCAGAGACCGGCAAGGTTGATATCCTACGGTACACCGCGACCCAAGACGTTGGCAAAGCGGTTCATCCGAGCTATGTCGAAGGGCAAATCCAGGGCGCTGTCGCGCAAGGCGTTGGCTGGGCCTTAAATGAAGAATACTTCTATGACGAGAAAGGGACACTGCGCAACGCCGGATTTCTCGACTATCGGGTTCCTACCTGTTTGGATATGCCAATGATCGAGACAATTCTCGTTGAGGTGCCGAACCCCGGTCATCCGATCGGTATTCGCGGTGTGGGTGAGGTGCCGATTGTTCCGCCACCAGCAGCGGTTGCCAATGCGATCTATCGTGCCATCGGTGTGCGAATGACAGAACTGCCGATGTCACCACCGAAGGTGAGCAAGGCCATCTTGGCGAAGAAGTAGCAAGACGGAGGACTGGGGACGGAGGACCGGGGCCAGAAGGGCTGAATATCACTGAGCCCTTTTGGCTCCGGTCTCCGGTCTTCGGTCCCCCGTCCCTCAATCTCTATATGGCTACCGTTTTTATCCCAGCACTGCTTCGGAAGTTGACCAACGGGAAAGACCGTACCTCCGCGACCGGGGCGACGCTCAGAGAACTCATCAACGACTTGGAACGCCAGTTCCCCGGTTTTCGCGATCGGGTCGTTGAGCATGGGGACTTAGCTGGCTCAATCGCGGTGTCGATTGACGGCGAGGTGATTACTGGCGGTTTGTCGGAGCCGGTTCCAGCCGATAGTGAAATTCATTTTGTCCCCGCTATCGCAGGCGGGTAGAAGCCGTTAGGGCGCTAAGTCCGTGGGGAGGGGTGTCATACGCTCTTCCCCATTTTTTTGTGTACCAAGTTTTAGGAGGTATGTTATGGAAGCGCAACTAGAGCATAAATTCAAAGTCATTGGCACGCGCCCGATTCGCCATGATGGCGTCGATAAGGTGACGGGTCGCGCTCGGTATGGCGCCGATATCAGCCTGCCTGGCATGTTGCACGCGAAAGTGTTGCGCAGTCCTCACCCGCATGCGCGTATCAAGGCGATTGATGCGTCGGCGGCGTTGGCGTTGCCAGGGGTGAAGGCCGTTATCACGGGCGCGGATTTTCCCAGTGTGCCGCCCGAACTCGTCCAGATCGGAGAAAATTTCGTCAACGCCCGGAATTTGTCCATGAACATCATGGCGCGCGACAAAGTGCTCTACGATGGCCATGCAGTCGCGGCGGTCGCGGCGACTAGCCCTCACATCGCCGAGGAGGCGCTGAAACTGATCAAAGTCGAGTATGAACTCCTGCCTTATGTCCAGGACGTACTGGCCGCGATGAAGGACGACGCGCCGATTTTGCACCCCGACCTGCGCATGAGTGGGACGCCGGAGAAAAGCGATAAACCGACGAATGTTGCGAGTCAGGTGCGCTTTGCCCGTGGTGACCTGGAGGCGGGCTTCCACGCGGCTGAGGTGATCGTCGAACGGAAGTTCAACACATCAATGGTTCACCAGGGCTACATCGAGCCCCACAACGCGGTCGCGCAATACAACCAAGACGGACGCAGCACGGTGTGGGTGAGCACCCAGGGTTCCTTCGCGATCCGTGAGCTGTGCGGCCACATTCTGCAAATGAATCGCGGTGATATTAAAGTGGTCCCCGCTGAAATCGGTGGGGGATTCGGCGGCAAAACCACCGTCTATTTGGAGCCGCTCGCGTTACTCTTGTCCAAAAAGACCGGACACCCGATCAAGATGGTGATGACTCGCAACGAAGTGCTCCGCGCGACTGGCCCCACCTCAGGCTCTCATATTCGCGTGAAGGTGGGTGCCAACAAGGAAGGAAAAATCACGGCGGCACAGGTGTGGATGGCGTACGAAGCCGGGGCCTACCCTGGCTCACCGATCGCCGTTGGCTGTATGACCGTGCTCGCCTCATACGAGATCGACAATCTGCAAATTGATGGCTTCGATGTGGTCCTCAACAAACCCAAGACGGCGGCCTACCGGGCACCGGGCGCGACCAATGCCGCGATGGGGACGGAGACTGTGCTCGACGAGTTGACGGAAAAGCTGGGCATTGATCCTCTCGAGTTTCGCCGGATCAATGGGGCAAAAGAAGGGACCGCGCAACCGGCTGGCCCGCAATTTAAGCGCATTGGTCATCTCGAAACGGTTGAGGCCATTAAGAATAGCCCCCATTATCAGTCACCGCTGCCGAAATCACACAATGGCAAACTCCGCGGTCGTGGCGTGGCTTCGGGTTTCTGGATTAACGCGGGATTCCAGTCCTCGGCGACGGTGAGCATCAATACCGATGGGACGGCGAATGTCGTCACGGGCTCGCCTGATATTGGTGGTTCGCGCGCCTCCTGTGCCATGATCGCGGCTGAGGTACTCGGCCTCAAAGCGGAGGAGGTGCATCCAGTCGTTGCCGATACCGAGTCGATTGGTCATACCGATACGACCGGCGGCAGCCGTGTGACCTTCGCCACCGGCTATGCTGTGTATGACGCGGCTCAGGATGCGGTGAATCAACTCAAGCAACGCGCCGCGACCTTGTGGAAAGTGAGCCCTGATCACGTGGTCTACCAAGATGCCGCGCTCTCGTGCACCACGAACGGCCATGAGTCCATGACCCTCAAGGAGTTAGCCGGCAAACTGCCTCGTGCTGGGGGGCCGGTCACGGGGCGGGCGTCGGTGATGCCACGCGGCGTGGGGCCGGCATTTACCACGCATGTGGTGGACGTTGAGGTGGATCCCGAGACTGGGAAGGTTGATATCCTGCGCTATACGGCGGCACAGGACGTTGGCAAAGCCGTCCATCCCAGTTACGTCGAAGGCCAGATTCAAGGCGGCGTCGCGCAAGGCGTGGGCTGGGCGCTTAATGAAGAGTATTGCTACGACGAGAACGGCCTCATGCGCAACACCGGGTTTCTCGACTATCGCATGCCGACGACACTGGATTTGCCGATGATCGAGACGATTCTGGTCGAGGTCCCGAACCCCGGCCACCCGTTCGGCATCCGCGGCGTCGGTGAAGTGCCCATCGTGCCGCCACCAGCAGCGATCGCCAATGCGATCTATCGCGCGGTTGGTGTTCGGATGACGGAACTGCCGATGTCACCGCCGAAGGTGGTCAAGGCGCTCATGGCGAAGAAGTAAAACGACGGGAGACCGGAGACGGGGGACCGGGGACAAAAGAGCTGAACGAGATACAGCCAGTCCCAGCCTCCCGGTCTCTGGTCCTCGGTCCCCGGTCTTTCACAAACGCGCTGTTGGTGATGAGGATTAGGCGGCTCTCTTGAGGCTCGTTCGCCTGCGGTGGCGTTGTTCCACGCGCCTTCTCTCTTCGGATTGTTGCTTGAGATTCTCCCATACCCCTGGCACATCACGAATCAAGCGCAGGAGTTGATCCGTCGCCGCGCCCTGATTGAGCACGCCGGTTTCATATTTGGTGAAACATTGGGGTTCGTCTCCAAAAATACGGGACAACTCTGTCCTTGATGCGCCGATTTTCTTCCTTAGCGCCTTGAGTTCGTCTGTCGTCAGGAAGCCATCGACTTGTCGTTGCCAGTCGCGGATTTGTGGCTCTGTTTCCATGATGAGTACATCATCAAGGTATTCTTCCCCACACGTAGGACAAGCGAATACGCCGTAGTTTTCGATTTTGAAAGTAGCCCCTTTATAGGACCAGGCATGCGGTCGGCGACTCAAAGTAAGGCCCGGCTTGCCACATTGGGCGCACATCGAGCCTTCCGTGAGGGCGCGTTTCTGTTTCATGGACTTTCTCCGGAAAGGCGTTCCTTAAAGGAAATGACAACGCCTTGTTCGCCTGGCAGGATTTGCACTTTCACGTACAGGTCTTTCCCCTTGAAAATTGGGCGGTAGACATCTTGTCAGAGTTGTGAATTGTGATGACTCGTCATGGATTTGTAGAAGTCCCCGTGCGTCAATCGTTGGACGCATTGGAGAATCTCAGCTCTTCCCCAGCCCAGGTTTCTTGCTCCATCAAGGGCCGAAGAAGTAATGCGTCTCCTCTCGGAGTGTTGCATGAGGGCTTGAACACGAGTGAGGGAATAGTGGGGTTTACGCTTTTCTTGAGGCATGGAAGTTCCATGACGCCGCTCAATGGTGGTCTCAGAAAAGAATTTTCGAGATTACTACTCCTGTGAGCCCACCTCGTCAAGGCAACAAATCTCGCACGGTAATCCGTCCCACTTCGCGAGCTTCGATCACGACGGGAACGATGTCCGCTGGGCTGTAGTTCCGCTGCTGTCGATAGTCCGGCTGCTCGGCTGGTCCTGACGGGTCGGTATACACCTCAAGCTGTCCATCAATCAGATTGACGAGCCAATACACTGGAATTCCCGCCGCCGCATACAGTCGCTTCTTCAAGGAGCGATCTCGTTGCAAGGAGGAGTCTGCTACTTCGACTACGAGGGCCACATCGTGCGGGCCAGGATGATGATCGAGGTATTGACGTCTGTTGCCTCGCACCACGGCAACATCAGGTTCAGGTTCACTGTCCGTAGTTGTAATGGGTTCTTGGGTATTCACATACCAACCAGAAGAGAGGATGTGGGCTAAAGTATCTCGGACCAATTGCGTCACGACACTATGACGTGGGTTCTTCGGCATGTTCGTCACCAACCATCCTTCCAGCAGTTCCACCGGATCATCAGCAGTGAGAATGCCCGCGTGAATCATCGCATGATAGTGCTCGACGCTGAAACGCCAGATCGCGTCAGGTGATACGACGACCGGCTGTTCTCCGATGGGTGATACCAAGGGCATAGTCGCGGACATCAGTTACTCCTTTGGGATGCGGGGCTCAGTCTCCGCAGCGTATTCTGAAGATAACTAGGCCCACAAAGTTGTGCTACCGCAGCCTCATGGTTGTCAATCGTGACGGACGCTTGAGGCTGCGGCGGGGCGCTTCCACCGGTTGCGCCCTCGTTCGTGTTGCTGCTAGAGAAAAAGAATTGGAAGGTGCACCAATGAATACTGAGAGCGCGCTCGTCGAACCGCCAGTCGTCACTGTTCCCCTACGGATGACCGAAGAGGAGTTTGTCGCATGGTGCGACGAGGACACGAAAGCCGAATGGGTAGATGGAGAGATCATCATGCCGCCGCCCGCGAATTTACAACATGTTGACCTGGCTGGGTTCTTGAATTTCATCCTCCGTGGGTTTGCGACAAGTCGTGGTCTTGGCGCTGTGTACGGGCCTGAATTGCAAGTGCGTTTCGCATCTTTACGGCGGCGCCGGGTGCCGGATCTGCTGTTCGTCTCCACGGAGCGAATGGACATTCTCAAAACCACCGAGGTGGACGGCGTGCCCGATTTGATCGTTGAGATTGTCTCGCCTGATAGTCCGGCGCGCGACTGGCGCGAAAAGTATTTGGAGTATGAAGCAGCGGGCGTTCGTGAGTATTGGGTGGTTGATCCCATGTCTCGGCGCTTTGAGGGCTATACACTGGATGCGGAAGGACGCTACACGCTCATTGAAGAGAAGACCGGTGTCGTACACTCCACTGTCCTCAGCGGATTTTTTCTGAAGCCCGCGTGGTTATGGCAAGAGCCGCTGCCGAATCCCTTCGCGCTGCTCAAGGAGCTGGGGGTGCGGTAAAGAGCAGGGAAGAACGGAAAAGAAAAAAATAGGGGCGTATAATTATACGCCCCTACCAGCTAACAGCTTCTAATTCAGCTCCATCCGATACAGTTTCACCGCGTTGTCAAAGGCGATCTTTTGGGTGACCTCCGCCGGAACGCCAGCGAAGTTCTTCGTGATCCACTGCCGCGAGTCCGGCCAGGTGGAATCGGTATGTGGGAAGTCGGACGCCCACATGTAATTGTTCTCCCCAAATATCTTGTAGGTCGCGGGACCGATGGGATCGTCCTGGAACGTCGCCCATATCTGACGACGAACGTACTCGCTCGGTTTCATCGGTAAGGGTTCTTTTTCCATCGCGCTAAATTTCTCGAACGCGTGATCCATGCGATACATGAAGTGCGGGAACCACCCGGTATCGTTTTCCGCCGAAATGATGGTCAGCTTGGGGAAGCGCTCCAGCACGCCACCAAAAATGATCTGCACCAGTGAACGCTGCACTTCGTGGATCAGCGCCATGTAAAACGTGCTGATCTGGTCAAAGTTGATCTTGCTTTCCTTGCTCTTGCCGGTGATGACGTGGAGCGAGAGCGGCATCTGGAGTTCTTGCGCCACCTGCCAGAATTTATCGTACACGCGGCTGCCATACGGTTTGTCTTCCGGTGGTGATCCCCAGATCATCGCGCCGCGCATTCCCTGTTTATGGAGACGTTCGAGTTCCTTGGTCCCCATGTCGATGTCTTCCAGCGACACCAGCCCCACGCCATACAGCCGTTTCGGGTTGTGCGAGCAGTATTCCGCCACCCAATCGTTGTACACGCGGAAACACGAGCGCTGTAACTCTGGGTCTTGCAAGCCGAACAGCGGCATGCCCAGCGTGGTATAGAGGACTTCGGCTTCCACGCCGTCGATATCTTGATCTTTAATCCGTTCAACCGGGTCCCACCCACTCGGACGGGCGGCTTCGTAGCCTTTACTCATGTGATCTTTCAATTCCTCACCCGACCGGCCAGCACCAAAGCCACCGGCGACCGGGAAAGGCTCGATCCCTTCGGCCACGAAAATCAAGCCCGGTTTCTTGGGATTCTGGACCACGAGCGGTGAGCGGTCCCTGAATTTTTTATCAAGACGCGCTGACCATAAATCCGCCGGTTCCATGACATGCGAATCCGCGGACACCACACGAAGATTAGCCATAACTCCTCCTCTTTTTCAGTTACTGTCTGTCGTGAAAGTTTATAAGCATGTTCTCTGTGACACAGCCCAGAGAACGCGTCAAGGGACATCCGCGCGTGCGCGCGAGCGTGCAGGCATGTATCCCGCGTGGTGCGCGCTCGTGTGACGGAGTCCTCACTTTTCGTGAATCAGTCCCAGGAATTCCCGCAAGACCCGATAGGTCAGCCCCCAGATCGTCTTGCCGCCGTAGACTAGCGCGGGGACATGAATCGTGGACTTGTCAGGCATATCTCGCTGTACGGTTTGTTCCACACCGTCTTGCTGCATGAAGGACAGCGGCACCCAAATGGTATCTTGCACTTCCACGGGGTCGGGCTCCGGCTGGGCCTCCGGGGCCACGAGATACACAAACGGTGAGACGGCCATGTTGGTCATCTTTCCCCGCGCCATCGCTTGCACTTCGGCCAAGCGGCCAAGATATTCGCCGTGCACGTCGAGATTGATGCCAACTTCTTCCCGGGTCTCGCGGTGGATCGTCACCCGCAAATCCGGGTCTTCCGGGTCCTTCCGCCCACCGGGAAATGCCATGTGGCCAGACCACGGGTCATGGGGATGATGAGCACGATGGATAAACAGGACATGGAGGTCTTCCGCCGTGGGTTGGAGTAGGAGCGCGACCGCCGCGCGCATCGGGTCTTCAAGCTCGACACGCGGCGGGTCGTGACTTTCGAGCATTTGACGAATACGAGTAATTTTTCGGTGCACCATAAGATTTGTTCCACTGGCACGAAGGTACATCATCCCCTCGTTTTCTGACAAGGGTGAACCGCATTTTTTCTTTGTCAGCCTCGGCGGGATATGCTACATCACGAGCTGTCCGCAATTTGTCGAGAAAGGAGAATCGAGTCTTGAGAAAATCGTTAGCAATTGTGTTGTCCCTGGGGGCGCTGGCCTTCGCCAGTATGGCGGTTCCACCCGCCAGTCTCGCCCGTGATTATGGAGAAACCCGCATATCTGAGCGCGACCTGCGCAGTTTCCAGCGCTACCTTGACGATCACGGGGAGACGGCTCAGGAGTTATATCGCAACCCAGAGCTGATCAACGACCGTGAATATGTCCGCAATCACGATGCCCTCCGTGACTGGCTGAAGGACCATCCCGAAGCCGCGCGGGAAATTCGCGACAATCCGCGCGCGGTCTTGTGGCGTGAACGGGGGCGTGGCTCCCGGGACAGAGGAGATGAGGGTGGTTCTACCCGCCTCACCGACCGACAACGGCGGAATTGGGAGGAGTTCCTCAATGACCATCGAGCTATTGCCCGGGATTTATCCCGTGATCCGAATTTAGTGAATGACACGCGGTATGTGCACGATCGTGGGGCATTAGACGAATGGTTGCGTGAGCATCGCGAGGCAGCGGCGATTATCATGGCAAACCCGAGCGCCTATATTACTCGGTCGTCTCGCTCTTCAGAACCCGAGCCCGACCCCGATTCTGGCCAGCCGACCGCCAGAGATATCCAAAGTTTTGAGCAGTACCTGGACCGCAATTGGGAAGTGTCGAATGAGCTGTATCGCGATCCGGAGTTAATCAAGAGTCGCAGATTTCTCCGTGATAACCCTTCATTAGATGAGTGGATGCGCACGCATCCCGCCGCCGCGCGCGCGATTCGTGAGCGACCACAAGATTATCTGTGGCGAGAGCGGAGCATGGGGATTGATGGCTTTCTGCGTGGACTGCTGACCCCGCGGTAAGGGCATCCTCTGTCTGTTGTATCTGTTGTGTCTGTTGGTCTTCTCGGTCCATTGAGTCTTCTTTTGTCGGAAGAGTTTCTTTCAACGGACCCGATGGACTCAACAGACTCATGGACTCAACCTCAGTCCTGAGACTGGAGTCGTTGTGAAATTCGCCACTCTCTCAATCATGGATCATCATCCGAGCGCCGGGCGGTCGGTGCCGGAGTTCTATGCTGAAGTGCTGCAACAGATTGAAGCCGCGGAAGCCCTGGGGTTTCACTCGGTGTGGTTCGCCGAACATCACTTCAGCAGTTATGGCGTGTGTCCCGCGCCGCCGGTGCTGTTGTCCGCCGCCGCGCAACGGACGCAACATATCCGACTCAGCGTCGCCGTCAGTGTCCTGCCGTTTCACAACCCGCTCGAAATCGCGGAACAATACGCGATGGTCGATATTCTGAGCTCACCTTACGCAGAGCCTGTGAGTGCGGGCGAGAGGGTTTGTAAGGTGGCGAAAGCGGAGCGGAGCGCATTGACGTAGAGTTTGGACTTCAGGGCAAAATGATTGAGCTTGGTCTGCATCTTTAACCGCTCCAATTTGACAAAGC
>CAMBFS010000146.1 GCA_945865755.1 Klebsiella pneumoniae
AAATGTTTCACGGGAAACATTGATCCTCAAGAGGTGTTTGGTGCAGCCCCAGGCTGTGACCAGCAACCGAAATCAAGTCAGCAACAACCGCTTGACAAAGATGAATCACTAAATGTTATCGGACGGCCACCCCGCCCCCGCGATGCATGTGTCTGCCCTCTTGACAACGGAGCCCTGAGAGGGGTTGGGCGGCCTTCTGCTCACGCTCAGGCGCCCGCTGCCGTCAATGCGTGCCTCACCACTTCTGGCAACTCGATAGGGGCAAACATTGAGGCCGGATAGAGATAACCGTCGAGCTCTGATTTATCTTCGTCACGAACACGGAGCATGCCGTGCGCCTCCGCCTCTGCTTCTGAGAGCGTGCGATATACTTTGCCGACAATCAGACTAGCGGGGTTGCTCTCGTTATTGATGCAGATCACAAAATCACTCATCGCAGTACCCTCTTGATCTTGAAATCCTGCCGTCCAATCCCGTGCGCTTCAAACCAGTGGATCTCAGCTTCGCAGACGGTCCCATCGATCAGTTGCACGGTGGCTCTGCCTTTCCGCTTACGCCAGCGGCCTTTGCCGTACGTACGGTCCAGAAAGCGTCGGATGTCCACTCCTCCGCCCGTCGCCATTGTTTCGATGTCTCTGATCTCGCCGAGGAGCTTAAATGCCATCCTGAATTATCGTTTCCACGGTATCCCTTGCAGTGATGGTGAGCCGCCTAACGTCCCTCGTCTCGGGCCGCCGCCCCGCCGAGGCCGTTCACGTTCAGCAGCATCCGCAAGCGGGCGGCGGTCACGTGCACGGCGCTTGTTAGGCGGCAATCTAACGGCGAGCAACTGGGAATGCAATCCACTATACCTGCGGCGCTCGCCACATGCCCCAGATATGCGGCCCCTTCTGGATCTCGCATTCTTTCACCACCTTAAAACCATGCCTGCTATAGAACTCACCTTTCGGTCATTTTGAGGCCGGATTTACGAATTATCACGGTGCCTCTATTCTCCCCGTCCAGTGCAGGGACGGGGAGGAGACATGGGCCAACACCCGACAAGTGCGGAACGAATAGATGAACTACCGGTGCTTATCTAGTGGCTCAAGCAGATGCGGGGGGATGTAATTATTGACAAGGTTTTGGGACCGTCGCATGGCAATTGGGATGGCTTAAGCTATGGGGAAGTGGCGCTCGTGTTCATTGCGCACATGGTCATGCGGGGTACGCACTTTCCGAGTCCGCTCGAAGGGTGGGCGGCGCAGCATCTCACCAGTCTGAGCCAGGCCCTGGCAAATCCGTGCGGGCGCAAGATTGCACCGATGATCGGCTGGCGGTGGTGTTAAGCAAGTTGGGCAAGGTGGGGGAAGAGCAGACGGGGCCTGGGGAGGCCAGTGAGGCCGAGCTGGGGCAGCATCGGATCCGCGCCTATGCCTTGCCGACCGAGACGGCGCGCATTGATCTGACCACGGTCTCGGGGCATCATCAGCCGCCGGACGAGGAGGGGCTGATGCGCTTTGGGGACAGCAAAGACCATCGTCCGGACTTGCGCCAGTTCACAGCCCTGTTGGGCACTCTGGACCCGGTCGGCCTACCCTTGGCCACGGCGACCCTCTCGGGAGAACAAGGCGACGACCCGCAGTACCTCCCCGCCTGGGAGCGCCTGGTGGCCACCATCGGGCGGCCCGATTTTCTGCTGGTGGGGGATTGTAAGTTGGCGAGCCTGGCGAATCGGGCCCGCACCCACCACGGGGGGGGGCTATCTCACGCCACTGCCGCTGACGGGGCAGACCCCGGCGGAGTTGCAGGCGTGGGTGCTGAAGCCGCCTGAGCCGCCACACGCGATTCGGCTCCCGGGGCGGGCGGCGCACCGCTCGCTCCTGCGCCGCGACTTGAATGGCCACCACCGTGTCAGCTTACCACTGGGGCTTCGGTGGATATCAGACACTCTTTTCAATAATGAGTTCCACAGTTTTCCACCGCTCCTTTGTCGTCTCGTCGTCCCGGTAACGGACACACATGAGCCGCTCCCCGTACCGTTCTCGGAGTTGCTAAGAAGGTATCTAAAAAGCCGGACTTTGTGCTTCGACAGGCTCAGCACGAACGGAAAAACCCCAATGAACACAAAACATGCCCCTCTCGCCCTGAGCATGGCGATAGGGTGAACGGAGACTTTTTCGACACCCCCCAAGCGACTGCACTCAGTTTGCCAACTCCGAACTCCGAACTTTGCCAACTCCGAACTGCCCTTGTCTTCACGACGTAAACGCCCTGAGATGATCCGCCGAGGAAAACGCGTCTTGCCCACGCTGATACGCGCTAATGCGCTGCCCCGCGTTACGGTTGACTAACTCACGCCCCCACATCGGGTGATACAGGCTACGGACTTCATGCTCAATCACACCCAGCGTTTTTCCCGTCTCCGGGTCGATAATGTCTTGGAACCGATATTGGTGGGCATCACTCTCTTGCGTGATGAGATTGCGATTCTTGAGAAAGACGTGCGGGCTTGAGAAGTTGGCGATGTAGATGGCGATGTGATGCCCATCATACGATGGCAGCTTCTCCTCCGTCTCCCGGAAAACCAACTCTTGCGTGAGTCCCATCCGCACCCGCGCGGCATTGCCTTTCTTACTCCGCGACACCGTGGCTGGGGCCTTCATCACTTCCTGATAGAACCGTGCGATGCCGGTCGCGGCTTCGGGCGCGACCGCGATTTCCACGTAGGGAATGCCAATCGTCATTTCGCCGAACTGCGGCCCTGGCGCGTAACAACGGAATTGATTGCCCCACGGACACGTGACCGCGATATAGCTTTTTTCCGCCGACCAGGCGAACGCTGTTCCCGTTAGCCGGGCTTCAACCCGTTTGAGACGTGTTCGAAGGGCCTCGCGATCCGGGATCACGAGCCCGACATGTCCCCGCAAAACTTGGGGGGCGCGGGTGGGTAAATGGAACTGTTGCTGTCCGATGTTCACCCACATGTTCTCTTGGCCGACCATCATGTACGGATCACGGGTGAATCCCAGTCCTGAGACATAAAAGGTTGTGGCGATAGCTTGGTCGGGAACCGTCACATTGACATGTTCGAGCGCCAAGATGTTGCCAATATCCTGCGTTAACCGATCGTACGTTTGTTCCTCAGTCATAATACCTCTCCTCCGGTGGGGTGACACAAACATAGGCATGAGCCGTGGCATCTTGCAAGGTGTCAGCCCAACAACACCAAGACGATCCCCGCCATGACCAACGCCACGCCGGGTAACTGACGGACGATTTCGCGCTCCCGCCACACCACCAAGGCCAGAATAATCGCGAGCACGGATTCGATCTGGCCAACCGCCTTGGCGTAGGCCACCAGCGTCAGCGAGTATGACCAGAACCAACACAAGCTGCCGCCAAACCCCGTCGCGCCAATCAGCGCCATGCGTCGCCAATGCACCGGTACGAGTCGAAACTCTTGGGGCCGACTCACTAAGAGCACAACCGTGAGGATGATGACTTCCATCCAAACGGTATGAAACAACGTGTGCGCCGCCGCGACGAACCGGTCAGTGCCGACCCAGGGGTTTAAGGAGACAAATTCACTATTGGCCGCCTTGAGCATGAAACTGGCGAAGACGATGAACAAGGCGCAGGCCAAGGCGAGCAGCGCCCCCACATCGAAGTGGAAGGCCCGTCGCCATCCTTCAGGCCCGCGCTCGCGTCCCAAGTTCATCACCAGCGTGCCACAGCTACAGACGCCAATGCCCACCCATCCCAGCATGGAGGGATTCTCGGAAAACAGCAGCATGCCAATCACCGCCGTGAAGGCCACTTCCAATTTATGCAGAATGATCGACTGCGCGAAATTGGCGCGGTTGAACGCTTCGATCAGCGCGATATTGCCGAGAATCTGCGTGACGCCGGTGGCGGCGCAGTAGGCCAAGAAGGTCCACGAAAGCTGGGGCCAGCGGTCCCACCAGACCAAGAAGCCAATCAATGGCGCTAACAATGGAAAATTGAACGCGAAGCGAGACCAACTATTGAGCGTGGGAGAAACTTTCCCGGCGAGGCTCCGGGCAAACGCATTGCGCGCGGTTTGCATGCAGCCAGCGACCAGCGCGATCTCGACCCACATTACTTCCACACACGGCGGAATTCACACTGGGGCAGTGCGTCTTGCAGCGCATCAACGGCGGCGGTGCTGGTCAAAGTGCTGCGGAGATTGAGCACCCGGAGCCCTGTCAGGCCGCGTAAATGCACAAGCCCGGCATCACTGATTGGGGTGTCGTACAGCCAGAGCACTCTCAGACCGGTCAGATGATGGAGATGCGCTAACCCGGCATTTGACACTCGCGTGCCAGAGAGTTGCAGATATTGCAGGTCGTCGGGCCGGAAGGTGCTCAGCGGTGAGAGGTCCGTGGCCGACTGCGGACTCACGACCAAACGCAAGTCTTTGCCCGCGGGAATAGCGACTCCTCCTCGCGCCTCGCTCCACGATTCCCAGAAGGCATAGTTGTCAGCCGTGGACTCGCTATTGCGAATCCACAACGTGCCCATCGCACGCTCGGCGGGAAACCGCACTTGCCGTGGAGGGAGTGCGCTCACGGAACCCTTGGCTTCCAATAGTCGTCGTTTCAAGACCGAGTCTGGTCGGTCGCTCATAATGCCCTTTCTCTTGCTCTTTTCGGTGCGTCACCTTAAGTCTAGGGCAAGTCTAAGGCAAGTCCCAAAAGGAGGAATTATGAAACGCAAACCGGCGGTGAGTCTGGCCCCCGTCCCAGGCCGACGGAAACTCTCGATTGAATTGGCGCAACAGTTTGAGAAAGAAGGCTTCAGTGGCATCTATTCACCCAGTGTCATTGATAACATGACCTGGTGCGCGCTCCTGGCGCAGGTCACGCACGAGATGCCCTTCGGCACGAGTATCGCTAATATCTACACTCGTCATCCGTTTGATTATGCGCAAACCGCGTCGTTCATCCATGAGTTGTCGGACGGACGTTTTCGTTTCGGCATCGGCGTCAGTCATGGCCCGATACACCAGCGCCTCGGCTTGCAGGTCGGAAAGCCGCTCGGTGACATTCGCAAATTCGTCCAGGATGTCCGCAGCAGTATCCCCCAACCCGCGGACCTCCCGCCCATCGTGCTGGCGACCTTACGCAAGCCGATGGTGAAGTTGGCTGGCGAAATTTCCCAAGGGGCGATGTGGGCCAACGCGGCCCGGTCACATATCGCCGACTCGATCCGTGCCTTGCCGGAGGCGAAACGCACCGATCCCACCTTTATGATCGCCAACATGGTGCCGACTTGTATCGCCGAGGATCGGGCGGCGGCGGCGGCGGTCAATCGTCGCACGCTGACCGGCTATGTCCGGTTGCCGAACTATCAGCAGTATTGGATCGAAGCGGGCTTTGAGGAAGAGATGTTGGCGATTCGTCAGGCGGTCGCCAACAAGCAAGAGGAGAAAATTCCCCAGTTGATGTCGGATCGCTGGTTACAACAAGTGACGTTGTACGGAACGGCATCTGAGGTTCGAGACGGTATTGAGGCGTGGTATGACGCGGGGGTGAATACGTTGATTATCGTTCCGTCTTCCGCGCACGGCAATCAGCTCGTGGCGTTTGAGGAGTTGCGCGCGGCGTTACGGTAGCGCGGCCCCAGGTTTCATCTGAGTTCCCTCTCCCGGCTGGGCAATGGCATTCAGTTAAGCCACCGTGTCATTGCGAGCGACTCAGAGGAGCGAAGCAATCTCCTGCAAAAACAAAGATTGCTTCGTCGTCCGACTCCTCGCAATGACAGGTACCCCCCTTAACTTAATGCCATTGCCCGGCTGGGAGAGGGCTAGGGTGAGGGGGGTATAATGCGATTACCGATTTGGACCGTCAAAACTTGGTAGCCCCCACTTCACCGCAAGGGGAATCACCGCTATAGGGGACAGAGCGCGTACTCTACAAATCTCAGACGCGACAGGAGGGATTCTCTATGTTGAAGCCGATCATCTCAGCGGACTCCCATATCACGGAGCCGCCAGGCACCTACATTGACCGCATTGACCACAAATACAAAGACACCGCGCCACACGTCGTCCGCGATGAAAAAAAAGGGGACTTGTTTGTCATCGACGGATTGGATCAACCGATTCCCATGGGCTTGGTCGCCGCCGCCGGACAAAAAGCCGAAGATCTGAAGATGTTCGGTGCGAAATTCGAGGACCTCCACCGCGGGGGCTGGGACCCGCAAGCCCGCATGGCCGACCAGGACCGTGATGGCGTCGCCGCTGAAGTCATCTATCCCACGGTCGGCATGCTCCTCTGCAATCATCCCGATATTGACTACAAGAAGGCGTGCTTCGACGCCTACAATCTCTGGATCGCGGAATATTGCTCCGCGTACCCGAAGCGCCTGATCGGCTGCGGTCAAACCGCCATGCGCTCGGTGGAAGAAGGCATTGAAGACCTACGAAAGATCAAAGCGCTCGGATTACAGGGAGTGATGATGCCCGGCAATCCCGGCATCTCGGATTATGACGATCCTATCTACGCTCCCTTCTTCGAAGCCGCCGTCGATATGCAAATGCCGCTGAGTTTCCACATCCTCACCAGCAAAGGGGATACCGTCGGGGCGCCATCACGTGGACCAAAAATGAATGGGTTCATGTCCATCATCCGTGGCTGCCAAGACATCATGGGGACGTTCATCCTCGGTGCCGTGTTTGAGCGTCATCCCAAATTGAAAGTCGTTTGCGTCGAAGCCGATGCCGGATGGGTGCCGCATTACATGTACCGCATGGACCATGCCTACGATCGTCATCGCTATTGGTTGACGGCTGGTGCGTTGACCAAGATGCCGAGTGAGTATTTCCGCGAGCATATCTATGTAACATTCCAGGACGATTGGGTGGCCTTCAAGATGAAGGACCTCTGCAATGTCCGTCGCTTGATGTGGGCGAATGACTTTCCGCATAGCGACTCCACGTGGCCCAATTCCCAGGCCATGCTGAAGCAACATGCCGCGCATCTGAGCGAGGAAGAGAAGAACTTTATCCTCCACGATAACGTCGCGGAGTTGTACAACCTGCAATAAGGTATTCGATTGTTCCTGTCCGCGTCCACGCGGAGGGCGTATCGCCCTCCGCGTTTCTCACCTCGTGGACAGTTTTTTCCATGCTCTTCACGCTTCCCCTTTATTCGTTCAGTCGCCCCGACCTCCTCCTCCTGTTCGGCATTCTTCCCCTCTTCTGGCTGTGGCAGTGGCGCGCGTTTCGTTCGATCGCGACCTTCGTCAGCCTCGTGTTCCATTCGTTGGTATTCGGCTGCGTTGTGCTCGCCGCGGCGGGGCTCCATACGTTTCAACCAGGCGCGGCCAGCATTCCCGTGCTCGTCCTTGATCTCTCGCAAAGCCTCACCGCGAGCCAGCGGCAGTGGATGCGGACCACCATCACGCAACAGATCCGCCCAACCGCGGATACGCCTACGATCGTCTTCGCTGGCACCCATAAACAGATGCGCTGGCAAGAGGCCGAAGCGCTGCTCACCTCGCCTTCGGCGGATTTACAACGGGTGGAAACCAATATCGCCGCCGCGCTCACGCCGCTCCTACAGAACGAACCGAACCGTCACATCTATCTGTTTAGTGATGGCTGGGAAGTGGGACCGCAAACAACAACCAATGAGGCCACTGCTGCCAACAGCGTCACCACGAATAATGAGGCGACACACCTCCTCCTCCCGCTTCTCAAAGCGCACGGGTTGAAGTTCTATCCCTTTCCGCCCCCTCCCGCTCCAGCGGCTCCGAATGTGACCCTTCAACGCTTCGATCTCCCACCCACGACTTCCAGTGGAGAAAGCGCCCTCCTGCGAGTCGCGCTTGACAACACCAACGCCGGTTCCATCCGGGGAGAACTCGTGGTGACGAAACAAGACAAGGAGGTCTGGCGTCAATCCGTGACGTTGGCTTCAGGGGCCTCGGTGTTGACGCATCCCGTGGTCTTTTCCGCCGACGACAGTGGCCTGATTCCCCTGCGCGCCATCTTTACCCCAAGCACTCCTGGCGACGACGCCAACCCCCAGGATAACCGCGCCACGGCGTGGGTGACGGTGACGGCGAAAGAGAAGATTCTCCTGCTCAGCGCCAAGGCCCAGGACAATCGCTATCTCGAACGGGTGTTTCGCGGGCGTGGGCTTGGCGTGACCGCCATCAATGTCACGGACCAATCCGCCGCCATCGGCGCACCGGGATCGTACAAGGCGATCATTCTCAACAATGTCGCGCGCAATCGGCTCCCGGCCACGCTCCTCACGAGTCTTGATGACTACGTGCGCGGCGGTGGGGGCTTCATTATGATTGGCGGCGAGGAAAGTCTGGGCCTTGGTGGATATAAAGGCACAGAGGTCGAACAAATTCTCCCGCTCACCCTCGTGCCGCCACAAAAGAAGGAAGAGCCGCGCACCGCTGTGATGTTGGTGATGGACACCTCGGGCAGCATGCGACGAGAAGCGAAATTACTCTATGCCAAGGAGGGTGCGCGGGCGGTCGCGCACAATCTCAAGGATCAGGACTATTTCGGCGTCATTGGCTTCGACACCGAACCGTTCGTGGTGATCCCCTTGAGCGCCATGTCAACGATTCGTGAAGATGTGGAGTATCGGTTGAATCGGCTCAAGGCGTCGGGCGGTACGTTTCTTTTTCCGGCGCTCGAAGAAGCCAAACGCCAGATTGAGCGCCAATCCGCGACCCGCAAGCACATCATCATTCTCACTGATGGCGAAACCGGTGGCAGTGGCAGCGATTACATTGATATCGTGTCCGCCATGCACCGGGAAGGAAAAATCGTGATCTCCGCGATCGCGGTGGGAGAAGAACCTAATCTGCGACTGATGTCGCGCATCGCCGATTATGGCGGTGGCGCGTTTCACCATACGACCGACCCCTCAACGCTGGCTGATCTCTTCATTGATGAACTACGGGAGAAAAAGAAGCCAGAAGAAAAGACGATGGTCGAGCGGGAGTTGTTGCCCATTCCCAATCCCGCCTCTCCGTTCTTAAAGGACCTGGCCAGTCGGACATTCCCGCCACTGAAGGGATATGTGGAGACGCGGGCGAAACCAGGAGCGCGAACGGATATCTCATTGCGCACGAATGACAAGCGCCCACCGCTGGCGGCGTCGTGGTCGTATGGCGAGGGCAAAGCCATCGCCTTTACTTCGGATGCCAACGGACGCTGGTCCGCCCCGTGGGTGGGGTGGGAAGGCTTTAGCCAATTCTGGTCACAAGCGTTGCAGTGGTGTCTGCCTGAGCGCAAGGAAGCGCAAAAGGAAACGCACTTCTCGGCCACGCTCGGCCACGGTGACGCGGGGTTAGTGGTTGATCTCTTCTCGTATGGTGCCAGTGAAGAAGGACGGGCGGCGTCCGCCCGCGTGCAAGAGCCCGGTGGAACAAGCGCGACTCTTTCTCTGCAACGTCTTGCCCCTGGCCATTATCAAGGAGTCCATCGCACGACGAAGGCCGGAGATTATCGGGTGGAGATAACGTCGCCTTCTGGCGAACGCCTGGGGCCGTTCGGCTACACGCTACCGCCACCTCAAGCCGCGGAGGTTCCACAACCACAACCGAATCTGCCGTTACTTGAGGCACTGGCGCATGCGACTGGTGGGGCGCTGAATCCCGACGTGTCGTCACTGGTCCAGCCGGTGGCTCCGCCGGAACCATTCCCGTTGTTGCCGTATCTCATCCCGTTGGCGATGGCGTTGTATTTTGTGGAACTGTTGGTGAGGAGGATGGGGTGAAAATCCCCACGCCTCCGCTCGCCGGGGACTGAACTCCCCGGCCACCCTCATGCCCTCGCTACGCGAGGCCCGACATGCCGCGGAGCGGCAGGTGAGGGTAGCTCAGCCTTTCAAGGCTGGGATCGCAAGGTTCGTATTTCCCCCGTCGCGTAGCGACGGTTGACCATACCCTCGCGATGAAATGACCACCCCCCACCAACCGGGGACTGAACTCCCCGGCTACCCGCAGCGCCTCGCTCCGCGAGGCCCGACCTGCCGCGGAGCGGCAGTGGAGGGTAGCCCAGCCTTTCAAGGCTGGGGTGGCAAAGGTCTTTCTTCTCCGTCGCGTCGCGACGGTTGACCATACCCTCGCAAAGATGCACATTCGCTTCGATATTGTGAGGTCACCGATGGCCAATA
>CAMBFS010000147.1 GCA_945865755.1 Klebsiella pneumoniae
CTGGGAATGCCGGAAGTGGATATTCATAATGCCTGCGCGGAATTCGCTCTCTGGAAAAGCCCGAGTTTATTCCGGTGTCACTGTGTCGTGCGCATACTCTTTCCGGTAGATACTCACGAACGCCATGATCGTGGCGAGGACGACGGGGCCAAGAAAGACGCCCAGAAACCCGTAGGCTTGTAAGCCGCCCAGGATGCCGAGAAACAGGAAGAGCGTCGGCAGTTTGGTCCGTTCGCCAATGATGTAGGGCTTGATGATATTGTCGATGCCACTAATGAGTACGGCGCCGTAGATAATCAATCCGATCGCCCATCCCCACGAGCCGGTGAATCCCAGATAGAGAGCGCACGGTAGCCATACCACTGCGGCACCACCAAACGGTTGAAATGAGGCGAGTGCCGACAGACACGCAAGCACAAAGCTATAGGGGACCCCGGTGACGGCAAAGCCAACTCCCGCCAGGAGTCCTTGCATCACTGCCGTGACCACCATTCCTTGGACAACCGCTGATACCGTTTCGTAGAACTGGCGAAAAATCTCGTCCTTGTGGTGGCTCTCCATGGGAATGAGGTCGCGAAAGGTGCTGTACAGCGCCTCTCCATCGCGGAACAGGAAGAAGAGTGTGAAGCTGACGATGGAGAAATGAAACATCAGCACCGCGAGATTCTTGGCGACGTCGGTGACGTGGCTGAGGATAAACTGGCTGATAGTATTGGCGGCGGTGAGCAAGAAGCCGGGGATGTCGATATCGGTGGCGGCGGTCTGGGGCACCCACCTCTGCCATAACTGCCCCAGGTACGTTTCTCGCCAGCCAGCCAAGTAGGATTGTAACTGTCCTGACTGGACGGTCTCTTGCAGTTTTTGGTAGAGATCAACCATCTGTGAGGTGAGCACGCTCGACAGCAGAAAAATTGGGACCGCGATCAGCAAGATAATGAAGGTGGTGAGTAGCAATGAGGCAAGTGCTCGGCGACCGCGGAGAATGTCCAGGAGAAAGTCATAGAGCGGGTAGAAGGTTAGCACCAGAATGATTGTCCACGCCAACGGTTTCAGAAAGAACGCGAAGAGCGCATACAACTGCGACAGCAGAAAGAGCAGAACGGCGAAGAAGAAGGCACCAAAGAGTTGTTGACGAGTCATGGGAAGTTCAGGGGTCAGAGTTCGGGGTTCAGAGTTCGGGGTTCGGAGTTGGGAAAAGCTGGGGCCAGTCGCCACGGGCAAGACGCGAGACGAAGTCGATGTCTCCTTCGAGAAAATCGTACTGTAACAATTGGGCTGGTTCTGCCCAGACGAGATCGTGGAACTGTGTATTCACGATCTCTCCCGTGTAGCTGGGAACATGCAGGAAGGTCAAGGCGACGGACCGTCCGTTGGGGTAATGATGGACCGTCTGATGCAATTGCTCGCCAATGGTCGCGTCGATTCGTAACTCCTCATGCAATTCGCGCTGTAAGCAGGTCGCCTCATTTTCCGTGTCATCGGTCTTGCCGCCAGGAAATTCCCACTTGAGAGCGTGCAAATCCTGACCGCGCCGTTGGCAGATCAAGACGTGCGTACCTTGAGTAATGATGCCGACGGAGACGCGAATCAGGGTCATAACGTGTTGATGCCGAACTCTTCCGATTCTCCGAGACTCCGAACTCCGAACTTCCCAGACTTCCCTAGTTGAGTTGCGCCGTCATTCGTTTGAGCATGACGCGAATCGCCTCGGCATCTTCCGCGCGTGGGGCCAAGGTCACATAGCGTTGAAAATCGCGTAGCGCCGCTTGGAGATGCCCCAAGCGCTGATGGACACTTCCACGGTCGCGGATTTCCGTCGGCACGTCTGGTTCAATCAACAAAATTCGCTCAATCGCGCTCAGAACACGCGGGAAGTCATTCTTTTGCAGATAGACGCCTTTGAGGTTGCGGAGCATGCGGACCAAGATTTCCTTCTTGCTGGTTGGCGACAACAGTTGCGGGATTTGCGTGAGAAAGGGGTTCTGCTCGCCGTACATGGTCTGGAGTTTGTGGGTCAGTTGCTGATGGTCGAGCGCAATGCCGCCAAGAAACGGGTCCAGCACCATGTCGCCCTCTGGCCCGGTGTATTTCACGAGAAAATGGCCTGGAAAGCCGACCCCAACGAGCGGCAACCCTAAGCGCCGCCCCACTTCCATGTAGACCACCGACAGCGTGATCGGAATGCCCATCTTGCGATCCAGCACTTCATTCAGGAAGCTATTGGCGGGATCATAGTAGGCCGATGTGTTCCCCCGAAATCCTTCTTCCCGATACAGGTGGACGTTGAGGTTCAGCACGATGTCTGACGGGGTAGGGGACTCCGGCAGTCGGGCGCGCACGGCTGTCGCGAGGGCATCCAATTTGTGGAGATAGGCGGTTACATCAAGTTGTGGCTGTTCCTCCTGAGCGATCAACAGGGCCGCTTCGGCTAGATCAAGGGCTTCTTCTGGACCACCGACTAACTGAGCAAAACGTTCTTGTCCGGTTGGTGAGGGCATACGGCTTCTCCCTTTCGCGATATGGCGTCAAACGTGCCCATAGTGCTGAGAAAGCGCGGGGTGTGCAAGGGGACAAGGGGATAGACAAGAGAAGAACGGGTTTCCTATAATCCGGCTCAGTATCCTTATGGTAATACCCCCAAAAAGTCCGTTCCATCGTCTCCTGCGGGTGACCGAAAGCCCTGTTCCTCTGGTCATTCTTCCCCATGACAATCCTGACCCTGATGCGTTGGCGAGTGCGGTGGCGTTGCGCTTCCTCGTGAACCAAGCGCAAGAGGGGAAAGACATTATCATCGCCTTGGGTGGGATCGTCGGTCGTGCCGAGAACCGGGCGATGCTCCGGTATCTCAATATCGACTTGGTGCCAGTTGGTGAGATTGATTTCGCGCGGCAGCCACAGGTGGCCTTGGTCGATACGCAACCCGGTCGGCGGAACAATTCACTTCCCGCGTCCTGTACACCGACGATTGTGATCGACCACCATCCGGCCTATGGCGACTACCCTGGCGTTTCGTTTCTTGATCTCCGCGATGAGTATGGGGCGACCTCGACCATTCTCACTGAGTATCTTGAAGAGATGCATGTTGATGTCGAGAGTAAAATCGCCACGGCTCTCTTCTATGGCATTAACGCCGAGACCCAGGACTTGGGACGTGAAGCCACGCCCAAAGATGTGGCCGCGTGTCAGTTCTTGTACCCGTACACCAATAAGCGACGGTTAGCGAAGATCGAGAACGCCCGGGTCCCGCGCGAGTATTTCAAGGTCTTTCGCGATGCGATTGAAGGAGCCGTGCTGTACGATTCCGTCGTCATTTCCGTGTTGCACGAGGTGCAGTATCCCGACATGGTGGCGGAAGTCGCCGATTTTCTCCTCCGCCTGGAAGAATCGGAGTGGGCGATGGCCATTGGGCATTATCAGCAGAGTCTGTACGTGTCGCTCCGCACGACGAATCGCGATGCCAACGCGGGCGAGATTCTCCAGAAAGTCCTGGGTAGTTCGTCCGCTGGTGGGCACGATATGATCGCTGGCGGGCGTATTTCCGTGACGGCCAAGGGGGTGGGCGTCGAGAAAGCGGCCGTGCGGATTAAAGACCGGCTGTTGAAAGTGTTAGGGGTGAAGACCGCGACCGCGATTGATTTAATCCGGTAATGGGGACGGAAAGCGGAAGGCGAAAAACGCAACACACCTGAGTATGTGTCAAGAAATAACTTGCCGATTTGCTAGTGGGTGCCACTGCTGGCTTGTCCAGCAGTGCTCTCTGCTCGGTAAGTTATTTCCTGACGGTGCCTTACGGAGGTTCATCATGGCTTTAGCTCGGATTCCACGGTATTCCGCGTCTGGAATGAGTTTGATCTCGTTCGACAAGTTGCCTGCTGGCGTAAACTACGAAGTTGTCCCACTGACGGCGGAAGATCGTGGTGAATCCAAAGGTGTGCTCTATACCAAAGGCGGGGAGAAAACGGTTGTCTGTCTCATGCACCCACGCGCCGACATGACCCGTCACTACGCGATCCCCCACTTGCTCGAAGCGGGCTATGCCGCGTTTGGGCAAGAAGGGCGCTGGCCGAGTAACGACATCGCCTGTATTCACGAGATGCTCGTTCCCGATGTTGCCGCTGGCGTAAAAATGCTCCGGGAACGTGGGTTTGAGCAGGTCGTCTTCATCGGCAACAGTGGCGGCGGGTCGCTCTATTCCTTCTATCAATCACAGGCGGTTACGGCTCCTCCTGGACGCTTGACCCACACACCCGCTGGCGATGCGTATGATCTGAATCGGTTGCAACTGCCCCCGGCGGACGGCATGGTGTTTCTCGCCGCGCATCTTGGCGAAGGAAAGTTTCTGGAGAGGACCGTCGATCCCTCGGTGACCAACGAGGATGATCCGCTCTCGTGCGATCCGGCGCTCGATATGTACAACCCCGCCAACGGGTTTCGCGAACCACCGGAGCCGAGCAAATATAGTCAAGAATTCATCCAGCGCTATCGTGCGGCGCAAGTGGCGCGGGTCGCTCGCATTGACGCTATCGCGCGTCGTTATGTTGAAGAGCAACGCTATTTTCAGGACCTCGTGCGGCAACCTGAGTTCGACCAGATGCCTTTCGAGCGGCGGATCTTCTTGAGCCGACGGGGGCTTGTCGGTCGCTATATGGAGATTCACCGCACCGAAGCGAATCTCACGTATACCGATCCGACTCTCTCGCCGTCATCACGCGACTATGGCTCGTTGTGGTCGCCACGGCCAGATTTATTCAACTATCTGGAAGCCGGGTTTGGCAAATATCAAACGCCACGGGCGTGGCTGAGCACATGGTCTGGCCTGTCGTCGCAAGCCGCGGTGTTGGCGTGTCTGCCGAAGATGACGTTGCCGACACTGGTGGTGAACTATACCGGTGACCATGCGATTTACCCGCGGGATTCGGAATCGGTGTATCAGCAATCTCCAGCCAAGGATAAGCAGCTTGCGCATGTCGATGCCGACCACTTCGGCTATCCATTGCCCGCGAAGCCGAATCAGGGTGGACGAGAAGCGGCGATGAAGGTGATTCTGCCGTGGTTACGCGAGCGATTCCCTGGGTGATGAAAATTTTCGATGGCGCACGATTGTATTGGCAAGCGCGCGGACGCACAGTCCGACTGTGAAAATAACCTAATAACAAACTTTCACCAGAGGAGGATCACATCATGGGTGCAGCGGAAAATAAGAAACTGATTCAAGACATGTTCGCCGAGTTGTCCAAGGGCAATGCGCCAGCGTTTCTCAACGCGCTGGCGGACGACGTGCGGTTTACCATCATCGGCACCACCAAGTATTCCGGGACCTGCAACGGCAAGCAGGAATTGATTAGCAAGGTGCTGGGACCACTAACCGCGCAGCTTGAAGGCGGTCTGACCATCACGCCAGACAATTTCATCGCCGATGGTGATTTCGTGGCGATGCAAGCGCGTGGCAAATCAACCACCAAGACTGGGAAGTCGTACAACAATACCTACTGCCAGGTGTTCCGTATCGCTGGCGGGAAGGTGCAGGAAGTGACCGAGTATCTTGATACGGAGTTGGTCACGTCTGCGTTTGGCAAGTAATCCGATTTGCCTCATAGGTGAGTTGTGTGAACGCGGAGAACCATCCCGGAGAAAAACTCCGGGATGGTTCTTTGCTTATGAGCCAGTGGAGTCCCTGTAAACGTAACGATTTTATCAGGGGAGGAACACACGTGACCACGCCAGACCGCAAGACATTGATCGGCAAGGGGCTTCGCGAGGTGAAGTATGTCATCAACGAGGATGATCTGCGCGAGTATCTTCCGGTGAGTGAAGAAGACCACCCGGCCTTTTTCAGTGAGGCTGATGCCCAGGCCGCTGGCTATCAGCGCCGTGTGATTCCGCCCTCTTTCGCCCCACATATTGCCGTGCTGGTCCTGCTCCGCGCGTTCGATTGGGCCGACTTCTTTTTTGATTACAAGACCGGAACCGCGATGTTCGGTGAGCAAGAACTGGAATACCTACGCCCTCTCTACGTGGGAGAACCGTTGACCATTCAGAGTGCCGTTGCTGATGTGTATGAGAAGCAGGGCAAACGGACGTTTGATGTCGTGACGGTGAAGTTCTCAGCCGCCGACCAACACGGAGCCGCGGTGTTTCGCGGGTCGCAGGCATACGTCTTGTTCAAGTAAAGCAGGGAAGAGGAAACGGGGAATCGGAGAAACGGGGAAACGGAGAAAGACAGAAAGAGGGGGAAAAGCATGGATACGCGCGCGAAGATGTATTTTGATGAGGTGCGGGAAGGGATGGACTTACCGTCAGCGACTTATGGACCGATGGATCGTTACAAATACATTCCCATTGCGGTCATTCTGCGGGACATGAACCCACTCCATCTCGACCGTGTCTATGCGCGTGAGCGCGGTATGCCTGACGTTGTGCAGCAAGGGCCGCTCAATGAAACCTATCTGTATCGCTTTCTTACCGATTGGCTGCATCGTCCGTGGGATATTCGCAAGACCAAGCTGCGGTTCGCGGCCAATGTGTTCCCTGACGATCTGCTGACCTGTGGTGGGACCGTGACGCGGAAGTACCACGAGAACGGCGAGCCGCGTGTCGATTGCCAGGTGTGGCAGCAGAATCACAAGGGCGAGAAAATTTTGTTTGGCGAAGCGACTTTTACGTTGCCAGAGCGATGAGAGGCCGGAGAAATGGGGAAACGGGAAAATGGGGAAACGGAGAGCGAGAAGACTCGACTTCGTCGATTGCTACGAGATCATCGTCGGAGTCTTTCTTCAGGAGAGGTGACAAAGAAAAGCCGTCTGCTCTTTGAGCGACTCTTGACATGTCCGCCTTTTCAGCAGGCCGAGAACATCGTCCTCTACAGTGCCGATGAGAACGAAGTACAAACCGAAGCGATCTGGGACGAAGCCACACGACGGCACAAAGCCGTGTACTATCCCCGCATCTCCACTGATAAAGCCAATCTCGAATTTGTCCGCCGCGTCCCTGGTCAGCCACTGGTGTCAGGGACCTTTGGCATTCTTATTCCTCCCGGCGACGACCTCCTCACCAAGGTCTCCGCGACCGATGTCATTCTTACTCCTGGGGTCGGATTCGATCTTGAGGGCCACCGCTTAGGGCGTGGCCGAGGCTACTATGATCGCGCTTTTCGTGGGGTGCTCGCTGGTGGCTTGCGCATCGCGCTTGCCTACGAGAGTCAACTGGTGGACGTTATTCCCACGGCGGCGGATGATGAACCTGTCCATTCCATCGTCACCGAAACACGCTTCATTGATTGCACGCGCGAATCTCAGCGCGCGTAACACCCACGCCTCACGCTCGCCACTTGCGAACCCACGGGTCTCATACTAAGACGGGGGAGTTCGTAGCGGGAATTGACGATAGCTTGGCTGTGCACTGGGGGACCCACGATGGTGGGAGGCAGAAAGAACAGCCGTGAATATATGAGGAGGGGATTCTCAATGTTGTGTGTGCTTGATGTGTTCGTTCGTTTCCATGGCAAACACCGCTGATTGCCATCGCGTAACGGCCAGTCTGGCCGCTCATGCCAAATAACTTCGACCTTCTTCCTGGTGGCGCTCTTGTTGCTGCTGCTGCCGCGGCAATCCTGGGGCATCATCGCCTTACGGCCAGATTTTGAGATTGAGGGGTTCGTGCAAGCGGAGAACATCCTGCGCACGCCGCAATTCAAGGATGCGCGCTTCATCATGCAGCGCAACACCGCGCAGCTCGAAGGCCGGTACCACTTCGTGGAAGAGGGGCAGGCGTTCGGGTGGCTCTCCACCGGACCTCTGGAAGACGCGACGTTTACGGTTATCGGTCGCGGCGTCTACGATTCGATCTACGATATTGGGGAGCATTTTTCCGAGCGGTTCACCGCGCAAGAGAAAGAGAAGCGCAAGTTTGAGTACAAACTGCGCGAGTCGTACGTGGACCTCGCGTTGCCACCGTTGTCTCTCCGTATTGGCCGCCAACAAGTGGTGTGGGGAGAAACGGATAACTTCCGCGCGCTTGATGTCATCAATCCCCTCGACTTGCGGTGGCACTGGAGTCGGGAGGCGTGGGAAGATATTCGCATCCCGCTGTGGATGGTGCGCGCGATTTACGACATCGGCAAAATCGGCCCACTGGAGGAATCGTTTGTCGAAGCGGTGTGGATTCCGTGGGACTATCAACGCGGGAAAACCTCGACCGACCCCCGTCGCCCGTGGGCGTTTTTTGGCTCAGGGCTCCGGCAGCGCGCGAACACGGTCATCATCAATGGACAGGTCTATGATTTGCGCAGCAATGTGGTTGACCGTAAACCAGACCGGTCGCTGGAGAGCGGCCAGGGCGGCATGCGCTTCAAGGGAATCTGGCGCGGGATCGATTTCAGCTTCAATTATTTTTTTACCTTTGGTGATACCGGGGTGAAGATTCGCCCAGACCTCTCGCGGCTCGATACAAACCCGACGGCCTCTGGCGCGGCGGGCACGTTCACGTCTGGCATTAACCTGGTGAATGCGCGTTCGCATGTCATTGGCTTTGCCGCCAACTATTCGGAAGAGCACTACACCCAATCGGTGTTCCGCGTGGAGACCGCGCTCGCCACTGGAGTGCCGGTGCGATTGGGACGGACCGCTGGCCCATTGCCCGCGGGTCTTGACCCAGACAACAACCGCTATGAGACAGCGAACCGCACGGTAGTCATGATCGCGTTTGACCGACCGACGTGGATTCGTCCGCTTAATAAACTCCGCACCTTCTTTGTTTCCGGGCAATTTTTTTGGCGGCACTACCTCGATTACAACAAATTCTATCGTGGGGCCTCTTCTGTTCGTCACGCCATCCTGGATGATCGGATTCTGCCGAACCGATTCATCGGTGTGAATACCGACCGCATCACCGAAGATGAGTTTGTCATGACGCTCTCCGCGTCGACGAGCTACGGACCGGGTGGATTATGGCAGCCGCTCTTTGTGATTGCCTACGACCCCAAGGCCACAGCCGGGTATAATCGCGTCTCGGTTGACTATCTTTTTTCTAATCACATCATTCTACGGCTGTCCCAAGATATTTATTGGGGGAAGTCCTACGAAGGCCCCTGGTCGATTGGTGACCGCTTCGGGCGTTCGGGTGATAGTCGGAATGAGACGATCCTGAGTGTGATCTTTCAGTTCTAGCAGGAGTTTCGCCAGTTATGGGGGCAACCGCGTTAATCTGGACGTACCTCTGCGGACCGCGGGAGCGGCGCAGAGTGCGAGATTGTCTAGCGTGGTGATGGCACCTTGAACACAGGCCATGGCAGGTGAATCTGCTCGGCGGAGTTTCGTTCGTCTCCAGCCGTAACAGCGCACCACGCAAAATCAGGCTTTCCCTGGCCGCTATGAGTTCAACATCTCGGCTATGGGGATTGAAGTCACGCGCTTGCTGGGGACGTAACGTTCGCTGTTCCGTTGGTTGCAATTCGCCTATGAGGTTTGTAGGGTGAAGCGGAAATCAGGAGGTCGATATGGAAGATCTCAGACCCTACGAAGAGCAGATCTTCAAGGAAATTCGGGCGCTTCCGCAAGAAGCCTTACCTATAACATCTGGTGAGCGGCTTTCTTCTCTTCCGGCGTTCGCCACAGGGCCAGCCATGCCAGGCCCAGTGTAGCGCTAACTCCGTGGCAATAGTTCCTGCTTGTGACCCGTATCCCTATTCGAGTCGTTCGCCAATCTGTTGATGCACTTGCAAGCGACGACTCGGTGTCACGCGGTCAGCGCCGCTTCACTGACGACCGTATTTGGCCACACTCGCTGGAACAGTTCATCTTTGGTGACGACGTGCCCGGCATGGTCGAGCAAATACTGGAGCACGGCAAAGGCTTTGGGCGTGACCCGAAGTTCGCGCTCGCCCTTCCAGAGGCTGTGATTGCGCGGATCAACGCGAAAGCGTCCAAATCCAATAGTGTCCGTATTCACCCGCTCCCTCCTTCTTAGAGTCTGTTCGGAAAGTTCTTGAATGAAAACAGGCCCCGTCGTGGTACCCAAAAGTGGAGTGCACGAGCACGTGGCGCCATCGCTGTCGCAGATGCCCAATGATTTCAGGAACTGCACTCGCACTGCCACGGTTTTCGTTCAGCTGGT
>CAMBFS010000148.1 GCA_945865755.1 Klebsiella pneumoniae
TCCAGTTGGGCGATTTCTTGGTCGATGGCGTTGATTTCAGCCTGTAAGTCTTCTCTGTTCAAAGTCCATAAAGTGTGTGTGTTTAGCGGCTATTTGTCAAGATATTTTGGCGATTTTTCGGGTTGCCTTGGAATTTAAAGTAGATACGGAAAGTGCTTGATGATAGTGACCTCCCCGTTAGCGCCCGCTGGGGCATTGGCGGTGCCGTTGCCCAAAAGTTTGCCCGCGAGGGCTTCTTTGTCGTGCTCACGACCCGCAACCGCGCCAATGCGGCGGCGCTGGAAAAGGCCATCCATGAGCAGGGCGGTAAGAGCATGATTGTCGAGCTGGACCTGGTGTCGCCCGCCTCCATCTCCCAAGCGTTCGCCACGATTCGCGAACAGGTGGGAAATCCAGAGGTCGTCGTCTACAACGCGGGCTATCTGGAAGGGCGGGATCTGCCGCCTGAGAAGGAATTGCTGGAACACATCCCGCTGGAGATGTTCGACACCGCGCAACACATTTCCAGCCGTGGCCCCTTCTTGGTCGCCAAGGAGGTGTTACCCGCCATGCGCGAGCGCGGAGCTGGCACGTTCCTCATTTCCAATAACGCGGCGTCCTTGCGCGGGCGCAAGCGGTTGACCGGCCAATCCCTTTACTATCCACGAGTGATGATGCGCACGTTGGCGCAGGTGCTGACGGAGGAGTATTCCGAGCATGGCATCCACGTAGCGAACGTCGTGATTGACGGCCTCATCGACTCACCCGGCACCCGCGCTCTGCCGCTCGCTCAGCAGCGGCCAGAAGTGGTGATGAATCCGGTGAAGATCGCGGAGGCGTTCTATTACCTCCATACCCAAGACAAGTCTTGCTGGACGCACGAACTACAATTGACGCCTTTTTCGACCAAGCCGAGCTTTTAAGCGGGGCCGTCTAAAAAATCGCCAACGGATTCAGATACCACAAGAGCAGTCTCACGAGGGTTCTCTCGCGCTGCTCCTGATAGGCTAAATGACCCCCTCCTTCGCCAACTCCGCCAACGTCGCCGCGTCATAGCCGAGCCAGGAGCCATAAATCTCCGCGTTATGTTGTCCGAGCACGGGCGCCGCTGAGCGCACTCGTGCCGGTGTTTTCGCGAATTTGGGGGCCACGCCATAGTGCGTCAACGTCCCGACCGTCGCGTGCTCCACCTCGCAGACGATTTCTCGTTCCCGGAAATGCGGCTCGCGAATGATGTCCCCGAAGTCCAACACTGGAGACACGGCAATGCTCGCGGCGTTGAGCGCCGTGACGACTTCGTGCCGGGTGCGTTGATTCACCCACTCGGCCACGAGCTGCTCGACCAGGTCCTCATTGGCTTTGCGCGCCGCCACTGTCGCCGTGCGCGGATCGCTCGCGAACGCGTCTCGCCCAATGATCCGACACAGACTCGCCCACTGTTTGTCATGCGCCACGGCGAGCATCACATAGCCATCCTGACAGAGAAAACTATTACAGGGAGCGGAGGCGGGATGCCGGTTGCCTTTCCGTTGCCACACCTCGCCACTCATGGCGGCTTGCATCACCCCGCCTTCCGTCACTGACAGCGCGCAATCCACCATCGCGATATCGATATGTTGGCCCTCGCCGGTGCGGAGTCGTCGCACCAGGGCCGCGAGCGCCGCCTGCGCCGCCTTGACGCCGGTGAGATAATCAATACTCGCATGGCCAGTCTTCGTCGGCGGCCCATCAGCCTGGCCGGTGATCGACATAATGCCCCCCATCGCTTGCGCGTCCGTGTCATAGCCGACCTTTGAGGACAGCGGCCCCCACTGGCCCAAGCAGGAAATCGACACGTAGACGATGTCCGGCTTGATCGCGCGAATATCTTCATAGCCAATCTGCCATTTATCCAAAGCGCCGGGGCGGAAGTTTTGCAGAACGACATCCGCGCGCCGCGCCAACTGGCGAAAGATTTCCTGCCCGCGCGGCAGATGAAAATTCAAGGTGATCGCTTTCTTGTTGCGATTGATGCTCAGAAACGGCGCGCTGGCATCTTGTGTCGGGGCGTTCGGCACGCGCGGTCCAAACAGACGACAGACATCGCCCGTCACCGGCAGCTCACACTTGATGACTTCCGCGCCCAAGTCGGCCAGCTCCGCCGCGGCCACCGGTCCGGCGTACGTCGTACAGGCTTCCAGCACGACCAGCCCTTCCAGCGGGCCGTGCGACGCTGGATGTGCTTCTCGGTAAAATTCAGCTTTTTCCATTATGATGCCCCTTCTGCGTGCCGCGCTCATCCCGTGGGTCAATGGCATGAAGTTAAGCAACCGTGTCATTGCGAGCAGCGAAGCAATCTTTGTTTTGTTGGAGATTGCTTCGTCGTCCGACTCCTCGCAATGACAGTCACCCCCCTAACTTCATGCCATTGCCCAGTGGGTGCGCGGCGCATGACACTCGGTTCGCACTCTCGCCTAGACGGAAATAGCGAAAAACTCAAGCGGGAGAACAATATCTTCATGTGGGCGGACTTGAGGACAGACCGTCACACTCGTGATGTTCGTGGAGAGCGAAGGCTTGACAGCAGCAGCGAAACGAGAGGATAGTGCACCCGCTACAATCAGGAAGGAGACCCATTATGTCGACATCCACATCACAGACGAACGAGCTGCCGCTCTTACCAGGCCGTCTCGGCAACCCCAATCGCGTATTGAAGACTGATCCGCGCACCGATCCGCGGCTCATCGCCGCCTGCGCCCCCTTTGCGCTCGATGTTGCTCCCCCACCCGCGCCGGTCACGGTGGACTCGTCCTTACCAGAGAAGCTCGCCTACACTGTGGCAAACGAGGCGGGCATGGAATCCGTATTTACCGCCCTGTCCGCGGACCTACCACCGATTACCAACGTGAAGCGACGGACCGAGGTCATCAAGGGTGTGGACGGGAACGACATCAATTTGTACATCCATACACCCCAGAATGTGTCAGGCCCCGTCCCCTGCGTGTATCACCTGCACGGCGGCGGCATGGTCGTGCTGACCGCCGCTGGGCCGACGTATGTCCGGTGGCGTGACGAGCTGGCCGCTGTCGGCATGGTGGTGGTGGGTGTGGAATTCCGTAATGGCGGAGGCAAGCTGGGCAGTCATCCCTTTCCCGCCGGTCTCAACGACTGCACGAGTGGCTTACAGTGGGTGTTTGACCATAAGGCCGCCCTGGGCATCTCAAAGATCGTTGTGTCCGGTGAGTCCGGCGGAGGCAATCTCACTTTGGCCTCATGTCTCAAGGCCAAGAAGGACAACCGCCTCGCGCAAATTAACGGGGTCTACGCCTTATGCCCGTACATTTATGGCGCGTGGGCTCAACCGACCAAGGAACTCCCTTCGTTGATCGAAAACAATGACTATTTGATTAACCGCGGCTTGATGGGAGTGCTCGCGAGCGTCTATGACCCCGAGAATAAGAACGCCACCAATCCGCTCTGCTGGCCCTACTGGGCCACGCGCGAAGACCTGCAAGGGTTGCCTCCTCATGTCATCTCGGTCAACGAGTTAGACCCGCTACGAGATGAGGGGCTCCGCTATTATCAGAAGCTGCTGGCGGCTGGGGTGCCGGTGTACAGCCGGACAGTCAATGGCACGTGTCACGCGGCTGACGTGCTGTTCCGCAAGGCGCTGCCAAATGTGTACGCGGCCACCCTCCGTGATATCAAAGGGTTCGCCGACTCGTTGTAGGTCGAGCATGGAGGTGCACCAGGCTCAGCGGTTGAACATAGTCGGCAAGGCGCTGATTGAGGGCCTTTCATTCAAAGTAAGGCGATTTCCAGAAATGAATATCCCGTTTCTGGGTAGCCTGGATGAAGCGGAGCGGAATCCAGGTTCCGCGCGGGACACCCCGGATTCCGCTCCGCTTCATCCAGGCTACATGGGATAATCTTTTGCAGTGCCACGGATCAGTGGCTCAACTTTGCCCTGCTTGAGAAACAGGTGGTCAGAGATGTGCAGATGCAGCTTCGCTAAAAAGACTCCGAGTCCCGCGAGTCCAATGCCGATAAGAATCTGATCGAGCGTCTTACGATAGTTGAGCACTTTGGAGACCCAGCCCAGTCCGAAGAGCGACAGCAAGGTTGCCCCGAGCAGGAGAACCAGCTTGCCGACGCTCAGCACAAAAAGTTCCTTAGTCCACGACCAGTAAATGAGAGAGCCCAACGCGCACACCAACCCAATCGCGACGAGCGCGCCGATACCCCGCAAGCGTGAGGACAACGCCCACATCCGGAAGAACAGCTTGTCTCCCACCTGAAGCTGGCGTAGCAGCGGATTGCCTTCAGGAGGCCGTCGCATCAACTCCTCGACTTCGCGGAACTTCCACTGCTCACGCGCGGAAGCGTTCAACGCGAACCCCAGGGGCAGAGCCGCCGATTTCAGCGCGTGCTCGGTCATGAGGTAGCCGTCGCACATGAGCGCGTATCCTTCGGCGTCGGAAAATGAATCAAGGTCGGTGCGCAAGGCGGCGATCGACTGCTGAATCTTCGGCTGGACACCATAGCTGGTGAGTGGCGGCGCCGGTTTGCGCCGCGAGGGGTCCTGACAAGCAATCCAGTCCACCGGATCAATCTCCAAATCCTGCTTGAGATGGATAAACATCATCCCTTTGAGCAGGCCGGAGCGACGGCGCGCGGAAATCTCCCGATACTGCGCCTCGCGCACCCGAGCCTGGAGGATACTGTTTGCGCGGAGCGGGACGTTGAGCAAGCCAGTCCCAGGGAAATCATCAGCGCTCATCTGCCCGCTGGCGTCGCTCACCAGCAGGACATTGCACTCCTGATCAAGAAGAGCGCTGATTCCCTGGTTGTCTTGGACGCCGCCGTCAATCAGACGCACGATTGGTTCAATTTTGCCCCGATCGGTGTCACGCTCATACAACCGTGTCAAAGGTAACGGCTCGAAAATGCCCGGCACGCAGGCGGAGGCGGCCACCGCGTCGCCAAGACGGATCTGGTTGTTTCCGAACGGTGCCTCGTCGTAGTACAGTCGCCGCAACCGATAATTGGCGTCGACCTTGGTATCAAGCGTCCCCGGCGGCTCACCCATCCAGGTGGCGGTGAACTGCCAATTGTGACCAGTATTCAGTGCCGTCGCATTGAGAATCAGGATCGGGACCTTGTTGCCGCGTCGCCAGTTGTGATCCTTTGGGGCAAAGCTCTGGGGCTCGCCCTTCGGGACCAGCGTCAAAGCGTTGAGCCATCGCGTCGTCATGTTCTCGCCGTCCTGGACGCGAGAGTACAGCTCGCTCTCGTAGAGCTCGCCCGCCCGTTTGGTGCGTGAATACTCGGGCACGAAGATCATCTTGAGGCTTGAGGTCCACTCGGCCAGGATGCGCGTCCGAATGTTTCGTTGCACGCCCTCGAGAAATTCGCGCTCAATGCGCTTGACGATGTCGAGGTAATCCTGGCGTGTGATCTCGGCATCGGTCTTGGTCCGTAACAGATGGCGCACTTCGAGGTAGTAGTGCGCACCAATAATGGAGCCCCCCGATACACAGGACAGGAACTCAACGCTGCGCAGCAAATCCAGCTCGGCCAACTTGGCGAGCACGCCAATGTGAAAAAGCGACGCGCGAAAACCACCGCCAGAAAGAGCGACACCGATCTTGCCTCTGATGACGGAGGTGAGCGCGTTGTCCGAGCCAAGGAACTCCCGTAACACTTGCTCTGCTTTGTCCGTATCACCTACCCCCGACCTGCGTTTGAGCAGCAGAGATGTTGCCAATTGACGGGCGGTGGACTCCACCTCCCAGTCCGGGACATCGGGCAACGCCTTTGCTTTTTGTAGCCAAAGGCGGGTTGCGTCACACTCGTCCAGTCCAAAATACGCCTCACCGAGTGTGACCAGGAACCACCACTCCTTGTTCAGCCATGCAGTGCCTTTGTCGTTGAGCAGAGACGGCAATCGCGTGACGAGTTCGCGTCGAATTTTCCGCGCTAATTCCCAGCGTGCCTTCGAGGTATCAACGGTTTTCCCGGAAATCCCAACGGCCACGGACTCCTGTGCCGCCAAGAGATCAAGCACAAAGGCCGCGTTAATGCCCGTGTAGCCGTAGTCCTCGGTGGTCCCATCCGCATAACCGCGCTCATAGTACGCGAGAGACACTTCCAGATCGCGTTCTTGGCCGGTCAACTCCCAACGCCGCTTGAAGATCGCACCGGCAAGGCCTAGCGTCTCTCGGTCAAGGCTGTGATCGAGGTCCGCGTCTTCTCTCAGGATGCGGAGCGCGGTCTTGATCTTTTCCTCGGCGGGAAGATCGGCATCCTTGTAGGTGCACAGCGCACGCTGCTGGGCGACCTCAAGGCGCACTCGCGCATCAGCAGTGACTCGTTGATCCGAGGCGTAGAGGTCCAGCAATTTACGCGCGAGGCCAAAGGCTCGCTCTTTCTTGAGCTTCGTCTTGACCAGATCGAGCACTTCCTCCGGCGCCGCGTCTTGTCCGGCCAAAATGGTATTTGCTCGCTCAATCGCTGCACTTTTGGATCTCGGCATCGTGTCCTCCACTAATGTTTTTTTCAGGGTCCCTCTCTCTGAGGACTTGTCAAGAAATACCTTGCCGATTTGGCTAGTGGGTGCCACTGCTGGCTTGTCCAGCAGTGTTCTCTGCTCGGTAAGTTATTTCCTGACGGTGCCTTAGTGGTTCGCTTTAGACCTTGGGCAGAATGTCGTGCACGAGCCGCCGCATGTCCACGAGGGTTTTCGCGGTTGGCGTCCCGCTGAACGGCGGCCACAGCAAGGGCATCGTCAGCCCGGCATCCCGATACCGCTTGAGATTGTCCGTGATCTGCTCGACGGTGCCGACCAGCGTGGGCGTAAGCTTGCCGCGCGGCGTCTGATCCGTTTTGTCGCGCGTGATGTCGAAGGGCAGCATGCTCGATATTTCGAGGGTGTCGATGGCGTGCGTGTTCCCCACCTTCGCCAACTCGTCCTTGATGGCCGCGCGCCAGGTGAAGATTGATTCCGGCGTGTCCATGATCCCGATCCAGCCCTCGAGTCCATACGTGGCGATCCGCGCCGCCGCGAGCGTAGGGTTCCCTAAGCCCCCGAGAAACATCGGCGGCCGGGGCTTCTGGACCGGCTTGACGCCAAAGCCACATTTGGGAAAGTCGACAAACTCCCCGTGGTACTCGAACAACTCGTTGGTCCAGATTCCTTGCATCACCTCGATCGTTTCTCGTACATGCTTATTGCGTTTCTGATAGATGTGCGCGGCGCTGGCCGCCGCGAACTCCTCCGGCATCCAGCCTGAGCCCACGCCGACGTTGATGCGCCCGCCCGAGAGGTGATCCCAAGTGGCGATTTCCGCGGCCAGCACGCCGGGGGCGCGATAGGGCGTGACAATGATGCTGACCCCCAACCGCACGCGCTTCGTCAGTGCCGCCAGATACGGAATGAGCGGCAAACCATGCAGGAACTCCGCGCGGGCGCTAACGGGAAGCGCCTTGGGAAATTCCGTCATGAAGCCAAACGGCTTGGCGAGTTCCTGGCGGTCCGAGGCTTCCGGCACCACGATGCGGTCCAAGGACCACACCGAATCGAATTCGAGCGCCTCCGCTTCACGGGTCAGGTCAACGATTTCACTGACGGTGATCTTGTCGCGGAGATTCGGCAGATACAGCGCGAGTTTCATGGCAAGTGTTCCTCTGTTGGTGGTGTTCCATGGTGAAGGGCTCCATCACCGCCCGTGGGGGATCGGGTCATGGTCGAGAGCCCGATCCCCCACGACGCGCGGCGTTAGGACGTGTCAAGAAATAACTTGCCGATTTGGCTAGTGGGTGCCACTGCTGGCTTGTCCAGCAGTGTTCTCTGCGCGGTAAGTTATTTCCTGACGGTGCCTTACTGCAACACGAAGTCCGCGTACCCCTTGGCAGCGGCCTCGGCGCATTTGGCCCGATATGCCGGAGCCGGGAGGGGGTTGAGCAGCACGGCGCGGGATTTTCCAGGGATATTCGTGCCCATGAACCACGCCGATTTCGCCTTGGTGAAAATCGAGCCCGTGGCGATCTTATTGATGTACTCGATCCACGCGTCTTCCGCCTGCGGCTTGGGGGCAATCCGCTTGAATCCCTTCTCTCGCACATGGCGGATGGCATCGGTAATCCATTCGACGATGGACTCGGCGCAGACCGTGTAGTTACAGAATGCCGTATTGATGGCGATGAAGAAGTTCGGGAAGCCAGCGGATTGCAACCCCAGGTAGTTGCGCGGTCCATTGGCCCACTTGTCCTTGATCGTTTGCCCGCCCTCGCCGCGAATCTCGATCCGCGTCAACGCGCCCGTCACGGCATCAAACCCCGTGGCATAGATGATGACGTCGAATTCATACTCCTTCTCCGAGGTCTTGACGCCTTTGGGAGTGATGCTCTCAATCGGGGCCTCGCGCACGTCCACCAGCAGGACATTGTCGCGATTGTAAGCCTCGTAATAGAACGTCTCCAACGGAATCCGTTTGGAGCCGAAAGGATGGTCCCTGGGCACCAGCTTTTCCGCGACCACGGGATCCTTGACGCGAGACCGAATCTTGTCGCGCACGAACTCAGCGAAGTCCTCGTTGGCTTCCTCGCTGCTCATAATGTCGTGGAAATTGCTCAACCACTTGGTGAAGCCGGGCTTCGACCATAACTCTTCATAGAACGCCAGTCGCTCTTCCTTCGGCACGTCGAACGTCTTGCGCCGGTCGAACTCGTGCATCATGCCAACGGTCGTCTGACGAATGCGTGTGTGAATTTGGTCATAGTTGGCCTTCCACTGCTGCTGTTCCTCCGAGGTGACAAACGAGTTCCGACACGGCGCGCAGTAGTTAGGAGTCCGCTGGAAGACGGTCAGATGGCCAACTTCCTTGGCGATTTCGGGGATGAGCTGTACGGCGGTGGCGCCGGTGCCGATGACCGCGACGCGCTTACCGGTGAAGTCCACTTTCTCCTTCGGCCAGCGCGAGGTGTGGAACGACTGCCCCTTGAAGCTCTCGACACCCGCGAACGGCGGGGTGTAGCGCGCGGACAAAAGGCCAACGGCCGCGATGACAAACTGGGCCCGTGCACGCTGGCCACCCTCCAAGTGGATGTCCCAGCGATTCGCCTGCTCGTCGTAGATGATCGAGGTCACGTGTGAATTGAATTGAATATCCTTGCGCAGGTCGAATTTATCGGCGACGTAATTGAGGTACTTTTCGTTCTCCGGCTGGCCGGAATAATGTTCCTTCCAGTCCCATTCCTGCAACAGTTCCTTGGACCACGAATAGCCGTAGGTCTCGCTCTCGGAATCGAAGCGACAGCCGGGATAGCGGTTCCAATACCAGGTGCCACCCACGCCGCTGCCATCCTCAAAGCAGCGCACCGAAAGCCCAAGCTGTCGCAGGCGATACAGTTGATACAAGCCGGACACTCCGGCGCCGATGACAATCGCGTCAAATTGTTCGACCGCTCCCGTTCCTACCGCCGCTCGCTGCTGCGAAGTCGGCGACATTCCCACGGTTGTACTCATAATAATCCCTCCTTCATCTTGTGTTGATTTTCCTTGAGCCCATACAGGCTCAAGGTATTTCCCACGTGTCGGCGGTGGATGTCAAGTTGCTCCTGGCACCCGCGCGCGGGGATTCAGCGGCGGCATCATCTCTCTGAAACTGTTCCGCAACAGGCGTTGAAGGAGGCCGCGCGTAAGGTTGGACTCAGCAAACCCGCCAATCCTCACATCTTGCGTCACTCGTTTGCGACGCATCTGTTGGAAGCGGGCTCTGACATCCGCACGATTCAAGAATTACTGGGCCATCGGGATGTGAGCACAACCATGATCTACACCCATGTCCTCAATCGCGGCGGGCGTGGCGTCGCCAGTCCAGCGGACCGCTTGTAAGACAACGCGTGTTGGAGGCCGGAAATATGCGAACACGATTAACATTGCAACCGCATCAAGATGGTGCTGAGCAGCTCCGAGAACAGTATGGAGAGCAGCTTGTGTGCGTCCGCTACCGGTACAACGAGACGACGAAGGAGCGGTGGAAGACTGTGGAACTGATTATCGACAAGAGCGCATGGGAACCCCCGAAGCCCCAGTGGCAAGTCGACACGCTC
>CAMBFS010000149.1 GCA_945865755.1 Klebsiella pneumoniae
AAGAAGCTGGGCGTGAGCTTTTATGATTACGTTTACGACCGGGTGACCGGCCAATTCAAGCTCCCATCCCTGGCGGATTTGATCGTGCAAAAAGCGCAAGCGGTCCAGACTTGATGGCGGGGCCGCCTTGGGATTTAAAGTAGATACTCCTCCCGGTTATTCGCCAGCGACCTCGTTCAGAGCACGGCGAGCAATGCGAGTCACAATGGTCGTCACGACGACAGTCGCCACGAGCCCAAGCACGAGCACGCCGTAGTATTCCGGCCCTTTTGCCACCGCGGCTCCACCAGCGAGCGTGGCCACGTCGCCAGCAAGCTTGCCGTAGTACACATAGAGTAGGGTTCCGGGCAGCATCCCCACGGAAGCAATGAAAAAGTCGAAGAAGCGAACCTTGGTCAGTCCCAACGCATAGTTCAGCAGGTTAAAGGGAAATACCGGGGAGAGGCGCAGCAAGAAAACAATTTTACGCCCCTGCGCGCCGACGGCACGATCAATCGCCGCGAATCGCGTATTTCCCGCCAGTCGTCGTTCAATAGCCGGACGTGCCACGTAGCGTGCGACGATAAATGCCGCCGCCGATCCCAGCATGGCCGCGATAAACACAGTGACCACCCCTTTGGCGAGACCAAAAATCGCCCCGGCCGCCAGCGTCAGAATCGAGCCCGGCACGAACGCCACCGCCGCGACGACATAGCCAACCACAAAGACCACTGGTCCCCACACCCCCAAACTCTCGACCCACGCCACGAATTGGGGCAAGTACGCTCCAGCTTGTCGTCCAAGCACGACGAGGAGCGCCACCGCGGCACCAATGAGCAAGAGACGACTCACGGACAATTTGCTTTTCTGTTCCTTGATTTCCATATCGACTACTTTCATCGCAACTTCTGACATAACTGAATCTCCTTTCTCGTTCCTTGTCATTCAGATGCCAAGGCAGAGGTCGAGTTTCGCGCTCAGTCAACCGCGACCCGCGCCTCGCCACCAATCGCCACCAGCTACGGGTTGTTCCGCTCGCGCGTGTCCGTCGCGAGAGCGGCTTCGAGTTTCGCCAACCGTTCGACCACCGTACTCAGCACCGCGTCCGCCTTGTTGATGAGACGGTAGGTGCGCACATTGACTTCGTAGTCCAGCTCCGCTCGTTTGTTAGCATGCGCGCTTTGTCGGTTGTTGCTGATCAAGAGAAACCCAGTAATGAAGATCGCCTCGACCGCCAGGATGATCCCCAGCAACCCGAACGGATACTCATCAAATCGCTGAGCAATGGCGAGAACCCCGGTGTTCATCGCGATCCAGAGGACAAACCACAGACTATGAACAACCAAGAAATGGGGCTTGGCGATAAAGTCGGAAATACGGTCGGCCAGTTTCTCGTACCAGCGCGCTTCGGAGAGCAATTCTTCCTTGACGTACTTGAATTCGCCCAGCGCCTTATGACACGCGGGATTCCCGCAGAAGATCGCGTCAGAAGGGTTGGCACCGCCACAGACTGGACAGGTAATCGGATCGTGAGAAAAGGGTTGTGTTGCCATGCCCTTTTCAGATGCCACGCTCAGCGAAAAGGTTCCATCTCCCCGTTTCCCCCCTTCCCCACTCCGCCTAGCGGCTCCCCAAATCGACAACCAGCGGAATCACCGAGGGGTCGTGATACGGACCAGAGACGCGGAACGGAAGGGTCGTCAGGAGATCAGCGCCACGCGCGAGCACCTCGCCCGCCAGCGGAACTTTCGCCACACTGCTGGTGATCCCATGCAATAGCGACAATGAGGTTTTGAGATTCAGCGTCCGTTCCGCCAAATTGATCTCGCCGCTCGCATCAAGCCGCACGGCACTACTATCCAGCGACAGATTCTCCGTCACCGCCATCCCGCCACCAAGAACAAAGTCCCCGGTCAGTGACGAAAACGCCAACCCATCATTCAGCAAACTGGGCAACTGTAATCTGAGGACCGCCTGAAGGCTGACGGCGGACCACAGCCGAACAAGAATCGGTATGCGCTGCGCGACGCCATCCGCGATGGCGAGAGACAACCGCGCCTGCCAGTGGGCGGGACTCTTCCACTGGTGTCGGTCTGGCATGTAGATTTGCCCACCCCCATTCAGCGCACCAGTCAGCACCTCGCTGGGCACGCCAAATGCCGTCAGCAGTTGAGACGCCTGCACCCCAGTCAGCCGCGGCACGAGGAACAGACCGTTCACGTCAGGCCACAACACGGCATCCCCTTGCACCTGACCACCCGCGACGTTCGCACCCGCGACGTGGATATCGGCTTGGCGATCATGCCAGTGACACGAAGCGCGCACCTGGTCCGCGCGCATGGTTTTGTAGGTCAGTTGTTCCGCCGTGACATCAACCTTCACGACCACCGTATGGTCTTTGGGCTTGAGTTCGGGTTCCGGGGGTCGTTCTTCGAGCCGAAAAATCGACTCGACATCGAACAGCGGAAAAGCAAGCGCGGCTTCGATATGGAGGGGCGCGAAGCTCTGAATCTGGCCTTGCCCATGAAAGGAACCGCCGGTGACACTTCCCCGTGTAATCACGAAGGTCCCACTGTGCCCCTCCCATAAGAGTTCCCCTTCTTCGACCGTCAGGGGGCGGAGCGTCTTGGGGAGCGGGTCCAACTGAATCCGTTGCAACATCACCTCGCCTTTGGTGCGCAACGTGCCATCCTCGCCAAAAATCAGGTCCACCTGGCCGCTAACGGTTCCTCCTTGGGGATGAATCAAGTTGGGCGGCAACAGGGCAGTGATTTCCGCGTCAGGCAGGTTGGTGAATGACACCCGCATCTCACCAGTACGCTGTGGAGCGAAAGAGTCGCGCAACGCCCCCTGAGCCCGTAGCGAGGAGGTCCCGAGGAGGAAGGTTAAGCCATCGGTCGAGAGCAATCCCTTCTCGAGTTGCAGTTGGCCCGACAGATCAGCCACCGACATATTCCAGCGTGGGAGGCGCAAGGCCGCCTGTTGAAAGGTGATGCTCCCGTCGTACCGCGTCCCGGCGGGCTCCGTGGTCAGGATCTTGAGGCGGACGGCCGCATGCCCTTGGAGGTCCGTCGCGAATTGAGAGAAATCTGTCCCAGCGGTGACCGCCAAGGCGGGCCAGACTTGTCCTCCGACTGAGACCAGCTTGTCCAGTTCACCCAGGTCAACATGCGCCGCGAGGTCCAGGTTCACCTTCCGCTGTGTCGAGCGATAGTCGTTCACTTGCCCAGAGACTTGCACGGTGGACTGACCGAGTTGCAGCCCCACGGTATCGAACAAGAGGCCATTGTCGGCAACGATCACGGTTCCGGTCAGCTCACGCACGTCGGATTGCAACGTGGGCACGGCAAAGGCGACCTCGCGCAATTGCAGGCTCCCATCGGCGGTGAGCGCTCCACCTGGGGTCGTGGCCCGCGCTTCCATCTCGATACGCACGTGGCCCTGAGGGTTCCGGACGTGCGGCGTCACATCGGCAATCCCAGCCTTGGCAAGGGCGGCCAGGAGGTCCGCTCCGTCCGCCCGCATATCGAGTTCGGCCTTGATGGTCACGTCTGGAACTGGTCCCTTGGGCGAGGCAATCTGCTTGAGCGTCCCATTGGCCACCAGCAATCGGGACTTGGAGCCGATCTCACCACTGAAGTCAGTAAGGGTTAGATCGCCGTCACGTAACACCCCCGTGCCGGTGAGCAGCGACAGTTGAGGGGGAGCTTCCTTCCACGCCACCCGGACCTCGGTGATCTCAAACTCAGCAGTGGCCGTTTGCAGCCTCGTCATCCAGGGAACCGGCTTTGTGGACGTCGCGCCTGCCGTCGGTGGCAATTTCTTGAGCACGAATTTTTTGAGGTTGATCGTGCCACTCTCGACATGCGCGGAGCCAAAGTGAGCCTTCTCGACATGGACCGTTCCCGTGAGATCAGCCGGAACGAGCCCTTGTCCCGCCACCTGCCCATCAAACCCCACGGTGGCGACCGGCCACTCACGTCCCATCACTCGTCCGAGTTCTTGGAGCACGAGCCGATCAGCCCGGAGGTGACCGGTCCATTCGATCCGCGACATATCAACCGCCGCATTCCAGTGTGGGAGGTGCGTGCGCAGCACAATCGCACCAAGTTCCCCCTTCATCCCCAACGCCCCTTCAAGCTGTGCATGCACCCCCTGCTCCGGGGTGAAGGTGAAGAGTGCGCGCGCGCGGGTCACCGTGAATGGCGCGGCTCGACCTTTCCGACGATAGGAAACTTCACCATCCATAACTCGCACATGGTGGAGCGCCAGGGTTGGAGTCCACCATTCTTCCGACGGTGCGTCGGAAGACGTGGCAGTGTTCCCACCATTCAACATGGACTGGAAGACCGCGAACGGCCCCGCGGCGGACTCCGTCAACGTGATGCGCGGTTTTTCCCACTCCACCCGATGAAAGAGAAGCTGTCCACGGAACAACGCCCAGACATCAAGGAGTACCGCGACACGCTCGGCGGTCAGCACTGGCGCGGTCGCCGTCTCGGGTTGAATCTCCACGCCATGCAGCTCAAGGCCCAAGCCCTGGGCAATCGACAGATCACTGCTGGTTATGCGCACGTGCGCGCGCAGTCGAGCGCTGAGCTGCTCAACGAGAAACGTGTGATACCGTTGGCCGGACAGCACCCACCCCACTCCACCAGTGATGAGGAGCGTAAGCACCACACCAACCACGAGCAGCACCCGCAAACACCGCCAGAGAAAAAACCAGACTGCCATAGGCGTGTCCTAGTCGGCCCGCCCGCGCACGAACTCGCGGATTTCCCGCGTATAGGTGCTTCCACCAGTTTCATGGAGGCCCGTATGGCCACCACCCTCAACGCGATAAAAGCGCTTCGGCTCTGGCGCTAGGGCAAACAGCTCTTGTCCTTGACGAAACGGGACCGTGCGATCCTCCGTGCCGTGAATCACCAACAACGGGGCTTGGAGTTTTCCCACCAACCGCGCGGAGTTGAGATCGCCTTCGACCAAGAACGCCAGCGGTGGCAACACGAGGTCGCCCATCGCTCGGAGAGAGTGGAATGGCGCGAGGAGAATGATACGACTCGGAGGGGTCGCTTCGACCGCCAACGCGATCACCACCGCCGCTCCCAGGGACTCGCCAAAATAGACCAACGATTTCCCCGTGGCCCACCCGCGCTGATGCACGACCGCGATCGCGTCACGGCCATCGGCGAGAATCCCTGGGATCGAGGGTTGCCCGCGGCTGTATCCGAATCCCTGGTAATCAAACAAGAAGTGACTGCCACCCACCCGCTCATGTAGCACCCGCAGATGCGCCAACCGATGACCGATGTTGCCCGCGTTGCCATGAAACCAGAGGAACAACGGTTCTGGCCCGGCCTCGCCGGGCTTCGCGCTGGGGATATACCATCCGTGCAACGTGCGACCGTCAGGCCCACCGAACCACACATCCTCGTATGGGAGTCCGTATGCGGCTGGCGAGCCTTCCACCTTCACGTTGGGGTGAAACACGAACGTATTCTTTAACCACGTCACCGGCGAGGTGAAGAGCGCCCCAAGAAACGCGCCCACTGACATCCAGATCACTCGCTGTCCTTCCCTGTGAAACCGCATACGCTTTTGCTTGACAACCTCCCCCATCCCAGCATTTAATATCGAACCGTTCCGGTCGGGGAATTATACCTGCCACGGGCAGAATACACAGTAAGGAGCATGTATGTCCAACAAAGTCATCATTGAGGTTCGCATCAACGAATATGCCATGCGCGATCACAATCCCAATGTACCCTACAGTCCCGAAGAAATCGCGGGCCAGTCGTTGGAATGTTGGCGTGAGGGCGCGTCGATCATCCATTACCACGCGCGTGATCCTAAAACCGGCGCGCCCGCCGCGGACCCCAAGCTCTACGCCGACACCGTCCGCCGCATCAAGGACAAGAGTGACCTCATCACGATGCCTACGCTGGGAGCGTGGTGGATGCCGTCGCCCGAAGCGCGGATCGCTCACATCGTGGAGATGGCCAAGGACCCCCAAACGAAGCCGGAATTTGGGCCAATTGACATGGCGACGAGTAACGTCGATACCTACGATCCCACAACCAAACGCTACACCACCAACGAAACGGTGTATCTCAACACGACCAAGACCTGGCAGTATTTCGCTGAAACGATGAACTCGGTGGGAGTGAAGCCGATGCCGGCGATCTGGGCGGTCCCTTCGATCCGCGCGACCCAAGCGTTCGTGGAGATGGGCCTCTTCAAGGAACCGCTCTATTGTGAATTGATCCTGACGGAGAACTGGTTGTTATCTGGTCATCCAGGGACGGTCAAAGGCATGGAAGCGTTCGTCGATTTCCTCCAGGACAAGCCCAAATGGCAATGGTCGGTCATGTGCGTGGGCGGTAATCTTCTGCCCATCGCCGCGGCAGCCATTGAGCGAGGCGGGCATATTTCGATTGGGTTGGGAGACTACGCCTATCCTGAATTGGAATTACCGACCAACGCCCGTCTGGTTGCGCGCATCGCCCAGATCGCCCGCGAGATGGGACGCGAAATCGCCACCCCAGCGGAGGCGAGACAAATGTTGGGAGTGCGATAGTCGTGAGGTTCGGTCTGCTATCCCCCTGCCCTCTTCCTCTTTGCAGGGGGAATTTTTACCGAGTGAAGAGATGCAACATCAGGTCCGTGAAAGCGAGAATCCAGGAACCTAGCCGACCATTGTGCTTCAACCGCCTAGATGCCCGCCTGCGCGGGCATAACGAGCTAGCGTATTATGTATGAGCGTCTCCTCATCCCCTCTTTCCTCCCTACTGACTACTGACTACTGACTACTTTTTCGTCCCATACAGCTCGTCTCGGCCTTTCAACAAATCGTCGTAGGCCAATCCCCCCTCTTCTTCGGGCCCTTGGCCGCCAATGAATTGATGACTGGCCTGGACATAGGCGTCCACGCGTTCTTCATCCATAAGCGCTTGCTCGCTTAACACCAGATATTCACGCATGAGAAAATCTCCGCCGCCGGGGTTGAACACCCGGCCATCCCCACGGGCACATCCCGCGCGGAGCTCCTCGGCCGGAAGCTTGAGCGCGAGGTCTTCCCCTAACAGAATCGCGAAGGGGCGGTTCGCGGCATAATAACAGAGCCCACCGAACAGGCGTTTCGTCGGCACGTCGCGTAGGCCAAGCCGTGCCAGTGCCTCGTCAAGAGTGCCTTGGTGAAGTGGCGGTGGACGGCGTGGACTCGGTGTGGACCGCGAGCGAGTCTTTTGCGCTTTTTTCATGGTGTTCCTTCCTCTTTCGGCAAGGGCAATGGCATTAAGTTAAGGGGGTGACTGTCATTGCGAGCAGCGAAGCAATCTCCAACAAAACAAAGATTGCTTCGCTGCTCGCAATGACACGGTTGCTTAACTTAATGCCATTGCTCGGCAAGGGGCATTGTTGCATTGCTTCCACTATTTATGTCACCATGCCGGGCATACTATCTCAAGGAGTTTACAATGATGATGAAAGCTATCGTGCGGAGGATTGGATTCGCCGCCACGTTGTCGCTGCTCCCAGCATTATCGTCCGCGCAAGGAACTCTCTATAAATGGACCGATGCGCGTGGCAATGTCCACTATACCAACACGCCCACCTCCACCACCGCCACATCCGTGGATGACACCTTACCACCGGCTTCCCGCTTTAATTCGCCAACCCCACCACCTGAACCGGAGAAAGCGACGACGCCTTCCTCGGAAAATAAGGAAAAAGCAAACAGCGAAAATTCTGATGGCAAAGAAGGAGCCGCGCCAGGAGAGACAACAGGGACGGATGGTTCGCAACCCCCGGCAGGAGAGCCAGCAGAGGGTGAACCCGCTCCCGCCGCCACGGATGGATCGGCCACGGACGATCAGCAAGCCGCGGACGCAAAGCCCCAATTAACGCCCGAACAAGAACAAGCCCTGAAAGACTCGCCGATGTAATGGCGTTCTTTCTCCTGACCACTGGCTACTCTCCGCTTCCGATTTCCCTTCCCCGTGAAAAGGGCTACACTGCGCCCACACTATTCACGGGAGGGGAACCATGAAAGCACTCGATCACATTCGTATTCTTGATCTGACCCAATTCGAAGCTGGCCCGTCGTGCACTGAACTGCTCGCCTTTCTCGGAGCCGACGTCGTCAAAATTGAACCGCCCAAGGGTGGAGAACAGGGCCGCTACCTGATTACCGAAAAGCCCGGCCTCGACTCCCCGTATTTCCTCCTGCTCAATGCCAACAAGAAGAGCGTGACGCTCAACCTCAAGAGCGCCGAAGGGAAGGCGCTCTTGAAGCAACTCGCCCCCCATTTCGATGTGATGATCGAGAATTATGGTCCGGGGGCGATCGCTGAGTTGGGGCTCGGCTACGAGGTGATTCGGGAAATCAATCCGCGCATCATCTATGCTCAGGTGAAAGGGTTCGGCACCTACGGCCCATACTCTGGATACAAAAGCTTTGACATGATCGCGCAGGCGACGGGCGGGGCCATGAGCGTCACCGGCACCCCAGATACCCCGCCACTCAAACCAGGCCCCACGATTGGGGATACCGGCACCGGCATTCACTGCGCGGTCGGTATTCTGGCGGCGTTGCTGCAACGAGAGAAAACTGGCCACGGGCAACGGGTCGAAGTGTCCATGCAAGACGCGGTCGTCAATCTCAACCGTATTGGCATGATGAGCCACTATTATGGTGCCGTGCCCGCCCCACGGCTGGGCAATCGCGTACCCGCCTTGGCACCAACCGACCTGTATCCTTGCGCTCCCGGCGGCCCCAATGACTATGCGTTTCTGATTACCTCCACCAAGGACATGTGGGAAAGCCTCATGCGCACGATTGGTCGCCCGGAGGTGCTCACCGATTCGCGGTTCGCCACGCAGGCGGAACGCAATAAACATTTCCCGGAGATTTTCGAGATCATCGCCAGTTGGACTCGCCAACGCGGCAAGTTCGAGGTCATGCGTATTCTCGGAGAAGCCGGCGTGCCATGCGGCGCGGTACTGGATAGCGGCGATATTCTCGCCAACGAACAACTCAAGGTGCGGGGAATGATTACGACAGTTGAACATCCGACGCGCGGCGCGTTCACCATGCCCGGCTGTCCCGTGCAACTCTCGGATTCACCGGTTCAGGTGCAACCTGCTCCGTTGCTTGGACAGCACAATGCCGAAGTCCTGGGCACGCTGCTGGGACTCACCACGGCTGACCTGGCCACGCTGAAAGAGAGTGGAGTTCTGTCGTAGAGGCGACTCATTATTCGCCCCGACCACTCCGCAATTCCCTCTCCCGGCTGGGAGAGGGTTGAGGTGAGGGGGATTGAGTGAATTTTTCCTCTTTTTTGATCCTCTGGCCATTGCTCGCCTCATCGGTCTTCATGGCATGCGCAGCTACTCCACAGCCTGAAGTCATCCTCTACCCACGGCAGGGAACAGCCATCCGTGTCGGTGTGGAGATCGCCGATACCCACGAGAAACGCTCGCTCGGCCTCATGTATCGCCGAGAGCTCCCTGAGTCGCATGGCATGCTGTTCCTTTTTCCTCGTCAAGAGCCGCAGTCCTTCTGGATGAAAAACACCCCACTGCCACTGGACATCATCTTCATTGATACATCGCTCACCATTGTGAGCATTGCCCGAAATACCACGCCGTATTCAGAGAAACCGCTCCCGTCGGACAAACCCGCGCGATTCGTGCTGGAAGTGAATGGGGGATTTTGTCAGCGCCACGGCATCGCGGTGGGCGATCGGGTTGAGTTACCAACTCACCTTACGCAGAGCCTGTGAGTGCGGGCGAGAGGGTTTGTAAGGTGGCGAAAGCGGAGCGGAGCGCATTGACGTAGAGTTTGGACTTCAGGGCAAAATGATTGAGCTTGGTCTGCATCTTTAACCGCTCCAATTTGACAAA
>CAMBFS010000150.1 GCA_945865755.1 Klebsiella pneumoniae
AGAAGCTGGGCGTGAGCTTTTATGATTACGTTTACGACCGGGTGACCGGCCAATTCAAGCTCCCATCCCTGGCGGATTTGATCGTGCAAAAAGCGCAAGCGGTCCAGACTTGATGGCGGGGCCGCCTTGGGATTTAAAGTAGATACCCCAGAAGCTTGAGGCGATTGGCACCCTCGCGAGTGGCATCGCCCACGATTTCAACAACATCCTGACGGCGATCATGGGGTATACCGAACTGACGATGGACGATGTTCCGCACCAGGGCCTCACGCGGAGAAATCTGGACGAGGTGCTCACGGCCAGTCGGCGCGCCAGGGGCCTCGTCCAACAACTCCTCACGTTCAGTCGCCCCAGTCAGGAGCATCGCCGCCCAATCCAACTCCACGATGTCGTGGAAGGAACCCTCACCCTCTTGCGCGCCTCTTTGCCGAAACACATTGATATCCATCTCGCGTTCCAGACACCGATCGCCATTATCCTCGCCGACCCCACGCAGATCGAACAGGTGGTCATGAATCTGTGTGTCAATGCGGCGTATGCCATCGGCGATCACCCTGGTGTCTTAGGGATCGGGCTCGATTACGTCGAGGGCGAGCGCGTCTCGGATCCCGCCCTCCCCAACCTGTCCACTTCCGCCGCGTATTGTCTCACGATAAGCGATACCGGCTGTGGGATTGACCCCGAGACACTCAGCCATATCTTTGAGCCATTCTTCACCACGAAGCCCATCGGGCAAGGCAGCGGTATGGGCCTAGCCATTGTCCATGGCGTTGTGACCAGTCACGGGGGCAGCATCACCGTGGAGAGTCATCCTGGACAAGGCACCACTTTTCGTGTCTATTTCCCCCCCTCTGGGAGAATCCATGACGACACAGGGAGCGGCAGTGCCGCCCGCGAATGAGGAATTGACGGCGTAACCACAAAGACGCGGCGGGTGCGCGGTCGCGGGCCACCACTCACCACCGCGAGGCCTTGAGCAAGAAGGAGAGTACTATGACACGAATTTTGGTCATTGACGACGAGGCGCCGGTCCGAGACATGATGCGGCAAACCCTGGAACGCGCCGGCTATGAAGTCATCGAGGCGGGGGACGGGAGACAAGGCATGGCGCGGTTACGCCAGCAACCAGCAGACCTCGTCATCACCGACATCCTCATGCCCGAACAGGAAGGCATCGAAACCATTCGCATGCTCCGGAAGGAATTTCCGGAGATAAAAATCCTCGCGATTTCCGGAGGTGGGAAAAAAGGCAACATGGAAGTCTTACCTATCGCTCGGACGTTTGGCGCCCACCGCACGCTCGCCAAACCGTTTGAGCGGAAGGACTTGCTCGATGCGGTGAGCGCGTTGGTGTCGTGAGCGTGGGAGGGGCGAATACTCATTCGCCCCTCCCACGAGGGTCAATGGCATTAAATTAAGCAACCGTGTCATTGCGAGCAGCGAAGCAATCTTTGTTTTGTCGGAGATTGCTTCGTCGTCCGACTCCTCGCAATGACAGTCTCCCCCTTAACGTAATGCCATTGCCCACGAGGGTGAGGGGGATCAAGCGATCCTTTTTTTTACGCGCTACGCAATACCCGGCCCGCGAAAGTCCCCGTATGCTCAAGTCCTTCCATGAAGACCTGCCCATTCACCAGCGTATAGGTGTAGCCGGATGACTTTTGGATGTACCGCGCGCCATCCGCTGGCAGATCATTGACGAAAGTCGGCGCGGGCAAGTGGAGGTGATCGTAGTCGATCACATTGACATCCGCGTATGCGCCTTGCCGCAGTACCCCACGCTCCTGAATGCCAAATAACTGAGCGGGATCATGCGTCAGTTTGCGAATGGCCTGTGCCAGGGTGAAGTGTTCTCGCTCCTTGACCCAGTATTTCAAGAAATAGGTCGGCAAGCTGGAATCCATGATTTGCCCACAATGGGCACCGGAATCCCCTAAGCCAATGACGACTCGTGGATGATCGAGCATGTGTTGCACGGCGTCAAACGAGGGGTTCAAGAAGGGGTAGTTAAACAGCGCTTTCCCCGTTTGCTCGCTGGAGAGGGTAATGAACGCTTCCGCGGGGCTCACTCCTAACCGCCGCGCATGAGCCGCGAGGCTGTCCTCCGCTTGATGATCGTACCGCGCTTCGGCGGTGGGCAGGAGGAAAATCTGGCTGAAGTCGATGGGTGGTGGATCGGCCAAGGCTTCTTGAATCATGGTCGCGCGATATGCAGGATTGCGCAGCTTGGCGACTTTCTCATCGAGCTTTAATGTCCGCAATGCTCGCCAGGACGGAGCGCGATCAAACGGTGTGCGGTTGACAAACCCGAACAGCACGCCGATCCCCCGTGCGGTCGATTGCGCGAAGATTTGCGCCCCACGGGCCGCGCTCGCGCTAATCTGCTCCAACATGGAGGAGTAGACATCGCGATGGGGCCGGCTCTGCGCCAAACCAAAAGTGACAGGGCGCCCGGTCGCCAGACTCACTTCGGTCATCCAATCGACTTCTCGCTTGATGTCTTCGGGCTTGCCACTATCAATACCCGGAGCAGCTTCGAACAAGCCCCGCTTGAGGGTGCCCAAGGCTTTCGCGATCCCCATGAGTTCTTCACGCGTGGCGAAGGTGCCTGGGACCGGCTGGCCTTCGGGCGTGCGATGGAGAATCGTGCGTGAGGTCGAAAATCCCAGCGCGCCACCAGCAATCGCCTCGGTCACGATGTCGTGCATACGGGCAATCTGGTCGGCATTGGCGGGTTGATTATCGAGGCTTTCGGCCCCCATCGCCCAATAGCGTACCGCGCAATGGCCAACCAAGCCGCCGACATTCAGCCCTTTGGGCGTGGCATCAAGGGCTTTTAAGTATTCGCCATACGTTTCCCACTGCCACGGCATACCGGCCATAATTGTCGCTGCGGGAATGTCTTCGACCGATTCCATCAGATGAGCGAAATACTCGCGGTCTCCAGGTTTACAGGGCGCGAACGTCACGCCGCAGTTGCCCATGACGACCGAGGTCACGCCATGCCAGCACGACGAAGAGGCGATGGGGTCCCAGAAAATTTGCGCGTCCAAATGGGTGTGAATATCAACAAAACCGGGAGTGACGAACTGCCCTTCGGCGTCCAGGGTACGTTTCGCGCTCGCGGTCACTTTGCCGATCTCGGCGATGCGATCGCCCTGAATCGCGACATCGGCGCGATACGGGGCACCTCCGGTGCCGTCAACAACAGTGCCGTTCTTGATTACAACATCGTAAGCCATGCGGTCCTCCTTTGCGGGGTTAAGGGTTACCCTCCGTGGGGAGGGCACGCGCGGGTTACTGTGCGGAATCCGGGTGGGGATGTCAATGATTACGCGTCACCAGATGGTGTGGAGACGTGTCGCTCTGATCTTGCCGTCGCGAGTAACCAATGGAAGATTGAGGTGTAAGGCGGTTGCGGCAATAATGCGGTCCGGCATATCTGGGACCTCGTTCCGTAAGACCTGCTCAAGGGCTTCGGTGATAGCAAGATCAAGAGAAACAAGAACGAGACCGCTGTCTTGTCCCTCGAATGCCGATTTCAGATGAGCGAGTGTTCCAACCTGAAGTTTCCCTTTTTCTTCCAGATAGCAAGTTTCGACCAAGGTGATTGAGGCGACGTACACCGGGTCGCCGGACAGTTTTGCGTCGGTGAAAGCAGCAAGCGCTCTGGAGGAAAGCTTCTCTGGCTGGAGCAGCGCCCACAGGACCGCATGTGTATCCGCGACGACTGATGCCATTAGACATCCTCCCTGGGAAAGTGTCCCCACATTTCATGTCGCGCTTGGGCGATATCTTCCTCTGTCAACTCAACTGAGAGGTCCACGGCTGTGCCTATCCAGTCCCGGCGTGGACGTTTCGTTGGTCCACGTTTCACGTTCAGAAACTCGACAAAGTCCAAAACCTCTTGCTGCTTTTCGAGTGGCAAGACACGTAATGTTTCCAGCACTGCTTGGGGGATGTCCATTGCTGTCCTCCGGTAAGAGCGGTCAAATTCCATCTCTTTAGCATACACATCCGTGCGCGGCATGTCGTGAAGGAGCAAGAACTTCCCCAAATGGATGGCTACCGAATCGCCACCGCCTGCACCTGCTTATAGTCCGTCAAACCCTCCAACGTTTTGCGAATCCCATCCTGCACCAACGTCGTCATCCCTTGGGCGACGGCGACCTTGAGCAGCTCCAAGACCGGGGTACGGGCGTGAATGAGCGTTTTGATCTCATCGGTGGCGAGGAGCAATTCGTGCAATCCCATGCGCCCTTTGTAGCCGGTCTGGCGACACACATGACACCCTTTGCCACGCCACAGCCGAAAGTTGTCATCATACCGAACACCAAGCTGGGCAAACGCGGCTTCGCCATAGCCGTGCGCGAGCGCTTCATACTCTTCCTTGCTTGGCTGATAGGGCTCTTTACAGTTACGGCAGAGCGTTTGCGCGAGCCGCTGGGCCAGCACCCCCAAGAGCGCATCGGCGAACAGAAACGGGTCCATCCGCATCTCCAAGAGCCTGGTCACCGTTTCGACCGCACTATTTGTGTGTAACGTGCTGAGGATCAAGTGTCCCGTGAGCGAGGCTTCGATACTGATTTCCGCGGTTTCGCGGTCGCGGATTTCTCCCACCATGATGACATCCGGGTCCGCGCGCAAAAACGCCCGCATCGCGGTGGCGAAGGTCAGGTCGATCCGAGGATGCACCTGGACTTGCCGGAGACCTGGCTGCGTGATTTCGACCGGGTCTTCCGCCGTCCAGATTTTTCGGTCTGGCGTATTGATGAGCGCCAGCGCGGCATGCAGCGTCGTCGTCTTTCCCGATCCCGTGGGGCCGACGCAGAGAATCATCCCATAAGGCTTCTGCAATATCTGCTTGAAGGCATGCAGATTCCGTTCGGACATGCCCAGGTTGTCGAGGTGTGCTGGCTCTCTCGCCGTCAGCACGCGCAAGACAACATCTTCGTTATCACTGCCAGCGGTGGGGAGTGTCGCCATCCGGAGTTCAATATCCTGGTCCGGGAGTCGAAAGAGGATTTTGCCGTCCTGCGGCTTGCGCCGTTCCGCGATGTCCAAATGCGCCATCACCTTGAGGCGCGACGCCAACGCCCGACGATGACGCGCGGGCACCGTCCGTTCTTGTTGACAGCGCCCGTCAATGCGAAACCGCACCACGGTATCCTGCTGGTCACCGCGCGGCTCGATATGAATGTCGGACGCCCCGACTTTGTACGCATCACTGATGAGCTGATTGACGAGGCGCACCACCGCGCTGTCGCTCTCTTCTCCGGTCACATCGCTAAGATCACTACTCGTTGAGTGGCGCTCGGCGACGAGTTCGCCGAGCAGGCTATTGAGACTCACCTTGGCCGCGTTAGCCGCCAGATCGACACTGACCGCTTTGATGACTTTGAGAATGTCCTCTTTCAGCCCAACGGTGAACTGGGGCTTCTTGCTGGGGAACATGCGTCGGATGTCACTGAGATATTGTCCCGAGTGGGGGTCATCAATCAGAATATCCACGGTGTCCAGCGCCACCCGGAGCGGCATCCAACTGTTGGCGTTCAAGTACGTAGCGGTAATCCGTCGCACCACCTCAAGATCAAGGTCCAGCGGCTGCTCTGGGTCGAAAAAGGGGCACTGATAATGCGCGCTTAACGAGGCGCTCAGGTCGTGCTTGCTAATGTGATACGTCCCAATCAACACCGCTTCGGGAGGCCGCTGTTGTTCACGTGCCTCCGCCATCGCCATCTCCAATTCGTGTTGGCTGAGGAGACTATTGGTCACCAGCGCGCTGAACTTCGAGGAGGGTTTGGGCGCTAACTGATATTGCTTCTGCAAGGCCGCGCCCAGGTGCACCGCTAGCTCTTGCACCTTGCGTTCGTCGTCCGCCGTGAATCGGGCCGCGCCCTTCTTATTGATGAGCTGGATCACGCCAGCGAGGCTCTGGTTCGATGGGGCGTGGAGAGGAGCGGTCAGGACTTGTTGGGTCCGTAGCCCGCTGCGCTGGTCCCAGGACCGGTCGAACGTGAGGTCGCCATGCAGGCTCGTGAGTTCTCGCTGGTCATAGGCATTGGTGATGTTGAGGCTGCGGCGATGCCGCGCGACAAACCCGACAATACTCTGATTGTTGAGCGGGACCCGAATCTCCTGCACCTTATCGAGGTCGGAGAAGCGCGAATAGATTTCCTTGCGCTCCGTATCCACGGCATAAAGGGCGAGACGTTCAGCGTCAAACAGACTGAGAATTTCGTCGTGCAGCGTGACGAGAATCTGATCGACCTCTTTGGCGGCGTGGATATGAGTGATGACCAACTTAAACCGTTCGTTGTAGGCGGCCTGCTCCTTGAGCGTCGCGAGCTGGGTTCTGCGGTAACTCAGGTTTTCCATGATGCCCCCTTTCTGCCAAGAACAGCAGGTCGTATCGCATGTCCATCCGCGAGTTGTCAATGTTTGGGAGGACACTCCTACCTTAGGACCACAGGACAAAACTCCAATAGTATATCGTCAGGTCAAGGTGTCATTGCGAGCGTAGCGAAGCAATCTTTGTCTTTAGCAGAGATTGCTTCGTCGTCTGACTCCTCGCAATGACAGCATCCCCTCTTTTGCCAATCTTTTCGCTTTGTCCGGTAGTTTTGTCCCAAAGTCTTTACCCTGTCCCAAGCGCGGCGGGTGTGCTAGAGAACTGGGGCATGAATTTGGCGCATACTTTTTGGCAACGTCTCCAACAAGAGGATTTCACGGTCGTGCTTGAACGGTTGGAGCCGGAAGGAATTGTCTCGTGGCGACAAACCCGAAGCGAGCTGCGGACCGAAGCCTCCCACTGGATGGCTGCTTTGCGGGCAGGGGGTATTGGCCCCGGCGATCGAGTCGCGATATCGCTGGGCAAGTCCACCGGCTTAGTAACCGCGCATCTCGCCATTCTCGGCGTAGGGGCGAGCGTAGTGCCACTCAATCCCGCCTTGACCGCTCGCGAAACAGAGGCCGTCTTACAACGCGCGGAAGTTCACCTGGCGATCTCGCATGCCGAAACGGTCTCCCGCGCGCCCGAGATTCTTACCGCGGTCCAAGGACCGTGGTGGATTGTGGGCAATACCGATGGACTCCCAGAGCGGGTCACCTCGTTAGCCGACGCGTTGGCTGGGCAGCGACCGGGGCTCGAACCGGTTGCACGTCACGATGACGATGTGGCCCTGCTACTTTTTACTAGCGGGACTACTGGTACTCCCAAAGGCGTTGGCCTCACGCATAAAAATTTACGTGCCAATCTGCAAGCCCTGTTGGTCGAAACCTGGGAGATGACGGACCGTGACCGGCTGCTGCATGCGCTGCCGCCGCATCATCTGCACGGGTTAGGCTTGGGCATCTACGGTAGCCTCTACGTCGGCAATGCTGTCGTTTTCCTCGAACGGTTCGACCCAACGGTCGTGTTACGCGCCTTCGATCCGCACCGTATCAGCGTCTTCATGGGTGTGCCGACCATGTATCACCGCCTGTTGGACGTTGACGCCCAAGTCACACTTTCCTCAATGCGTGTCTTTACCTGCGGCTCGGCCCCGCTGTCGCCGGAAACCTTTCGCCGGTTCCAAGAACGCTTTGGCTTCACCATCGTCGAACGCTATGGACTGACCGAAACCGCGATCAATACCTCCAACCCACTGCATGGACCGTGGAAGCCAGGCAGTGTCGGGCCAGCCCTGCCTGGCGTGGAAGTGGGCATCTTCGATCCGCAAACCCAACAACGACTGTCCGCCGGCGAGACCGGAGAAATCTGGGTGCGAGGCCCAAACGTATTTAGTGGATACTGGAATAACCCGGAAGCGACAGCGGCAACCTTTCATCACGACTGGTTCAGAACCGGTGATCTCGGCGTGATCGATAGCGACGGCTACGTGGCTATTCGTGGGCGCATCAAGGAACTCATCATCGTGGGTGGCACCAATGTCACGCCTGGCGAGGTCGAAGCCGTGCTCGAAACCGAGCCTGGGGTCGCCGAATGTGCCGTGGTTGGGCTTCCCGATACGGACCTGGGCGAGCGCATCGCGGCGTTTATCGTGCCCCGACCCGGGCAGCAGACCGCCGTGCTTGAACAACGCCTGCGGGCCAAGGTGGAGCACGACCTCGCCTCCTACAAACGCCCGCGCCTCTATCGCTTTGTTGAAACGATCCCGCGCAATGCCATGGGAAAGATTGAGCGGAACAAGTTGCGGGATTGAGAACTGACCGGAGACGGAAGACCGGAGACCGAGAAAAACGAGAGGACTTTTCCCGTCCTCATTACTCAGTCCTTGTGCTCCGGTCCTCGGTCCCCAGTCCCCGGTCTTCTATCGAGAGACATAATGAACGACGAAAGCCACACACGCGAAGACCTCTTGCAAGAAGTGCGCGATCTCCGTGCCCGCGTGACGGAGCTCGAGACTACCGAGATCGCACACCAAAAGGCGGAGGCCGACCTGCGCAGCGCAAAGGAGTATGTGGAAACGCTGATTCAGAGCTCCCTTGACATGATCGTGGCGGTCGGAGCCAATCGGCGGATCACCGAGTTCAACCCCGCGGCGGAAAAGGCGTTCGGCTACCAGCGGGCGGAAGTCATCGGACAACCTGTCGATATGTTGTACGACGATTTCAGTATGGGGGCGGAACTCAACCGGCAAATCACGACCACCGGCAAATATCTTGGGGAGGTCAGGAACAAACGGAAGAATGGAGAATTATTTGATGTGTATCTGGAAGCGTCGCTCGTTCGTGATACCGCCGGTCAGGTTGTGGGAGTCATGGGCCTCTCCCGCGACATTTCCGAGCAAAAGCGGATTGATGCCGCGCTCCGTGAATCCGAAGAGAAATATCGTGACCTGGTCGAGAACATTAGTGACATCATTTATACCCTGGATGCGGCGGGGACGCTGACCTACATGAGTCCCGTGGTCAGCCACCTTGGGGGCTTCACGGCTGAAGAGATCACCGGGCGGCCGTTTGCCGAGTTTATTCATCCCGAAGATCTCCCAGCCCTATTGGAGAGCTTCCAACAGACATTGACAGGCAACCTCGCGCCCAGCGAATTTCGCGTCCTGCGCAAGGCCGGCGATTATATTTGGGTGCGCAGCGCGAGCCGTCTGATCGTGCAAAATGGCGAGGTCGTTGGACTCCGGGGGGTCTTGACGGACATCACGGAACGAAAGCGCGCGGAAGACGCCTTACGAGAGAGTGAGCAGCGCTACCGCAATCTCTTTGAGAACGCCAATGACGCCATCGCCTCGTTTACCCTTGATACGGTCATCACGAGTGTGAATGGTGGCGCGGAGCGCATGACCGGATGGACCCGCGAAGAAGTTGTTGGTCAGCATGTCCGAAAAATCGCCACGCCCGCGTCCGTCGCATTGGCCGAAGAGCGCACCCGGCGGTTTCTTGCTGGCGATAAACCCAAGTCCTCCACGTTCGAGGCCGAACTGATTCATAAAGACGGACATATTGTTCCCATCGAAGCCCGGACCCGTGCCATTCGTGATCGCAATGGGGCCCCTATTGGTTTTCAAGGGATCTATCGCGACTTCTCCGCCAAGAAAGCCTTGGACAAACAGCGCGAGGATTTCTTGGCCATGTTGGCCCATGACATTAAAAATCCGCTCAGAGGTTGTGAAAAAACTTCATTATGATGGGCCTTCTGGGGTGACAGCGGACGGGCAATGTCTTACAACCGTGGGATGACTCCCAACGAATCACATCTTGAGGACTCGGCAGCGTCCCCGGCCGAACTGGTCAACGTGGCACCG
>CAMBFS010000151.1 GCA_945865755.1 Klebsiella pneumoniae
CAGAATAATCAAAGGTTCGTACGATAACAGCCAACTTCCAGCACGGGCTTATTGTAAAAGGTCGGCAGGCGAATGTAGACCAGGCCCAGCAAAACTCCTTAAAATCAAGTGATTTCTTGGATTTACGAAAAGTGTCCTGACATCAGCTCTGGACCGGAATGAATCCCGACTTTTTTACTGGGACGGTTGTCGAGCAGCAGGTCAAACACCTGCTGGCCACCGCGTAAGCAGGAATCACAAGAAAGGAGCATCACGCAATGTCATACGATCTGTTGATTAAGAATGGGACCGTCGTTGATGGCCTCGGCACTCCCCGCTTTCGCGCGGACGTTGCTGTCGCCAATGGGAAAATCGCGGCGATGGGCAAAATCACCGAGGGCGCGAAACAGACCATTGATGCGTCGGATCTGATTGTCGCGCCCGGCTTCGTGGACCCCCACACGCACTACGACGCGCAGATTTGCTGGGACCCCGTGCTGTCGTCTTCCGCCTTGCATGGAGTCACCTCAGTGATGATGGGGAACTGTGGGGTTGGACTGGCCCCGTGCAAACCAGCGGTGCGGGACATCACCGCATGGGACTTGGTGAACGTCGAAGCGATTCCATTCGACGTGCTCAGTCGCGGCATCGGCTGGGAGTGGGAGACGTTTCCCGAATATCTTGAAGCCGCGCGACAACGGGGCTCCGGGATCAATCTCGGCTTCATGGCGCCCCTCACTCCGTTTCGACACTACGTCATGGGAGAAGAGTCGATGGATCGTGCCGCGACCACGGCGGAAACGGCACAAATCAAAGCCTTGTTGCAGGAAGCGGTACGAGCCGGAGCCTTTGGGTTCTCCACCACGGCGATTCCGCAGCACATTGGCTACCAAGGCCGGCCGCTAGCGTGTCGCCAAGCCAGTCGCGAGGAGCTGAAGGCGTATGCGAACGGGCTCAGAGAACTCGGCAAAGGTACGATCGAATTAGCGCTGACCTCCACAGCGGCGGAACTCTCAGAGGAAGAATATGCGCTCCTCGATTTCTTACTCACCGAGAGTGGCCGTCCAGTGACCTGGCTGGGCGTCGTCAGTCGTGACGATAAACCGGAGGCGGGTCCCGACCTCTTGCGTCGCGCCGAACCGTTGATTAAACGCGGCGGGATTCCTCAAGTCACCTGTCGCCCCTTCGTCATTCAGATCAATTTGCGCAACCCCTTCATCTTCGCCAATCATCCATCGTGGAACCCGGTGTTCAATCGTTCAACCGAAGAGCAGATACGTGTCTATCGTGATCCTGCCTTTCGGCAAGCGTTCCGCACCGAACTGGAAAAGCCGCGCATCTTTTCTGGTCGTTGGGAGCGACTCGAAGTGAAGGAAGTGAACAACCCAGCCATGAAAGCCCTGGAAGGCAAGACCGTGGCCGAGATCGCCCGCATGCGTGGGAAGGATGGTCTTGACACCTTCCTGGACTTGGGGATCGAAGATGAGCTGCAGATTGAGTACATCATCGTGCTCTTCAACGCCAATGACGATCTCATTCCCGCGTTGATTACCGACCCGCGAACAATGATTGGTCTTTCCGATGGCGGGGCGCACGTGGACATGCTGTGTGACGCGGGGTACTGCACCTACCTGCTGGGCACCTGGGTGCGGGAGAAACAAGCCTTGAGCCTAGAGTATGCCGTGCAGCGCCTCACGTCCGAGCCCGCCGACTTTTTTGGTGTGCGGGATCGTGGCCGTTTAGCCGTGGGCATGGCGGCTGACCTGGTCGTGTTTGACTACAACACGGTGGGCTCAGGCCGGCGACCGGAGATGCACTACGATCTGCCCGGCAATGGCCGCCGCTTGCTCATGCCCGCGCAGGGGATTCAGAGCACGATTGTTAACGGTGTCGTGCTCTACAACCAGCAGCGACACACAGGCGCGTTGCCAGGGCAGGTGCTGCGGTCGTAAAAAATAAACCGGGGGTTGAAACCCCCGGCTACTCTCACCTGCCGCTCTGCGGCGTATTTGGCCTCGCGGAGCGAGGCAATGAGGGTAGCCGGGGAGTTCAGTCCCCGGCGAGGGGCGGCGTGGGGTGATTTCTCCTGTGCCAAAAATCTCCTCAACTTCATGCCATTGCCCAGTCGGGAGAGGGAGCTCGAAACCCGAAACCCAAAACTTGCCCACATCAGCCAGCATCACGACCGAGCGCGGCGCGCAGGGCCTCGTAGGACGGGAATCCCAACGGGGCCTCGATTTCCTCACGCCAGAGCCGGTCGCACTCCGCGCTGATCTCTGGGGGCAATTCGTGCGCATGATCGCCAACATTCCCCGTGCGCACCTTGGACGAATCGCCTCCAGGTGGAAGTCCACACAGCGCATCCCGCGCCTCGCGAATCAGGTGATCGTCAAAATGTTGTTGATGAGTACGCATGAACTCTATCGAGGACTGTCGCACCACCAGCGCCAACAACTCGTCATCAAGCGGGCAGCCGATGAACGCGGCGATGCGCCGCACGGTCAGCGGCAGATCGTTCTTCATGTCCTCGTAACATAAAAACAGCACATTCGGGTCATCACGATGTGGCCACCAAGAGCGGATGTGTGCCCAATAGGCGTTAGGACTCTGAGGCTGCAAAAACTGTTCGCGGGCAAAGACCGCGAGGGGAATCGACGCGGACTCGAACCACCATCCCGCCATGAAATGATACATGGAGACCGCGACATCCTTGGGATCACGGATCACGTAGATATAACGCGCGCCTTTGGGGACCAGCTCCCACCGCAGATGACTCTTGAACGCACGAGGCTGTGCAACCTGTGGGTCCTCCACATCCATGCCCAAATCGTGGGCCATCTCCAGCCACGGAATGACGGAAGTAATCTCATCAAAATTCATATCGCCGCGCGTGCGTAAGCCATGCACAATCTGTTGCACCCACGTGGTGCCAGACTTCGCGTAAGGAGTGATGATGACATCGGTCGGCTGAGGTTGAAACGCCAGTGCCCGTTGCATTCCTTCTTTGGTCAGCATGCGGCTTTGGCGCGCACGGACTTCGGCCATCGCGGTGGGGCGAGTCGGACTTGTTGACATGAAATTTGCTCCTGCGGCACTGAAGAATTCGAGACATGCAAATGTAGCGCGGTTGCTTTCAAGTGCCCTCTCCCGGCTGGGCAATGGCATTAAATTAAGGGGGTGACTGTCATTGCGAGGAGTCGGACGACGAAGCAATCTCCAACAAAACAAAGATTGCTTCGCTGCTCGCAATGACACGGTTACTTAACTTATAGCCATTGCCCGGCTGGGAGAGGGAGAGGGGGATCAAGTGGTCTTTTCCTTAACGTGGACGGAGCACGGCGGTTCCCAATAGGCAGCGATCTCCATTGGAGTTCTCGGCCACGAGGTCACAGTGAATGCGCAGCGTGTCACCCTGCTCTTCTTTCTGAGTGATCGTCGCGACGCAGGTCAACGTGTCGCCATGCCGGACAGGTGCACGAAAACTGATGGTGAGGGTCTGGAGCCGCCACCCAAGGAAGCGTGTCGTTAGCAGCCGCACCAGAAACGTCGCGCTGAGCGGCCCCGGCACGACGGCGTGTTGGAACCCCCGCTGCCGCGCGATTTCCTCACTCAGGAAGCGTTGATCGACCATGCGGACTTCAGTGCCGTAGCGTTGGATCTCGTCAATCGTTGGGGTATACGTGAGTGGCCCGATCTCGTCGCCAATCTCGACCTCGTCAAAGGCTTTCTGGAAAATGTCTGTCATCGCGAATCCTCACTCATCCTCACTCATCCTCGCCTCAGATTTTCTTGTCGGGAGAGCGGACCATGCGTCGTTCCCGCATCAGGACGACCAGGCGCCCCGTTTCGTCCCGAATCAACAACTCACGCACAAAGACACCCAGTGGCCCACTCCGTCCGGTTTTCTCGTAAACGTCGGTGATCTTGACCGAGACGGCGTAGGTTTGTCCCGCGTGGATTTCATCGTAAAACTCAAATTCCAGTCCCGCATTCAAGCTGACGACCCCTGGCGCGAGTTCCGCGTCAGGCAGCGCGAGAGCACCACGAATCTTCATCGCGAAGAGTGGTGAGGCAAGCACGTTGGGATACCCCGCCCGCCGCGCCGCGTCTGGATCAAGCGAGAGGGGGTCGGTATCGCCCGTTGCTTCGGCGAAGGCCCGGATATTCTCCTCGGTCGCCAGAAAGTCACCAACAGACATCTCTTGCCCGATGATGGCTGGATCAATCGTAATCATGGGCACACAACAATGCGAAGCTGGAGAACTGCTGAAAGCTGCACAGGTGACGCCTGCGGCGTTCCTCCTCCGCTCACTTCAACTTCAGTAACGGCAAGAAAGGGGACTCGGGCCGCGGCACCAATTTTTGCTGGGCGCAATCAACCAGCAGGTCAAGAGTTTCCAGCACGACTTGGCCAAGCAAAGCTTCGCTGTTTGGTGGACCGACAACGCAGTCCACGTTCATACGCCGCTTACCGACTTTGACGGTGACGATACCAGCGACTGGACGTTCTTCCTTGCGTTCGTCGGCGTAAGTGACAATGACATTGCCGACTTCGTTGAGCCCTAACGCCTCCACCAAGTCTTGCGGCAGCACCAACATCACGGCGCCAGTATTAACCACCAGCGGCACTGTGAGCGAGCGGATTTCGTCCTCTCGAATGTAGCCACGACGGCAGACCTCTCGATCTCCAGCATTTTCTAGTTCAACTTCGACTTTGACTTCACCCATTTGACTTCTCCCATAGGTCTTCTTCAACGCTATTTCTTCATAAAAAACAAGGGCGACGTATACGTCGCTCCCAGGGAAAGCTAGCGGATAAACAAGATCGGGCAGTAGCCAAACGGGATGAGCGGATCGAACTCAGTATGGTCTGTGGTGATGACCGTTCCATTAAGGCGACGAGCAAGTGTCAAGCAGAACGTATCGGGAAGAGCGATGGCATGCTTGCCCTTGAACGTGGCCGCTTCCTTCCAGAAGGCAGTGTCATGGTCATCTCGCACGGTGAGGCCGGTGTCAAGCAATGATTGCAGAGCATCCTCCGCCACGCCCTCCCCACGTCGCCGAAAGTAGATGTAATAGATCTCCATCAAGTTGAAGATGTGCGCGTAACAGGTGCTCTCTGGTTCGGTCAGCACCTGTTCGACAACGCCAGCCCCTGGTTCATCATCCAGAAAGGCAATCATAGGGCCAGCATCAAGGACGTAATTCACGCTTTGGCTCCGGGGATGCGGTGTTCTTCTCGTACCTTATCTATTTGACGTTCTCGATGAAGGGCCTCGGTAGCCGAATCTGTAGCTGTGTGGGCAAACTTTCCCCGAATGCTTTTCACCACAGCAACAAACGCCAAGTCGCGCTCGGTAGGAGTCTCATCGTTGGCTAGGGACTTGAGTGTGACGGCCGGGAGGTAGGTTTGCAGGAATTGCTCCGCTACATTCACCGCGTCAACGCCTCGCGCTTGGGCGAGTGCTCGTAAACGAGCTTCTATTTCTGGTAGTAAATGTAATGTTAGCGTCATGGTTATCCTCCGACCATTCTTTGCAATTCGATCTCCAGCATTCTCTCATTCGACTTCAACTTTGACTTCACCTATAGTCTCTCTTCAACTCCATTCCCGCATAAAAAGCAATGACACCAGATTCAGCAAAAGCAACCGAGACGGTCGCGCGCGGCCAGCACAAAAAACAAGGGCGCGGTCTATGCCGCGCCCTTGTTCCCTATCTACTGTGGCTACTGGATGCTGACTACTGACTACTTTCCCTAGTACAGCAGATACTGGAACTCCAGCCAGACACTATCCTTGGTCTTGAAGGCTCCAATCCCAGGACCATAATTCCCATCAATCCAGTTGTACCGCACGTCGACCGCGAACGGGTCCCAGAACCGCCAGTTAAGGCCTGGCTGGACTAACCACGAGCCATTCCAGTCGTAGAAGAAGACGAAGCTCGGTCGCAGATTCCCACCCAGGTACGACGTCGAAATCGACAGCGTGTTGGTCATGTTGAAATCTTGCAGCGGGAAGAGCCGGCTGGTCTTACACGGCGCGAACTGTGGCGCATTCGGTGCTCCGGTCTGCCCAGCCTTGATACACGAGAACGCCCGGTCGCCCTGCCCACCAATCCGGTTGAGCAGCTTAGGGTTGGTCCGGCCTGGACCAATCGTGGCGATCGGTCGTCGGGTCAGCCCCGTGGTGAACTGGTCATTATCCCATCCGATGGGTCGGTTTTCGTCATACTCCCGCCGGTTGTTCATCACATGCTGCACGAAGAATTGGGCCGAAAACACAAAACTATTGGCGGGGTTCAGCGCCTGAATCCACTGGTTGTGATCCAATCCGATGCTAAACGCCCAGGTATCCCGACTCTTCATGCGCCCTAACCGACAACCACGAACCCCGGAGGCATCGGTACAATCGCCTTGGCTCGAATTCGTGCCTCCCTTCAAAAAAGTCGGATTGTAGTTGGCATTCTTCCTGATCGCGGCCGCTTCGGTCAAATTGCCATCCCGTTCCGCCTTTAGTGCTGCTTGTTCCAACGGCAGCGTCAAAAATCGTTGCCACCGTCCAGACCCAACCCCGTTAGGATCCCCAAAGGCGACCGAGCCATCTTGAATAGGGGAGCGAAACCCCACATTGCGGGAGTAGGCGAATTCACCACGGAACGTCGTGTAGAGGTAGTACAGTGGGTTGTCTGAGCCCACGAACATCCCGGTCAACGCGTTCACGGGAAAGGACAACGTCGCCCCCGAGATCTGAATCCGCTTCTCGCGAATCGGTACCCAAGTGTTACGCTCTTGCACCGCCGGCACCCCGGCCCCTGCTCCCGGCCCACCACGTCCATTGACACCGCTCACCACTGGATCGTTGCTCCCCCAGGGATTGTTCACATACCGCCCTGACGAGTCTTTCTCCAGCGCGTTCTTCCCTGTGATCCGATTGAATAAGCTCCCCGTCGCATCCAAGTCCCACGCTAAGTGCGCGGGTGTGGGCGAGCCAGCGGCCCCGGCCGACACCGGCCCATCTTGCCAGGTGTAATAGTGGGCCAACGAAAAGCTGAAATCATTAATCGTTCCGAGGATACGTCCACCACCCCGGCTGTCCGATAAGTTACTTTTCGGCCCTTGCGCCCGTACACTACACGGCACGCCATTCCCCTGGTCGCCTCCACCCTGTTGCGGCCCTGGACTCTTACGTCCAAACACGGGCCCGCCGCACGGCATTCGTCCCACTGCCACAGGCGAGGTCACTGTGTACGGCGTCCAGAAACTAGGAGTTAGGCCGTAATAGGCCGACGTGCGCCGATCGGGTGAGACAAACCCCTCTAACGTTAGGTCAGTGATTGGTCCGACCGAGCCAAAACTCCACTGGGCCCGCAGCATGCTCAGCGGGACCCGCCGCTCATCCAACGGCACTAAGAATCCGCCGAAGAAGTTATCGAGCGGATTGATCTGATCCAGCAGCCGAAAGCCATCCGTTTCACCCCACGACAAGTTCTGTCGCCCGATGCGCACGAACAACGGCCCCTTGGTGATGTTGAAGTACCACTCAAACAGCGAAATCTGGTTGACCTGCTTCTCGGCGAAGTTGATGTTGGTGACGTAGGCGAGGTTATTCACGCGCACGAACTCGGAGGGATATTTCGGCGTCTGGCGCCCATAATACTTGTCCCAGAAATTGGTGCCGCCCGCCCCCTTGAGCTGGTTCTTGATGCCGCGCGGGCCGTAGTTGTACACGCCGTCATACGCTTCACGTAGGTTCAAGAAGTAATCAAAGCCGTCAAGGCCCATGAACTGGAACAGGGGTCCAACCGTGGGCATCTCGCGAGTGGCGCGGTTGATGTTATGCCGCCATTCCAAAGTGACGAAGTTGCGATGCTGGACCAAGTTGCCTTTTTCGTAGAGACTCTTCCCGGTGCCGATGTTGTCTTGGGACAACGCTATTGTCCCCCGCGTGTAGGCGAACCCTGATAAACTCATCTCCCGCCGTTCATCAAAGAAATAGCCAAAGGCAGTGGACGCCGTTCCAAGCCACAACATGAGGCCGGCAACGACCCACCTTGTGATGTGTTGTTTCTCCCTCCGCATATACCCTCCTTATGTAGACTTCGATCTTCTGTAGTGGTGAAGCCTGAACAAGTAATCCCTACTATCCCTGCGCGCTCACATACACCGTTTTTCATCTGCTTGTCAAATTTTTTTCATGTCTTTGTAAAATTTTCGCGAAGTTTAACTAGGTAGACATTTCTGTTACCCTATGGCTCGGAATGAAAGAGACTCTTGCAGTAGTAAATCAAATGAAAGAATCCGGCGTAATAGAGAACTACGCTATTGGCGGTGCGATAGCTGCCATGTTCTATATTGAGCCATTTGCCACAGAAGATTTGGATATATTCTTTGCGATTAGCGGAACAGGAAATGCGCTCGACTTACTCTCTCCAATTTATGAGTACCTAAAGAATTTGGGTTATTTTGCCGACGGCGCAGTGATTAACATTGAAGGCTGGGCGGTGCAATTCCTTCCTGTGTATAAGCCTTTAATTGAAGAGGCTGTGGAGCAGGCTCGGGAAGTAGAATATCTGCAAATGCCCATTCGCGTTATAAGCGCGGAGCATCTGGTTGCCATAATGCTGGACACAGGAAGACCGAAAGATTACGCTCGGATCGCTCGGTTTCTTGAGATGGATGTACTCGACATGGAGAGCCTTACGGATATTCTCTTGCGCCACGATTTGCATGAAAAATGGAAAGAGAAGAGGAACAGGTTTACCACATGAAGAAGAATTATCCCGACGTTTCAGGGCTTTTCGCGCAGAAAGAGGAATGGCGGCGACGTATGAATGAACGTCCCATAGCAGAGAAATTGCTCGTAGTTGCTCGACTGAAGCACTTATCCAAGGAAATTCCTAAGCTGGCAAAGACCAATACCCGGTCTGTGGCGGCGAAGCCATCCACGCCCGAAACAGAGATTGCGTCGTCGCTTATCGCTGCTCGCAATGACAAGGGCCATGCTGTCATTGCGAGCAGCGAAGCAATCCTTGCCTGAAGCGGAGATTGCGTCGTCACTTCGTTCCCCGCGATGACAAGAGCCGTGCTGTCATTGCGAGCGCAGCGGAGCAAGCCTTGCCCGAAACGGAGATTGCGTCGTCACTCCGTTCCTCGCCATGACAAGGGCCGTGCTGTCATTGCGAGCAGCGAAGCAATCCTTGCCTGAAGCGGAGATTGCGTCGTCGTCCGACTCCTCGCAATGACAGTCTCCCGCTTAACTTAATGCCGTTGCATGACAAGGACCTCACTGTCATTGCGAGCAGCGAAGCAAGCCTCGCCCGAAGCGGAGATTGCTTCGTCGTCCGACTCCTCGCAATGACAGTCTCCCGCTTAACTTAATGCCATTGCATGACAAGGGCCTCGCTGTCATTGCGAGCAGCGAAGCAATCCTTGTTTTGTTGGAGATTGCTTCGTCGTCCGACTCCTCGCAATGACAGTCTCCCGCTTAACTTAATGCCATTGCATGACAAGGACCTCACTGTCATGGCGAGCAGCGAAGCAATCCTTGTTTTGTTGGAGATTGCTTCGTCGTCCGTTCCTCGCAACGACAAGGACCTCACTGTCATTGCGAGCAGCGAAGCAATCCTTGCCCGCAACGGCGATTGCTTCGTCGCTGCGTTCCTCA
>CAMBFS010000152.1 GCA_945865755.1 Klebsiella pneumoniae
TGAGGTCACTTTCTGAGGGGGAAAACGGGAAAGTGACAAATTTTGTCACTTTTTACGCCCCTGTTGGAGTGTTTGGGGTGTATTCAGATAAAAGGACTGGCATCTCAAAAAGTGCGCTTCTGTGCCAATCTTATGTGGACTGATTTAGAGTAGAAGAAACGCGACAAACTCCACGAGGACTCCGAGTTCGAAGTTCAGGGTCTGAGAAATTCGAGTTGCGGATTCCACGATAACAGTTTTCATATTTTTGCCTTTTGCCTTTTGCCTTTTGCCTTTTGCCTTTTGATTTGCTCTGGCCAAACGCCCCTTGCTGCTCCGAGTGCGCGTCGATATGGTAGCCGCCTTACATCATGCATCGTTTGTGGAGTTACCTTTCACGCTACCGGTTTCGTTACGCGCGTGGCATCGCTTGTCTTTTCGCCTCGGCGACGTTGGCGATGTCCATTCCGCTGCTCCTGAAATGGACGGTGGAAGCCATCCAACAGAAGCAGTCTTTTCACGACATCTCCTGGTACGTGCTGGTGATGATCGCGGTCGCTGCCGTGCAAGGTGTGCTGCGCGCGTTTTCGCGGTTTATGATTTTCAACATTGGACGCGATGTCGAGTTTGACCTGCGCAACGATTTGTTCGCGCATCTACAGAAACTCTCACTCGGGTATTATCAGCGACAGTCTATCGGCGATCTGATGTCGCGGCTGGTCAATGACGTGACCGCCGTGCGGTTACTGCTCGGACTCGGCATTCTCAACCTGCTCAATACGCCCCTCTATTACCTCTATGCACTCACGGCGATGCTGATGATGGACCCGCTGTTGACGCTCGTCGCGCTCGCGCCTTACCCCTTTCTGCTCTTCGCCGTGAAACGGATGAGCCGCCAGATGATGGAAAAGACCGTCAAGGTCCAAGAAGGGCTCGCGAATCTGTCGAGCCGTGTGCAAGAAGGAGTCAGCGGGATCCATGTGGTGCGCGCCTACGCGCGTGAGGACTGGCAGAACGCGGAGTTCGGGCGACTCAATGACTCGTTCAAGGAAGAAAGCATGAGCCTCGCGCGGCTGCGCGGGTTCTTCCCGCCGTTGATGAAAGGTGTCTCTGGAATTGGGTTGCTGGTGGTGTTGTGGTACGGCGGGTCGCATGTGATCGCCGGACGCCTCAGTCTCGGTGACCTCGTGGCCTTCATGGGTTATCTCCACCTGTTGGCCTGGCCCACCATGGCGCTGGGGTTCCTGATCTCCATCGTGCAACGCGGACAAGCGGCCCTCAAACGGTTAGAAGTGATCTTGCAAGCACAGCCCGACATTGTTGATGGCCAAGGCGATGGCATTGATCGCGCCATTCGTGGGGAGATCGGCTTTCACCATGTCGATTTCGCCTATCCCAGCGCGGGCAATGGGCACGCCGTACTGCACGATATTACTTTTACGGTTCCAGCGGGGGCGACGGTGGCTGTGGTCGGTCGCATGGGGTCGGGCAAAAGCACGCTGCTGCAACTGTTGCCGCGCTTGTTTGATGTCAGCAGCGGCACCATCACGATTGATGGACAAGATATTCGTACCTGCTCGCTGGCGGCGTTGCGCCATTGGGTCGGGTTCGTTCCTCAGGACCCATTTCTTTTCTCCACGCTCATCAAGGACAATGTGGCCTTCGCGTTGCCCGAAGTTGATATGACGCAAGTCCGACGAGCGGCGAGCGTGGCCAATGTCGCGCGCGACATTGAGGATTTTCCACGCGGATACGACACCGTTGTCGGTGAGCGCGGGGTGACGTTATCCGGTGGGCAGAAGCAACGGCTGACGCTGGCGCGTGCGCTCGCCGCGAACACGCCGATTCTGGTGCTTGACGATGCGTTATCAAGTGTTGATGTGCAGACCGAACGGGCCATTCTCCACGAACTGCGCGACACGACGCGCGGGAAAACCGTGCTGGTGATCTCTCACCGCATCTCCGCCGTGCGCGATGCCGACCTGATTGTCGTGCTTGATGATGGTCGCATCATGGAAACCGGCACGCATGAGGAGCTGGTCACGCGTGGGGGGCTCTACGCCGATATTTTTCAACAACAAGCGCTCGAAGAAGAGCTGGCGGAACTCTAATGGCGGATGCCCAACGCGAAGATGCTCTTGGTAAATCCTACGACCTGGCGTTATTGCGCCGGTTGTGGCGCTACGTGCGCCCCTATCGCAAACAATTCGTGTTATCGTTGGTGTGTTTGCCGGTGACCTCGGCGTTTCTGTTGGTCCAACCCTACATCCTCAAGCTGGCGGTGGACGGCTACATTACCCATAACGACTCTCACGGGTTGGCGGTTGCCGGGCTGATGTTCGCTGGCGCGCTCCTGGGCGAGTTCCTCTTCTTCTACTGGCAATATCAGGCCACGATGTCCGTCGCCCAGCAAAGTCTGGCGGAGATGCGCGCTGACCTCTTCGCGCATCTCCAAGAGCTGCCCTCAAGTTTTTTCGACCGCAACCCGGTTGGCCGCTTGGTCACTCGCCTGACGACTGATGTCGATGCCATCAATGAAGCGTTCACGGCGGGCACGCTGACGATCTTCATGGATTTGCTCACGCTGGCGGGCATTATCGTCATTATGATGAGCCTGGATTTGCGACTGGCCTTGGTCACGCTCACGGTGTTGCCGCCGCTGATGCTGACCCTCGAATTCTTCCGCAAACGCTCACGCGACACCTACCGCGCGATCCGCGACCGCTTGGCGCGCATTAACGCGTTCCTCCAAGAAACGCTTTCTGGAATTGTGGTGGTGCAATTGTTCGCGCAAGAAAAAAAACTCTTCGCCGAGTTTAAGCAGCGCAATCACGACTTCCGCGATGCGAATCATCTGTCGAACATCTACGAAGCCTCGCTGTTTTCGCTCGTCGAAGCCGCAGGGTCGATCGCGGTCGCGGTCATGTTATGGTACGGCGCGAGCCGCGTTGGGCTGGGGCTGGTCGCCTTGGGCACGTTGGTCGCGTTCGTTGAGTACCTGCAAAAGTTCTTCGTCCCCATCCGCGAGTTTGGCACCAAGTACACCACCATGCAGTCGGCCATGACCGCGTTGGAGCGGGTCTTTCAACTGTTGGATACGCCGGTCACGATTGCTTCACCGGAGATGCCATATCAACCGACGCAGGTGCGTGGCCAGATTACGTTTGAGCACGTGTGGTTTGCCTACAAAGGGGACGACTGGGTTCTGCGCGACGTGTCGTTTACGCTGGAGCCGGGGCAGAAAATCGCCCTGGTCGGAGCGACCGGGTCGGGCAAGACGACAATCAGTAAACTCCTGACTCGCTCCGCTGACACGCAACAGGGGCGGATTCTGGTCGATGGGGTTGATATTCGCGAGTGGGACCTGCATCTGTTGCGCCGTCAGATTGGCGTGGTCTTGCAAGACGTGTTTCTCTTTGCCGGGGATGTGGCGACCAATATCACCTTGGGGCGCACCGACATCACGGACGAAGCGCTGGCGCGCGCCGCGCACTATGTGAATGCCGACCGGTTTATCGCGCAACTGCCCGGTGGCTATCACGAACCCATCCGCGAACGAGGTTCCAACCTCTCCGGTGGGCAACGACAGTTGCTCTCGTTCGCGCGTGCTCTGGCATACAACCCGGCTATCTTAGTATTGGATGAAGCCACGTCGAGTGTTGATCCGGAGACGGAAATCCTGATTCAAGACGCGATGACGAAACTGATGGCGGGCCGCACCACACTGGTGATCGCGCATCGCTTCTCGACGATTCAGCACGCCGACCGCATCATCGTTCTGCACAAAGGGCAAGTGCGAGAACTGGGGACGCATCAGGAGTTGATCGACCGGCGCGGCATTTACTGGCGCCTCTACCAGTTGCAATACGCTCCGGCGACGCACGGGACACAGCTTGCCGAGGCGAGTGGATAGGAAAAGTCAAAAGTCAAAAGTCAAAGGGCAAAAGTCAAAAGTGGAAAAAAGGACTCAGGATTTGGGATTTGGGATTTGGGATTTAGACGTTAGAACTCGAACCCCGAATCTGTTTTGACCTTGGACTTTGGACCATGATGAATCCGCAATCCGCAATCCGCAATCCGCAATCCGTCTACTGGCTACTGACTACTGTCCTCCTCGCCTCCTGTTCCCCAACCTACGTCCTGCGCGCTGGCTATGAAGAAGCCAAGATTCTGTGGAATCGCCGCCCGATCGCCGAGGTCTTGGCGCGCAAGGATGTCGATCCCGCCACTCGTGAAAAATTGGAGCTCGTCTTGCGCGTGCGACGTTTTGTTGAGCAAGACCTCGCGTTCAATGTTGGCGGCAGCTACAGCACGATTACCGAACTTGACAAACCGCCAGTCGTCTATGTCGTCACCGCCGCTCCGCGCACGAAACTCGAACCGTATCTCTGGTGGTTTCCGATCGTCGGGCATGTGGCCTACAAAGGCTATTTCGATCAAGCCGACGCGCGACACGAGGCGCAACGGCTGGAGGCGCAAGGCTATGACACCTACGTGCGCCCGGCGATGGCGTTTAGTACGCTCGGTTGGTTTTCCGATCCGCTCTTGCCACACCTACTGCGCTACGAACCTGAAACGCTGACCAACATCATTGCGCACGAGTTGTTTCACAGCACGTTCTACCTGAAAGGGCAGTCGGCCTTTAACGAATCCCTCGCCAACTTCGCCGGACATCGTGGTGCCATCGCCTTCTTCACGAAAGAATTCGGTCCAGAGGCGGCGGTCACACGTCAAGCCCAGGCGACGTGGGACCAAGAGCAGATGGTGTCTGTGTTTTTGGCCACCGGAGTTGAGCGACTCCAGACGCTCTATGCGTCCGCTGCCTCCGAGGCGGAGAAACTTCAGCAGCGGGAAGCGCTCTTCACGCAATTACAGCAGGAGTTTCGTGCGTTACCTGGACCGGTGCGCCAGAACTCGGACTTCGCCACCGTGCGACTCAACAACGCGGTGGTGTTGCAGTATCTCATTTATCTGCAAGACCTCGCCTTGTTCGAGCGTGTGTACCAGCAAGAGGGGCAAGATTTACGCACGGTGCTGACGCGGATTATTGGTGCGACGAAAACAGCGGATGATCCGTTTGGCGCGGTTCGCGGTTTGGTAGGGGGGCACGGCATGGCGCGCCCCTTTCCGACTACTCATTCGCTTTCTTCCGCGCTTTCTTCTTCAACGGTTGAGGTGGCTCTGGCGGTGGATTCTCCGCCAGTTGTTTCCGATACGCCAAACAATTGTCGGCGATCCAGTTGACGGCTTTGATGTTGGTCGCGCGAACCGCTTTCTGCAGAGGGGTGGAGAGTTCGCCGGAGAGGGTCAGCAATTCTGGTCCAAAAAGACCCTCCAACGACGACCCCAGGTCTTGCGCGACGGCTTCAATCGTGGTCTCGCTGACGAGGCGTCCGCTCTTCGCGTCGATCAAGTGGAGCGAGATTTCGACCCGATCTTCCGGTGTCGGTGTGAAGGTGGCGAATGTGGCCTCCGCGGCCTTGACCATCGTGTCATTGGTGTCAGAGCTGAACGCCCCCAGGAGTGGGTCCCGTTCAACACCAGCGGAGAGACTGTCCTGACTCGGCAGATATTTGGTGATCGACCCGGAGAGGAGAAACTCGGCTCCTTCGATGGTGTCGATCCGCACCGCATTGGTTGTGCCGCGTTTGTTACGGACCGTGCGTTCCGGTGGATCCATGACCATGAACTGTCCGGCTTGCCTGAGCGTGGTGACAAGCTGGTTTTCCATCCCTCTGCCGAGGAGATTGCGTACCTGCCTGTTTCTCTTTTTGCCCTTGGTGGATGGGGTGGGGCTGACTTTGTCATCGAACGAAACCACGGCAATCTGGGCTTTTTCACCAGACCACATCGGCCGCGGCGGTGGTGGGGGTGGCGCTGGTGGTGGTGGTGGCGCTGACTGCTTTGCCGAGCATCCGATAATCGCGCAACAGAGAAGCGTGAGGGTAACTCCGCGGAGGTAGTGAGACTGTGACATAAAACTCCTTTCCGACGATTGCTCAGGATTATTACAGACGTGGATCAACCGGTTCACTTTCCAGCGCCAAGATGCCGAACACACATTCATGGACTCGGTACAGTGGTTCCCGCCGCACGAAACGTTCCAACGCTTCAATGCCCAAGGCAAATTCCCGCCAGGCGAGGGCTCGTTTACTCGCTACGCCACGAGCACGCACCCGATCAAGATGCTCCGCCAATGTGTACTCTGGCCCGTAGATGATGCGTAGGTATTCCCGCCCCCGGCATTTAACCGCGGGTTGTACCATGCCTCTTTGTCCTTTGGCAAGAAACTCCAAGGGTTTGATCACCATGCCTTCCCCGCCGCGCCGCGTCAACGATTCCCACCATTGGATACCGGCATTCTGACTTTCTAGGCTGGTCACATCGACGAGGAGGTACGGGGTCGCGAGGAGCACCTCGGTATCCGCTTGGCAGAGGCGGGCAAGCGTTTCCATGTGCCAGACATGGTCACGATTGATATGAAGCATGCCTTCCGTGGCCAGCAAGTGGAACGGGGCCAATTTGAGGTCTGTGAGTGAATTGACCGACCAGCAATAGCGCCGGTAGGCATCGACAAATTGTGAGGCGAGGGGAACACGCTGTTGATAGCGTTCCAGTAATGGCGCCGCTTCACTATTCCATTGGGCGGCTTGTTGCAGCAGGGGAACCGCCTCCGCTAAAGCGGTGCGCGCCGCGGCTCCGACCGCGGCATATTGGTGCCGCAGCAGTTGAGACGCCTTAACGGACCAAGGCATCAGCTCGCAATCGAGACACAGCCAATCGGTTGAGAACTCCTGCCAGAAGCCAGCCGCGTCCGCCGCTCGTTTGACGCGCGCGAGCAAGGCGGCTTCGAGTTCACGATCCTCAAAGAAGCGCCGTCCGGTGCGCGTATAGATGACCCCGATGCCTTCGCCAGTGACACCAAATCGCTGTCGGGCCACGTCTTCATTCTGACAAAGGACGACCATGGCCCGCGAGCCCATGTGTTTCTCTTCGCAGACGACGCGCGGCACGCCTTGGTGACGATAATACGCGAACGCTTCGGCGGGATGTTCCAAGAGCCCAGGCTCCCGCGTGGTCTCAGTGGGTGACATGGTCGGTGGCAGATAGATCAGCCAGCGCGGGTTCACGGCGAAGCGACTCATCACTTCCAACGCGGCGATGGCATTTTCTTCACGAATGGTGACACTGCGCTGCAAGCGAGTCTGAATAATTCGCTTGCCGAGCACATCTTCTATCGCCAGGACATCGTCGCCTTCGGGTGGCGCCGCGGCTGACGGGAGTTGTTCTGGCGGCAGAAATGGACGTGCTGGTTGATAATATGTACGCGCGGCCGCCACGGACACCAGTTCTCGTTCAGGATACCGCAAGGCCGTGAGTTTCCCGCCAAAGACACAGCCAGTGTCGAGGTTGATCGTGCGATTGAGCCACTCAGGTTCGGGAGTAGGCGTGTGCCCATACAGCACCATCGCGGTGCCGCGATACTCGTTGGCCCAGTTGTAGCGCACGGGCAAACCAAACTCGTCGGTCTCACCGGTGGTTTCACCGAAGAGGGCGAAATCGCGGACTTGCCGTGACGCGCGCCCTTGCCACGCGGCTTTCATCCCGGCATGCGCGACGACGAGTTTGCCGTCATCCAAAACGTAGTGACTGATAAGACCATCGAGAAACGTGATGACCTGCTGGATGAACTCTGGCGGCTCCGCTTCGAGTTGCGCGAGCGATTCGGCTAAGCCGTGCGTGATCTGGACATTGCGTCCCCGCAACTTGCGCAGCAGCTTCATGTCATGGTTGCCTGGCACACACAACGCGCTGCCCGCCGTGACCATGCTCATCGCCAGGCGCAGGACGTCCGGTGTTCGAGGGCCGCGATCCACCAGGTCTCCCAAGAAAACCACTTTGCGACCATCAGGATGACGAAGTGGGGCGTACGCGTCGTCCGATAGCATACCGCCACCGTAGCCGAGTTGCGTGAGAAGCGCGCGGAGTTCGTCGTAACAGCCGTGGACGTCGCCGATCATGTCGAACGGTCCGTGTTCATGTTTACGATTGGTCCACAATGGTTGACGTTCGACGGTAACCGTGGCGATGTCTTCCGGTGAGGAGAGCACGATGACGTGACGGAATCCTTCTCTCTCCAATGAGCGGAGCGAGCGGCGCGTCTGTTGATGGTGATGTCTCACGACATGCGAGCCGAAGGTGCGGTCGGGGCGTTGGCGGTTGCGGTCGAGACAGAGTTTTTCCGGGACATTGAAGACAATGGCGACTAGCAGGCAGTGTTGCTCGCGCGCGAGGGCGAGCAGCGGCTTGCGGTCTTCGATCTGCACATTGGTGGCATCGACGACCGTGAGTTTGCCCGCCGCGAGGCGCTTCGCGGCGATAAAGTGCAACACGGCGAACGCATCTCTCGTGGCGCTTTGGTTGTTCTGGTCATCACTGACCAGTCCACGACAGACATCGGAGGACAGCACTTCGGTGGGCTTGAAGTGGGTGCGGGCGAAGGTCGATTTGCCCGCGCCGGATGGGCCAATGAGAACAACGAGTGAGAGTTCGGGGATGGTGAGTGTCATGGTGGAGGTTGTAGCCCGTATGAAATTCAAGGAAAGGGAGTGACCTGAGGATACTTACGCCACCTCGTTCGGATGTAAGAGCGTGATGTTCGGGAAGCGTCGGAAGTCGTCGGTGTTGAAGGTGAGCAAATGGGGAATGCCGTGCGTCATCATCACCGCCACGAGGCGGGTATCATGCACTTGCTTGCCCTTGACGTCGTGGGTGACAACGAGTGTCAACCAGTGTGGCAAAATCTGAGGAGATTCGGAAAGAATGGGGAATTTATTCCGTAGCTGTTGGACTTCCGCCGCGGTTCGCTGCGTGGTCCAGCCGAAACCGTTTGCCTTCACTGGACGTGTTGCGACGGCCCACAGCTCAATCAAATTCTGCGCGGTGAGATACACTTCGTCCTGACGGTCAAGTAACCGTGAAACCGCTTCACCGGCGAGGAGATGCGTAGGTGAACTCTCATCGCTCATCCGTAGCAGGATATTGGTGTCGAGTAAAAATCTTGCCATCAGTCGTACATACTTTCCCGGCTGACTGCTTCGTCGGATAAACCTGGGCCGCCTTTGTGGCTTGCTACCCACTGGCGTAAGTCATCCGCGCGCTCTTTGGGAGTTGCCGTTGCCCAAAAAGGTTGCGTCTTGCCCTCTGGTCGTAGGACTACCGTGTCGTTGTCGACCTCAACGACGAATCGCGTGTGCGGCTTCACCTGCTCAAGCACATCGGGCGGCAGGTGAATCGTCCCTTCAGCGCTGAGTTCAATAGTGTGGCTCATGGGTGTTGCTCCTGTGGGGATTGGGCTTTCCGAGATACAAAGTGTGGTGGGGGCGCGCACAACTCCGGTAGCGCGCGGCATTGATGCGAGTTAACAGGACCTCACCAGAAACTCGACCCTGCGGTCAATTTCATCGCGCACATCATCCGTTCCTCCCCCAATGATGTTCTGTTTAAATCTAGGGCGTCTAAAAGTGGCCTCAGCGGCTAGGTTTTCTTGCCCGGGATGTGGCCCTCGTAAAAATTCCCTCTTCAATATCTCGGGACATTAATCGGATTTTCGGCATAGGCTTTGTACTCCGCCGGGGACCAGAACTCACGGCAG
>CAMBFS010000153.1 GCA_945865755.1 Klebsiella pneumoniae
GGCGGAGGCGTGTTTCCTCAAAGCGTTAGACATCGCCCGCCATCAACAAAGCAAATCCCTGGAACTGCGCGCGACGATGAGTCTCGCACGGGTATGGTGGCAGCAGGGGAAAACCGCGGAAGCCCGACAGATGCTGGCCGAGATTTACGCGTGGTTCACGGAAGGGTTTGATACGGCGGACCTCAAGGAGGCAAAGGCGCTGCTAGAGGAACTTTCTGGTCAGGTTGTGGTCACGTCTCAGGCAGGTTCAGAGCCAGTCTCGGATAAGTCTCAGGCAAGTTCAGGGCCAGTCTCGGACAAGTCAAAGAAGAGGAAAGCACACTGAAGAAGCTTTCTGAAGACGGAATACCGCCCTCATAAATTTTGACGTTTAAGTTCGGTATTAGAAGAGATGCCGCTTCCAGGTTCCCTCTCCCGGCTGGGCAACAGCATTAAGTTAATATCCGCCTTGTCGTGGTCGAAACCGTCCCCACGCCCCCGCGCGCCAGGGGTAAGACCCCCGGTCCACCTTAATGCCAGTGCCCGGCTGGGAGAGGGTCAGGGTGAGGGGGATCAAGTGGGATTACCGATTTTGATCTTCAAAGTTCATAAGAGAACGAAACATTCTGTGAGCCAAAGCGGCGCCAATGAGCACTACCATCGCGCTGACGCTCCTCATCCAGCCACTCCCCTGTGCCTCGTAGGCATCAGGTCTCCGTGGCGCGGAGATGCCGGGAATACTGGGCAAGTCGCCATCGCCACCGCCAACCTTCAATTGCCCCTTCATCCCTTTTTCCATGTGCTGCGCGATGTCACAGTGCGCCAGGTAGGTCTTGTCGCCACTGGGCACGATGAATGTCCCCGACTTCTTGGCGCCTCCGTTCGCTTCCAGGTGAAACATCCCTTCCGGATACAAGTATCTGGGAAGTCCATGAATCATCCACTGGTGGCGGACGTTATCCTCATTGATGAGGGTCACGGTCACCTTCGCGCATGGTGGCACCCGCCACTCTCGTTGGTCAAAGCTGAACATGGTGCCGTTGAATGGCTGGGCGTATTTTTTCCCCGCGCGAACGGTGATCTGCTCCTCGCTGGAGATTTTGTCGCAATCCTTGGGGAGCTGATTGGTATTCTCGTTCATCACCATGCCGTCAGCGTCCATCGTATGTTGGTCGTGATGCTCGTGATGTTGGTGGTGCATGCCCGCATGGGGGTCCGCCGGAGTCTGGGCTGCCGTCGGGGAGACGCTCACGAACAGTGCGATGAGAAAGAAAAGGAGTAGTCCGAGCATTTATGCTCTCCGTGAACGACGCCGACCCAACAACGCCATGACGCTTCCGATTCCGATGCCAGCGAGGAGGCCCAGCACGACGGTGAACAGGCTGAACGAAGAGCCCCGCCCGGCTTCCCCGAGCATCCCCTCTTTGTCATACGTCGTCCATACCGGAATTTCCCGTTGATAATAGCGCGGACTGAAGAACGGGGACCAATCCACGCCCTGCGTTTTTGGCCAGCCTTTTTCGTCGAGATACGAACGGGACACAATCGCACCCACACTGCCACCGGGGTGCATGCCGTCCGTCGTGAATGCTTTCTCTTTGTGGTCATGCAGCATCCACACGCCTTCGCCGTAGCTGTGCAGGCCATCGTTCGTCGTGTTGAGATGCAGGTCGAGACGTTGCGCCGCGCTCAGCCAGAATACATCCCGCATGATCTGGGCTGCCGGATTATGTTCGACGCCATCATAATGGGTGATCGCCATTTTATGCCCATGACTATGAAGGGAAACTCCCTCCTCGCCGCCGGAGAGCACGCGTAACTTGATATGTTGGTCTGGTTCGACTACCACCAGTGACTCGCGGAACGTGTACGGGAACGAGCGTCCGTTGAGGAGAAAATAGCGCGCGGTGCGTTCAGTGATGTTGTATTGCCGGTTCATCGCTTTTTCGATCAAGCGTGGATCGTTAGCGGTCTGGATGATGTTGTTGAGAGCCGGATCAATATCTTGAAAATGGAGATCGTACTCCTGCGCGTAGGTCTCACGCACCGCGACTGACGGGTGACGGACGTGGCCCGCGCCGATGTTCAAGGTCTGCACCCAGTTGTTGGGGCGATTCTCCTCGACGACGAACATGCCCTGAAGTCCCATGTGGATGTGGTGCTGCGGCTGAACATGGCAATGGTAGAACATGGTGCCCGGTTGTCGTGGCGCGAGGGCGAAGACGCGGCTTTTGCCAGGATCGACTTCACCATGTCCGGTGTGAAACGCGGGATTCAGCGCTTGCGAAAATTCGTAGGTCCGGCTGTCTCCGGGCATCACTGGCACTTCGCTGGTCTCAGGTACGCCGTCGTTGCCGTGTTCGTGATGCGAGTAGGGATGATCGACACCATGAAAATGGATGGTGTGAGGGAAATAATGGGTGTTTTCCAAGATCACTTCGACCGTGTCCCCTTGCTCGACCCGAATGACCGGCGAAGGGGCACGCAGGAGCGGGTTGGCTTCTAGCTCTTCCAGACTTTTGGTGGCCATACCGTGAACCTTTGGCGCGAACACCCACAGCCCTGGCTGAATGCCCGGAGCGATAAAGTACGCGGGAATAAGGTCCGGCATGTCCGGTGAGCGCCCGTTGAGTTCCGCCACTTCGAGCTTGATGCGGATGACATCGGGATCGCCGTCGCCATCCTTGTCGTTCTCAATCACGACCGTGTCCGGGGAGAGTCCCGCTTTCATCAGCGTCTCCATCGACACATTGTTCGTGCCTTTGATGAACGCGGCGACCGCCCACGGATTATCGGGCTCGCATAGGAGTGATTCTTCTATGACAACGCCTTCGATTTCCTGACGTTTGCGCCAGTCTGGGTGGAGGTCTGGGCAGAATGGTTCCACTGGGCCGAGATCAACGGGTGCGCTGCCCGGCGGTGCCTGGTAGGCGGGTTCGCCGAACCAGGCGTAGTAGGTGGACTGGAGCGATGGTGGCAGCGAGGTCGGTGTGATGAGGAACACCGTGGCGACAAGGAGCAGTAAAAAGAGGACACCGATGAGACGGGAAGTGGGCATGAGAGGGAGGCTTACTGAGGGCTTGTCGTCGTGAGTCGTGAGATGTAGGGGCGAATAATGATTCGCCCCTACTACGCCGGTTATGCCACGCTAGGATTCCCGCTGGTCATCTCGGCCTACGTATGTTTTTGAGCCTGACCGCAGGGAGCCGTTTGAGCCTCTGATTGCGCGGGTCCACTTCGATGCCCACCGACTCTAACGCAGTCACACCCAAGAGAGGTTCGGCATTCGCTTCTCCGAAGATGATGGTTCCGCCAACAAACTCTCCCATGAATTCAATTCTGCCTACAGCGATATCCATTTTGAGTTCACTACCGTCCGCAAGCTCATATATACGTTGCCCTTCTGGTTTGAGTCCGATAGCTTCGAGATGTTGTCGAGGAACCAACGAATCCGTGGCCCCAGTATCGACGAGAAAAAGCCCTTCCCACGCTTTGCCGTGATCAGCCGGGTTGCGAATCGTGACGGTAACGTGAGTTGCTCCCATAGTGAAGGTTCCTGAAGCAGGTGGATTACTAGGGTGGAGAGGTTCACTCCCCACCCTTCGCAAGGTCATGGTAGAAACTGTCCACGGAAGAATGTCGGGACGACACCCGAACGTACGGTGACCAGTTGTTGAGCACCTTGGACGTTCTCGAAGCGTAAGAGCGCCGCGACAAACTGTTGTGGGTCGTTGAGGGGGATCAACCGTGCGGTACTGAAGATACTGCTCGTGATCGTCACGGTCAGGTCTTTCGTCTCTCCAGGAGCGATCGGATCTGCTGGCTCCACTTTGAGTGGACCAACGAAGTCGCGTGGTCCGGCTTTCGCCTGTTCCTCTTCTCCACCCGGCACGAACGTTGCCATCCCAATGATCACACGGTTCAGAGTAATGGCGCTGTCCGCGACATTCTTGACCTGGACCTTCATTGTTAAGGTGTCGGTCGTATCATCGTAGGTCGCGCCGTTCGTGCGCGTTTCCGTCATTGTGTCTCCCGACGAAATGAAGCGCGGTGTGATCCAGTCGGTCTGTTGCGGCCAGCGGACTGGATATTGTGTTGCTGAATAGGTCCAGCCCACGATAAGCAGCAAGATAGTGAGGCCGGCGATGACATTCATCCAGAAATGGTCACGTGGAGTGATGAGGCCAATATCCGGCGCATCGTCATTGACCGGTAACTGCATCGTGACCGCGAGATTGGTCACCGTTCGTTTGGTAAATGTCCAGTAAATCATCCAGGCCATCCCCAGTAAAAAGCCTGCGAAAGACCACCACCAGACGAACGGTCCCTGGTAGGTGTTTAATTCGATGGTCTTCCCATCAAGTAAGGTCACGGGAAATTCAAATGGCTTGGCACTGGGTTTCACCGTAACCCATTCACCGGGGCCGACGAGTGTCCCAGTTCCACTGATTGCCATCCCCGGGTGGACATGCCATTTCCCCGGCTCCCTTCCCAGCAAGGTCATCTTGAACTGGTAAATCCCGCCTTTCTCGACAAAGAATGCACCGACCGCAGGCTGGTCGTTGATCGTGCGGTCTTTCATAACGAACACTGGACCAGGTACCACCGGGACAACCGCGGCCATCTCTGGAGTATCCAACGTATGCGGCCACGTCTCCAGAATCTTGACCGTTCCCGTCACAATCACTGGTTGTCCAACTTCGATCTCTAAGGGTGATATGGAGACGTCGTAGAACGCCGTGGTCATGTTCTTGAGGAATGGTTCGTCCCCAGCTTCACCATGAGCAAAGACCTTGGGAGCACTGATAATGGCCGTCAAAGCCACTGCCATGAGAATTGTCAGAAGCCGCCTAGCCATCGCTTGCCTTCCTTCTTATCTGGTGGTCGCTGTTGAAATGGCCGGTCCCCTCGATCTTGCGCAGCCGAGGAATCCGTTTCACGCGAGCGGAACGTTTATGCGAGCGTCTTTCAGTTGAGGGGGTGGAGGAGTATTGTCCCTGGACGCCAATCGTCGGATCCTCTTTGGGCGTGGGCCAGAACAGCATGACAGCCCAATACCCTATAAAACCGATCAGTCCAGCAGTCATAATCGGGGGACCGAGTTCGTCCGGTCCCATCCCCCCATGGGCGAGGACCAATGTTGGCAGAATGACGATGGAGGTGAGGGCGGCAGCGCTGATACTCCATCGTCGTTGAAGCATCAATCTTGGTTGTAGTCTCCTCAATTGCGTGATGTACGTCATAGCGATCTCACAGAGTCTTGATGTAACGTCGGATTGGCCACACGGCCAGATACCGTCCAATGAATTGGCCGATCCAGTAGCCGAAAAAAGCGGCCGTCCCGCCGAACGCGAGAGACACATACTGCGTCTCACCCAAGAAACTACGGAGCGCGCCCCGTTCAATCAGGCGCAAGTATTCCGGTGTCTGCGAGCGGATGTACACGATGCCTTGCACGTCCGCGACGGTGAGTACGTGATCCATGAACATCGCCGGTTGGAGGAACGGCGCGAGCGGCACATAGTTGTATGCCCACACCAGCACTGCCCAGAGATGCGCGCCGACAAAGGACGTAATCAAGAAGCTCTTCGTCTTCATCAGGGTCCAGTCCAAAATAATCCCAGCGCATATCGTCGAGACGGGCCACACAAAGTTCATCGGATAGGCTTGGGCGAGGTGCCAGTTGAAGTAGCGCCCCGCCCAGGCTGCGAGGAAAAAGCAGACGGAAGTGTACGTCGCCCCAGTGGGGAACCGCCACGCCGTCCACTGAATATATTGCAATGCGGACGGAATGATGATGGTGGCAAAGGCAGTGACTACCGGCCACCATTGCGAATCTTTCCAGTCAGTCCAGAAATCCCAATCGCCCGCGAATAACAGCCTAGTAATATCCGCCGCGCCGGCGACGACGAAGGCTGCGGTGATCCAGAAGACGATGTCCCACTTGCGATCAATCCACTTGTACTTCTTTTCTAAGAGGGCTTTGAGTTCGAGCCGTTTTTGTCGCTCGGCTGCACCGGCGATGTCGGTAACCGTGGTTGTGCTTGCTGCCATTTGTTGTCCTTAATCGAAATTTGAGACTTGAGACTTGAGACTTGAGACTTGAGACTTGAGACTTGAAAATGAAGACGCGGAGTTTTTAATTCCTCGTCTTCATTCCGCCTTCTGCCTTCTGCCTTCCGGCCTCAGTCCGTTACCGCTGCTTGCTGTTGGAACGACGTAGAGGTTCCTGTAAGCGAAGCCTCTTCTGCCTTCTCAATCTCAAACAGGCGGAGGATGGTCTCGCCCCACACGGCGAACATACCGCTGGCTAACCACCCGTACACGACGAACGGCCAGTGGAACGGCACCGAGAAAATTTCCTCAGAAATCCACAGACTGTGACCCCATTCGTTGGCCGCCACGGTCATACATTCGAGCACTGCGGCGCTAATAAGTAGGAAAAACGACCACGGGAATCCTTTGTCAGCGGAATAGAGAGCCGGGATACGAAATCTGCCGTAAATGTAAGTGCCGACCGCCAAGGTGACGGACAGCGGGAAGAAGAAGTAGAACATCGGGATGTGCGTCGGGGTGAGGGCGGTGTCGCGGACCATCGTCTGATGCCACGAGCCATCCCAGTTGGGCCAGAAGCTCGCCATGAGGTACACGGTGAGGCTGGTGGCTCCCACCAAGCTCCAGAGAATCGCGATGCGGCGGACTTCTTCGGATCGTTCGCACGGTTTTCCGACCATCGCACGTCCGGTCTTAATCAACCAGCCAAACCAAATCCCCGTAAAAATACCCAGCGTGATGACTTCACCCCAGAAGAGCGAGCGGTAGTAGTAGGTGAATTCCGCGCTCGCGGAATTGAGACCCGCCGTGAACATGTAGTTGTAGTTCCAGAACCACAGGAACACGTTTGCCGCCATGATGATCCCGCAACTCCAGAATAACGGCTTCCACCCGACCATCCAGTCGGTCGGATTGACTAACGTTGTGCCGGTCGCGCTGTGACCGTTCTCTTTCGGTGCACGCTGGACTGCTTGTGATTGAGCCATATCTGTCCCTCCTTACTTTGAATGTGCTACTCGGCGTACTTTAACTTTGCCTACGGAAGATGCTTGTTGACGCGAAGTGATTTGATAGCGAATAAAGGAAATGGCGATGAACGCCAGCACGCCCACCACCATCAGCGCTGGCTTGACCATTGCTACATACCACGCGGTCACGAGAATAGGAAATGACAGCAATTGCGGTTCTTTTCCAGCCCCCAAGTCAACAGTGACGCGCGCTAGGTAGTTGTTGCCCTCATCAAAGACCATTTCGGAATCCGCGATGCCGCGTGGGTAGACCTGGGGAGGAAGCGAGAGGACCGTGCGCGACTCACCCGCGGCATTGACGGCCACCACTTCGACGCTGATCGGTGCTTGTCGCAGTTCTCCCTCGGTGACATCCACCACCACCACTGTTTTGCCCGCCCGGGGAAGCTCTTCGCAATACTCAGCATCGGGATCAAAATGAGGCTGATACAACGTGAGATGGAGAAGTGAAGCGCCGATCGTTTTACGACAGAGGTCGTCAGGCCCTCGGTCTCGATGTGCCCATGCGGTCGCTGTCATCATCCCAGCCATTATGACCATTATGACCATTATGAGTAGTACCATGCGGAAGAATCCGCGCTTTGCCACGTGCATGTGAGATGACCTGATCTCCACTTTACCAATTGCTCTCGTCTGTTTTTCCGTCTCTTGTGGGGGAGCCGCGTTCTCCCCCGGAGAAAATGTACGCCCTATATGGAATGAAACCGCTGTGAGTGTCAAGGGTTGTCGGCATTCAACGCCCTTGCTTGCTGGACGGATTAGTCTTTGTCTATACTGCCCGCGTTTCTGAATCCTAAGGAGGAATTTATGCTTGCAGCCTTTTCGGCACCGAGTCACTACGTCCAAGGAAAAAACGCCACCGCCGCACTAGGGAAAGAGATGAAACGGCTGGGTCTTGAGGGGCCAGCCCTGATCGTGGCCGGGAAGAGCGCGATCCGGCTGCTCGGCGAAGTCTGGCAAAAACATCTCAGCGCATCCGGCATTGCCCATGCCGTCCACGAATTTGGCGGCGAATGTTCGGATATCGAGATCGAACGCATCAAGGCGACGGGCCGGGCGAACAAGAGTCGGATCGTCATTGGTGCTGGTGGCGGCAAAGTGCTGGATGCCGCCCGTGCCGCGGCGGATGACCTCAACTTACCTATCGTGAATTGCCCGACGATCGCTTCAAGTGACGCGCCCTGTAGCGCACTCTCTGTGATCTACACCGAGGAAGGGGTGTTTCAGGAATACCGTTTCTATCGCCGCAATCCCGATCTGGTGCTAGTGGACACCCAAGTGGTGGCGATGGCGCCCCCACGCTTGCTGGTGGCGGGTATGGGTGACGCGCTGGCGACATGGTTCGAGGCCAAGACGTGTGTGGACGGGCATGTGCAAAATATGCGCGGTGGCCGCTCGACGCGCAGCGCCGAGATGCTCGCGAACCTGTGCTACAATATTCTCATTGAGGATGGTCCCGACGCGTTGCGCGCCGTGCAGACACAAGTGGTGACTCCCGCGCTCGAACGCTTGGTCGAAGCCAATACTCTGCTTTCTGGGCTTGGGTTTGAATCGTCTGGTCTCGCTGCGGCACATGCTGTTCATAACGGTTTAACTGTGGCCCCGCCGACGCATCCTTATTATCACGGTGAGAAAGTCGCGTATGGGTTGATGACCCAACTCGTGCTTGAGGGGAAGCCCCGGTCGGTGATTGATCCGGTGCTGACGTTTGCCACCTCAGTGGGATTACCAATTACCCTGGCTGAAATTGGACTGACGGATTTACCGCGTCCGATGCTGGAGCAGATCGCCACGCGCGCGACGGCGGAAGGGGAGACGATCCACAACGAACCGTTCACTGTCACCGCCGATATGGTCGCTGATGCTATTCTGTCCGCCGACGCGATGGGCCGGGCGTGGAAGCAAAAAAGAGCATGAGGGACGAGGAGGAGTGCGGGCACCCCAAGGTGGTTAGTCTGAGGTGCTCTCTCCACGCACAACTCACCTTATGGTATTCATGGTTCCGCGAGCCTCCGCACAACAAAAATTTCACCGCCTGTTTTTTTGCTTGCCATACCGAGCGCGATCCTGTACACGTTTGACCCGGTGAGTATCTCTCGCGGCGTGTGAAGAGCGGGAGCCAACCAGGAAACAGACCAACTACAAGAGTGGGCTTATCGAAGGCATAACGAGAACACTGACAACCATCAGCGTACAGCACGAGCCAAACCCTGTGTGAGCAGGCGACGGAAAACCACGGGACTTCTTGTTCAGCACGAAGTGAGCCGGGCTGCCGAGAGTGACCATCGCATTGGTCACCCCGAAGCCCGGCTTTTTTGCGTTTATGAGGCTGTGACAATTTTATCGTGACCGATTGTGAGTACCGGCAGGCCCATGAAACAAAAGCCTGAATTATGTTGAACCGCACCCTGATGTCAGGACACTTTTCGTAAATCCAAGAAATCACTTGATTTTAAGGAGTTTTGCTGGGCCTGGTCTACATTCGCCTGCCGACCTTTTACAATAAGCCCGTGCTGGAAGTTGGCTGTTATCGTACGAACCTTTGATTATTCT
>CAMBFS010000154.1 GCA_945865755.1 Klebsiella pneumoniae
TGGCCTCGCGCCGCCGCGGCGGCTGGGATTTGAGTGTGGTCAGTGCGATCGTCGCCTTGCTGCGCATCGATAAAAGCTTGTTTGCTCATCTCTCGCCAGCGATTGCCCTTGATTTGGAGGCCAGTTTAGCAAATGTGTCCTGACTTCAGGGGCAAGAGGCACGGTGAAAACTTGGAACCTCAACAGCAACGCTGAAGATTTTGCAACCCCTGCATGAACGACTCCGGCACTGGAGCCTCAATGACAACTTCATTGACCGAGGGAAGCTGAAACGCGATGCGCTGCGCATGCAGCATCAATCGTGGAAATTGCCGCTGCACCTCCTTCTCTCCATACAACGAGTCGCCGACAATGGCATGGCCGATCTTGTAGAAATGCACACGGATCTGATGCCGTCGCCCGGTGACGGGATGGACCTCGACCAACGTGTGCGCGGCGAACCATTGGAGGACCTGAAAGGACGTGACGCTTTCCTTCCCACGTTTGCTATCAATGCTCATGCGCCCAGAGCCAAACTGTCGTAACGGCTCGTCGATGGTCCCCCTCTCTTGAGCCATGACGCCATGAACCAATGCTTGATAGGTTTTGCGCACGGTATGACGGAAAAACTGGTCGTTGAGAAATTTGTGCGCCGCCGTGTTCTTGGCGAAGAGGATGACGCCGCTGACCTCTTTGTCGAGACGATGCACGACGTAGAGTTTCGCTGGTCTGCTGGCGGAGAGGAGCGCGAGCAGACTGTCTTGCGTGGTGTCCCGCTCAGGAATGGAAGCGAGTCCTTCGGGTTTATTGACCGCGAGGAGGTCGGCGTCCTCGAACAGTATCGGTATCATTTTTTGATGTCGGTATGCCCGAACCCGCCCGCCCGTTCCGTCGCCTCAAGCTGCCCGACTTCTCGCCATTGTACTCGCGTCACCGGAGCCACAACCAGTTGCGCGATACGGTCGCCACGCTGGATGGTCACCGGCTGGTCACCCAAGTTAATCAGCAGAATTTTGACTTCATCACGGTAGTCCGCGTCAATCGTGCCTGGGGCATTGAGGACGGTAAGACCGGAGCGTAGGGCTAACCCGCTGCGGGGGCGGATTTGCGCTTCGTACCCTTGCGGGATGGCGAGCGCAAAGCCGGTGGGAATCAGAGCGCGGCCTAATGGCGGCAGGGTCAGGTCTTCAGTGAGGTCCGCGTGGATGTCCATACCCGCCGCGTCGGGCGTCATGTAACGCGGCAGCGGGACGGCATCGTCGGGAGCGCGGAGGCGAGTGATGGGAATCTCGACCATGTCTCAGCACGTGAGAAGCAGGGGTCGGGGGGGAGAGGGTAAAGGGGGAAGAGGGTAAAGGGGGAAAAGGAAGGCGAGTCTACTCCTCCGTTTCCCCATTTACCCGTTTCCCCCTGTCCCCTTTTATCCTCTTCCCCTTTTACCCTCTTCCCCCCAGCCCTAACAGCGCTTCATAATCCACTTTCTTCGGCATTTCTCCGAGCAGCGTCAATGCTCGATTCTCTCCGCTGAAACACCGGGCCGCGAGGGCGTGCACGTCCTCAAGCGTCACTTTCTCGATCTCTCCCGCGACTTCCGCGATGGGAATGTCGCGGCGGAAATACATCTCACAGCGCGCGAGCCGATTCATGCGTGCTTCGCTCGTCTCCAGCCCCAGGAGCAGGCCGCCTTTGGCATAGCCTTTGGCGCGCCGCAGTTCGGCGGCGGAGATCCCCTCGCGCGCGATGTCAGAGAGCGCGGCGCACGATAACTCGATCACCTTGGGCGCGGACTCGGTACTGGTCGCCGCATAGATGCCGAGATACCCGACCCCACGGTAGGCCGAGAGAAACGAGGAGACGTCGTACACCAACCCCCGACGTTCGCGAATTTCCTGAAACAGACGCGAACTCATGCCGCCACCAAGGGCGGTGTGGAGCAAATAGGCCGCGTACCACGCCGGGTCTTCCACCGACACACACGGCACCCCAAGACAGAGATGCGTCTGCTCAAGATCACGCCGGTGCGGGTAAAAGCCGGGACAGGCGACTGGTGGTGCACTCGGCACGATGGTGGCTTTGCCTGTGAGCGCCGAGAGCGCTAGGCCAAACTGCTCACAGACTTCTTCATGGCGCGCTCCACCCGCCATCGCCACCACAATACGGTCTGGTCGATAACGATGCTCCATGTAACGCAGAAAATCTCCACGTTGGAAGCGTGACACCCCCGCCGCCGTCCCGGAAATGGGCCAGCTCAGCGGATGGCCGCGCCAGTAGTCGAGATGGAACAAGTCGTGAATGAGGTCGTCCGGGGTGTCTTCAATCTGGGCGATTTCTTGGCAGATCACTGACCGCTCGCGTTCGATCTCCACGTCATCGAACCGCGAGTGCAAGAAGACATCGGTCAGTAAATCAAAGGCGAGCGGCAGGTGCTCCGGGAGCACCTTGGCGTAATAGCAGGTGTATTCTTTCGAGGTGAAGGCATCGAGCACGCCACCCACCGCGTCGATCTCCTCGGCGATGGCGGCGGCGGTGCGGCGTTCGGTGCCCTTGAAGAAGAGATGTTCCAGGAAATGGGCGATGCCGTTTTCTTCGGGCGCTTCGTCGCGCGAGCCGTTCTCAACCCAGATCCCAACGGTCACCGAGGGCATGCCTGGCATCTCTTCCGATACCAGGCGCACCCCGTTCTCAAGGATCGTGCGGTGCATCATTTAGTTGGTCCCGCTGTCCGCCCCTTGTGTTTCTTGCAGCGCTTCGCGGTGGCTCAGGCGAATTTTGCCTTGCCGGTCGATTTCGAGCACCTTGACCATGATTTCGTCGCCTTCCTCGACCACATCCTCCACGCGCCGCACGCGCCCGCCGGTGCCGAGTTGCGAGATATGCACGAGCCCATCCGTCCCTGGCAGGATTTCGACGAACGCGCCAAAATCCATGATCTTGCGAACCGTGCCTTTGTAGATTTTGCCGATCTCCGCCTCAGCCGTGATGCGGTTGATGCGCGCGATGGCCTTGCTCATCGCCTCGCCATCAACGGAGGCGATCACGACGGTGCCATCATCCTCCACGTCAATCTTCACGCCCGTCTCTTCGATAATCGAGCGAATCATCTTGCCCCCTGGGCCGATGAGGTCGCGGATTTTTTCGGGCTTCACCTTCATCGTGGTGATGCGTGGCGCATAGCTCGATACATCCTCACGCGCGACCTCCAACACTTTCATCATCTGCTCAAGAATGAACAACCGCCCGTCACGCGCCTGATACAGAGCTTGTTGCATGACTTCCTTGGTCACTCCGGCGATTTTGATGTCCATCTGCAACGCGGTGATGCCTTGGGCGGTGCCCGCGACCTTGAAGTCCATATCGCCCAGATGATCCTCGTCGCCAAGAATATCGCTGAGCACGCGGACCGCTTCGCCTTCCTTAATCAGCCCCATCGCGATCCCAGCCACCGGCGCTTTAATCGGCACGCCGGCATCCATCAGGGACATCGTGCCACCACAGACGGTCGCCATTGAGGAGGAGCCGTTGGACTCCAGCACTTCGGACACGATGCGCACGGTATACGGAAAGTCGCTTCCTTCAGGCATCACGGCTTGCAAGGCCCGCTCGGCCAAGGCTCCGTGTCCAATTTCGCGACGACCAGGACCGCGTAAAGGCCGGACCTCGCCCACACTGAAGGCGGGGAAATTGTAGTGCAGCATGAACTTCTTGAACTGCTCGCCCACGAGCGCATCCACCCGTTGTTCGTCCGCCGCCGTGCCCAGCGTGGCGATGACCAACGCTTGCGTCTCACCACGAGTGAACAGGGCCGATCCGTGTGTCCGCGGCAGCACCCCTACTTCGCAGGTAATCGGACGAATGTCGGCGAGGCCACGACCGTCCACCCGGCGATTCTCTCGCACGACCAGCATGCGCAACGCTTCGCCTTCCAACTCTTCGAGCACCTTATCAACATCATGCCCACGATCAGGATACTCTTCCGCCAGCGCGGCTTTCACCGCTTGTTTGGCGTTCACGACGGCGGTGCGTCGTTCAAATTTACCGGAGACGAGCAAGCCCGCTTCGAGTTTTCCGGCCACGAGGCCACGAACCCGCTCTATCAAGGCGGTATCACGCGGCACCACGACGACGGTCCGTTTTGGCTTGCCGACCACGCGGGCGATTTCATCTTGCACATCAAGAATCGGTTTCACGGATTCCTGAGCCAGGAAGAGCGCCTCCAGCATGTCCTCTTCGGACACGGCCTTCGCCCCGCCTTCCACCATGATGATCATGTTGCGACCCGCCGCGACAAACAGGTTGATGTCGCTCTCGTCGAGTTGGCTTTGCAGGGGGTTCACGGTCATCACGCCACGCAGGCGACCGATACGCACCCCGGCGATGGGGCCACCAAAGGGGATGTCCGACACCTGCAGGGCCGCCGAGGCTCCAATCATCGCGAGGGTATCGGCATCGTTTTCACGATCCACCGAAAGCACCGAAGCGACCACTTGGGTCTCGCAGAAGAAGCCATCGGGAAATAACGGACGGAGGGCACGGTCGACTAAGCGGGAGGTGAGGATTTCGCGTTCCGAGGGGCGACCTTCGCGTTTGAAGAAGCCGCCGGGAATTTTGCCCGCCGCGAAGGTACGTTCTTGATAATCAACAGTGAGGGGGAAGAAATCAATGCCGACGCGGGCGGAGTCCGTCGCCGTCGCGGTGACGAGGACGACGGTTTCTCCGTAGGTCACGATGGCCGCTCCGCCCGCCTGTTTCGCCATGCGGCCAGTTTCGATGCTCAACGGTCGCCCATAAAATTCCATTTCTATTTTCTTATACATATACCTATACGACTCCCCAGCGCTTCACACGAAGCGCGGTTGCGAGACACTGTCAGAAGGGCGGTGACGGAAGGATTAGCGACGCAATCCGAGGCTTTTGATGAGATCGCGGTAGCGGGTGTGATCGACTCCACGAAGGTAATCCAACAGCCGTCGCCGTTGCCCAACCATTTTCAGGAGTCCGCGGCGGGAGAGATGGTCTTTGGCGTGAGTTTTGAAATGTCCGGTCAGATGAATGATGCGCTTCGTTAAGAGCGCGACTTGTACTTCGGGGGAGCCAGTGTCTGTATCGTGACGACGGTACTGTTGCATCGTCTCGGCTCTGCGCCCGACCTCCTGCATGTTGCTCATTGCTTCTCCTTACTTAGTGTTACTTGATTTGTGTCCCGAACCTCTTACCACGGCCACCCCTCACTGTAAAGCTGAAAACACGCGCAGGAGCTGCCATTGCCCGTCACGGTAGTGCGCCATCGCGACCAGAGTTCCGTTAGCTCCCACCAGTTGGGTCGGTTCGTTCAGGTCATTCGGTTGTGCGAGCACCTGAGACAAGACCGCCTGCCGCCCTTGCCGCACGAGGGTCTCGACTTCGGTGGTGATCGGCACCGCTGGATACTGGTGTAGTGCCGTCGTCAGCGAGAGGACCGGCAAGGCCCCGCGCGCGAACAGCGACGCGCATTGGTCGAGGGGAATCGTCCGCGTGATGTCAAAAGGACCAAACCTCGTCCGGCGCAGAGTCGCGAGATGCGCCCCACATCCCAGCGCTTGGCCAATGTCCAGGGCTAACGTGCGGATGTAGGTCCCTTTGGAACAGACCAGGGAAAACTGGAGCAGCCCGTCTTCGATCGCGTCGAGCACGAACTGCTCAATCACGATTTTGCGCGGCTCGCGTGCGATCTCCACGCCTTGGCGGGCCAGTTTATACAAAGGGGTGCCCTGATGTTTGAGCGCGGAGTACATCGGCGGGGTTTGCCACGATTCACCGGAGAAGCGGTGCACCAGCTCGTGCAACATCTCTGGCGAGAGCGCGGGCACGGGGGCGGTACGGGTGACGGTGCCGGTGAGGTCGTAGGTGTCGGTCTCGGACCCAAGGCGCATCGTGCCTTGGTAGGCTTTGCGCTCGACCATGAGGAATTGAGCGATTTTGGTGCCTTCGCCCAGACAGATGGGGAGGAGTCCACTCGCGAAGGGATCGAGCGTGCCGAGATGGCCCACGCGGTCCGCGGCGAGGGTCTTTTTGACCGTGCGCACCACTGCGGCGGAGGTCATCCCTTCGGGCTTATCAATGAGGAGAATGCCGTGCAGCGGAGTCACTCGTGCTTTTCTTGTCCGACCTGTCGCAGCAAACTTTCGAGGCGGTTGGCTTTTTCCTGGGTGGTGTCGTAGAGGAACCGCAGTTCGGGCGTATGGCGCAGTTGCAGGCGGGTGGAGATTTGGCGCTTGATGTAGCCGACGGCGCTTTTGAGTCCGGCGAGCGCGTCCTCGTGGTCGTCCGACTGCAATGTGGAGAAATAGATTTTCGCCAGCTTGAGGTCTGGGGTGACATCGACGGCGGTCAAGGTAACGCCTTCAACACGCGGGTCTTTGACTTCGCGTCGTACAATGTCGGAGACGGTCTCGTGGAGCAGACCGCGTACTCGTTCTGGGCGGCGGGAGGGCATAAGCAGTTATCAGTCGTCAGTTATCGTCAGTCATCAGTTATCAGTTATCATCAGTTGTCAGTCAAAAAAAGAGTCTCTGGGGCTGAGAGTCTTTCCGTCTTCTGTCTATCAGACTCCAAGACTCACCCGCGGGCGGGTCTCCCGGTTGCGCATTGTTTAGCGAGGTTTGGAGACTGTCATCGTTAGACGTTGAAGTGCGTCGTACCCTACCTGCTCCTTTAGGGAGAAGCAAGGCTGAGATCACTCCCCCTACGGGGGACATCACTGAACTCGCCGACAAGCAGCAAAGCCGCTATAAGGGGAAGCTGAGAACAACACGCATGCGGGAAAATCTCGGAAACCTAGTGAAGAAGTTCCTTGATCCCTTCTTGACCAAGAAAGACGTACAGGAGTTAGTGGTGCGGTGAGGCGAGCGGTCTTATCGCTCTTCAGGAGACGACCATGATTGTGGAGACCAGCAAAGTGGGAGCACAGGGGACCGTGACGATTCCTGCCACATTACGCGCGCGCTTTGGCCTTGAAGAAGGGACAGTGGTGATTGCCGAGGAACGGGAAGACGGCGTGCTCATCCGCCCAGCAAGCAGCGAGGAAGAACTTTATACGCTCGAACAACAAGCGCAGTTCTTACTCTCCAACGCAGTAGATGCAGCTGACTATGCGCAGGCCCGTGACGCCGTGCGGTCCCTTGGCCTTGACCCGGATACAATTGCGCACCGTACGCCCGATGAGCCATAAACTGTGGACCGAGTCTTTCTCGATGCCAATGTTCTGTTCTCGGCGGCCTATCACGCGGCCAGTGGACTGCGGCGGTTATGGGCGCTGCCAGACGTGACCCTGCTTACCTCGCCCTATGCCAGTGCTGAAGCCCGGCGCAACCTCGCCACGGCGGAGCAACGGGCTGACCTAACCGCCTTGCTGGCGGCGCTCACAGTGCTCCCTGACATGGCTGAGCCCTTCCCACTCCCGCCAACTATTACGCTCGCGGCCAAGGATCGTCCGATTCTGGGTGCCGCAATTCACGCTCAGGCCACACATCTGCTCACGGGAGACGTGACCCACTTCGGCCCGCTCTATGCTCAGACTATTGCCGGCGTGCTCATCCTGCGCCCCGCCGCTTACCTCCGCTCTCACGCTACGCCGTAAGGGACACCTAGTGAGTATGAGACACAATACAGGCAGGCAAGCTGTCCGCGGCCTCCGGCGATCACGAAGAGGGACGACCTTTTGCAAGGACAGAAAAGAGAGGGACCAGACAAACAAGAATCCGGCAAATCATTGGCTCCGCTTTTTGGTTAACTCGATCAGCCGGTATAGTCGCTAAACCCTCTGGATCAATCCAGTTCACCGGATCCCCAAGCACATACCCATACAGATTCGTATCCCCACCGGCAAAGCCAAACGGCTGGAAGCCCGGATTCGTATCGGTAATGACCTGCCCGAATTCGTCGTAATCCATGCGCTGGACAATCGTGCCGGTCGTGATGTTGACGACCAAGCGCGGACTTCCAAGATGATCGCTGATGATGCGGTACGTCACGCCGCCCTTGAGCATGTAGTCTGGGACGTTGCCTTTGCTCGCATACACAAAGCGCGACACCACCGTGCCCGTCCCATCGAGTTCCGCCACCGGGTTGAGCAAAGGGAGTTGGTGCGTCAAGCGCATCCTACGAAACTCCAATGCCTTGAATGCTGCACCGTTCCCTATTTTTGCTTTGGTGGTTCGGAGTTCCTAGCGTCATTAGTCCTCAGCCCGGTCCCAAGGAACAATACGAAACCTCCCTCCGTGTACGACGTAACCACAACGCCCATTGCCGAGGTATATCTTATAAAACTTGGCATCTTTGGAGTATCGACCCCAAAGCAGTTTCCCTTCTTCTCCCGCTTGCAGCGTTGCGAGGACATTACCAGAGGCATAGATGAGATCAGGCTCATATAACAACTCCGTTGGGCCTTCCATAATCACGATCGGAGCAGTGTACAATCGCAGGACACCGCCAATCCCCAGGAGTACGAGCACTCCTAGAGGAAGGAATAGCTTAGTCCACGAGCCCGTTTCTCTCATCGGAAGTCCCTCTGTCCAACGCCGGTTCATGGGGTTTGAGGATAGAAATTGGTGCCACTTACTATCCCCGAGTTTTGAAGCGCGTTAGCTAATGCCGCTGGAGTCAGGTTTCGGCCTACATCTATGCCTAACGAACTGAGTCCTTGCTCAATAGGGTCTCCGCAGTTATTCCGCAGGACATCGTAGCCCTGGCCATCATCATGCTCCCGGTCATATTCGATGAGCCACTGCTCCAAGGCGTGTTCCTGATCGGGGGTCAGATTGAGAACCATGCCGACCCCATTTCTAAATTCGTTATTTCGTTGGAGATACTCTTGAGTTGTAGGAGTAGACATCCCTTTTGGCCCATACGAGAAAGTGGCTCCGTTAATGTTGATTGAGACGTGCCCGAACGAAGACTCTCCGTGACCAACAGGCTGCCAGAATATCACCTCTGCAAAGAACCCATTTGGATCAATGCCATTCACCGGATCGTTGACCACATACCCATACAGATTCGTATCTCCGCCCGCAAACCGAATCGGGTCCTTCGCCGTCCACCGCCCCGTCTCCGCATCGTAGTCTCTGGCCCCAAAGCGGACCAGCTTCGTATCACGATCATACAACCCACCCGCGAACCCAAACGGCTGGAAGCCGGTATTCGTGTCGGTAATGACTTGCCCGAACTCGTCGTAGTCCATCCGCTGAACAATCACACTCGTGTATCTACTTTAAATTCCAAGGCAACCCGAAAAATCGCCAAAATATCTTGACAAATAGCCGCTAAACACACACACTTTATGGACTTTGAACAGAGAAGACTTACAGGCTGAAATCAACGCCATCGACCAAGAAATCGCCCAACTGG
>CAMBFS010000155.1 GCA_945865755.1 Klebsiella pneumoniae
CACTTCCCCTTCCAGCAGTTCGCTGAGCCCCGTCGCGGTGGTGGCCCCAAAGGACGCCAGCAAGTAATCGGAATACAAATCGGCTATCGCTTGTGCTTTCATATCGGCGATGCTATACCTTTTTTGTCCCTGGCGCGTAAGGTGAGTTAAGGGAGAGACTGTCATTGCGAGGAGTCGGACGACGAAGCAATCTCCGACAAAACAAAGATTGCTTCGCTGCTCGCAATGACACGGTTGCTTAACTTAATGCCATTGCCCTCGCCGGGGGTTGAGACCCCCGGTTCGCCTTCTCCCTCACAATACGAACCACGACAATCATTATCACTCCAGGAAGAGAGGTGCCCATGCCAACCCCACATCCACAGCCCTATGAAGTCGTGCAGCAGAACCAACTTTCCCCTGCTCCTGATACCACGCCAGACAAAAATTCAGCCACGGCCCTAAACCGGCGCGGATTCTTGGCCCAGATTAGCGGACTCACCGCTGCCGCACTTGCCGCGGAAGCCACCGGCCAACTCCCCAGCTCGGTCGGCCTTGGCTCCGTTGCCCTTGCCGAGGACTCTCCAGAAGACCTACAGAAAGCGGGAAGATCGGGAGACCCAAAAAAACGGGCCAATGCCGCCCGTACCCTGCGCAAACGTGCCGCCACTGCCCAGCGTCGCGTGCCCTTGCCCGACCATCCGATCAATGGCGATGAAGAGCGCTATGGGACCAAGATCGGAAGTTTCTCGAAGACGTTGCCGCACAATGCCCTCGGCGAAGTGACTCTTGATGCTTACGCAGCTCTGCTGGCCGCGGTGAACCGGGGCGAGACGTCCGCCTTTGAAGCGATTCCACTGGGCGGGACCGCGAAGCTCGCCAACCCACAAGCGGCATACACGTTTAGCCTCGAAGGTGGAGATTCTCATCACTTCGAAATGCTTGCTCCACCTGCCTTTGCCAGTGCCGAACAAGCTGGGGAACTCGCCGAACTCTACTGGCAGGCACTGACCCGCGACATTCCCTTTGTGGACTATGCAACCGACCCCCTCATCCGTGCGGCGGCGGTCGATCTCTCCGCGTTCTCGGTGTTTCATGGCCCGAAACAGGACACAGTGGTGACTTCAGACTCCCTCTTTCGTGGGCCGACCCCAGGCGATCTCACCGGTCCTTATCTCTCCCAATTCCTGTGGAAAGATATTCCCTCTGGCGCGATGACGATCGTGCAGCGGTATCGCACAACCGTGGCCGAGGACGATCATCTCACGGAATACGCCGAGTGGTTACATGTTCAGAACGGAGGGGCACCGCGTCGGTCCCTGACCTTTGACACCACCACACGCTACCTGCGCAACGGGCGCGATCTGGGAGAGTACGTGCATTGGGATTATTCCTATCAGGCCTTCTTGAACGCGGCCTTGCTATTGTTGAGTTTTGGAGCAGCCGCGTGGGATGATAGGAATCCATACAAGAGTCTGAAGACTCAGGGCGCGTTTAGCACCTTTGGAGGGCCGTACATCTTAGACTTGGTGGCCCGCGTCTCGAACGCCGCCTTACAAGCCGCGTGGCGTCAGAAGTGGCTGGTCCATCGTCGCCTGCGGCCCGAAGAATTCTCGGGGCGACTGCATCATCACAAGCTGGGAGCCGCCAGTTATCCGATCTCCCCGGAAATACTGAACTCACCGGTGTTGGTCCAGAGCTTTGCCCAACACGGCAGTTATCTCTTACCGATGGCGTATCCAGAAGGATGTCCTACACATCCGGCGTATCCTGCTGGCCATGCCGCGATTGCGGGCGCGTGTGTGACGGTGCTGAAGTCGTTCTTCAAGGAAACATTTGTCCTTCCAAATCCAGTCGTCGCTAGTGCTGATGGGTTGGCGCTCCTGCCGTATAGTGAGGCGTCACTCACGGTTGGCGGGGAGCTGAATAAACTCGCCAGTAACATTTCGTTAGGTCGTGATACCGCGGGACTGCATTGGCGGTCGGATGGGATTGAGGGATTGAAGTTAGGGGAAGCGGTCGCGCTGCGGTTGCTGATGGACTGGCGAGAGACGGTCAACGAAGAGTTCGCGGGCTTCTCACTGACGCAGTTTGATGGCACGACCATCGCGGTCTAAGCGCTGTGCGTCGGAATGACGTATCTCGTTGGCAGTTCACAAGGAACGAGAGTGCCGATCAAAGTCCCGGCGATGTTGGAGCGGCATATTGCCGTGCTACGGAAGGCGGGGCTCAGGGAAGACGCCGCGCGTTAAGCTGCTCCACACTAGACGGTGGAGCAGTTGCCCTGACATCACACACTGTTAAGCGTCGGTTGTTCCTTCCGGCACTGGACGCCAATAGAGAATGCGTCCGCAGTGCGGGCAATGAAAGATCGTCTCCCCCTGCTGCTGAACGCTACTGCGAATTTGATTGCTCATGTGGGGAGGGATGCGCATATAGCACCCCTGACAGGTATCCGACCGCAGTTCGACCACCGCGACCCCACCGCGTTTGGCGAAAATTCGGTCGTAGCGAGAACACAGGTCCGCATCAATGCCACGAGCGCCCGCGGCTCGTTCGTCTCGTTCCTGTTGCGCCTCGGCTTCAAGCGCGGCGATCTCCGTCTCGATGTGCGCGGTCTCCTTGGCCAGATTTGTTTTCAGCTCCTCAACGAGGGCTTCGGTTTGCGCCAAGCGGGTTTGCTCTTGCTCAAGTTGGTCAAGGATATGAATCCCGTCTTCTTCGATCTTGCCATTCGACTCTTTCATTAACTCGATTTCTCGACGGACCGCGAGGAGTTCACGGTCGTTGCGAATGCGGTTCTGACGTACCCGCTTCTCTTTAATTTTCGCTTCTTCTTCCTTCAGTTGTCGCTCATTCTCACGGCGGCGGAGTTCAAGGTCCGCGATCCGTTGCTGCTGGACTTGGGCCTCCCGCTCCTTGGCGTCCACGGTCACAGCGAGAGTAGCTAATTGCTGACGAAGCTCTTCAAGCGACTGTTCTTTGCGGTGGAGACGTTGATCGATGTCTTGCAGAGCTGCCAACAGCTCAATCTTCGTGGGCAACGAAGACCTCCTTTCATGTCCCGTTCGCCATGCGAACGGAGAACTCGGCGAAAACGAATGGGCCCACCAGGATTCGAACCTGGGACCAGCCGGTTATGCTTCCCACTACAGTTTTCACTGCCCCTTTCGGGTTTGTGGTCTGGACTATCCCTTCACCCCCGTGGGGTGCCTGCCGTCTAGTCTCTACACCTCCCCCCTTTCGGAGGTTTGGCTCGGGATTACCATATCTCTCGATTTAGGCTTCCCCGAATTTGACAGGTGTCACGTGAAGATTACTCCTCACGCAGCCCAAGACAACAAGCCATATTGAAAAAATGCAACGTAGACTCGCTGTCGTAAGCCGGCAGCTCTAACCACTGAGCTATGGGCCCGTTTTTCAGTTCGCCAGAGGTGTAGCACAAGGAACGAGGCTTTTCTATTCCGGGTCATGGGACTGCGGCACTGATTCATTCCACTGTTGTAACTGTTGCAAGCGCACTCGCAGCTCCGCCTCGTTGCCGTGCTGCTCGACCTCGCGTAATTCTCGTCGTAACCGCTCACGTTCCGATTTGCGCGAGGTGAGACGAATCTTCGCGATACAATCGTTGAGTAATTGCTCACGCGCTTGCATCTCACCGTCGCGGTCCGCGATCTCCACCATCCGCGTCACTCGGTCGGCCATCGCCTTGGGCAAGCGATCCAAAAACTCGCCCAGATCAAGCGCCCCCTGCTCATGCCACGCCGCGAGGATATCTTCAGCCAAAGGTCCCCATTGTTGGAATGCCGGAAGAACGCCGGCCTGCGCGATGAGCATCGCCGCCTGAGAATCAATCAGCATCAGTTGCAGCAACTCGGACTCAGCGGTGATTTGCGGCGTGACCAGCGTCTCTTGTCGCGCGGGGTTCGGACGAGTATTCACAGCCCGTGAAGGCGACTCCGCTGGGGTCATCGCGCTCCGTCGCAGTTCTTCCTCGTTCACACCAAACCGTTGCGCGATCTGCGTCAGTAACGCCCCGCGCGCGACCACATCGGTCATCGACTGGAGGACGGCCATTGCCGACCGCGCCGCCTGCGCCCGTTGAAAGGCCGTGGCTCCTGGCGGCGGGGCATGCTGGGTAAAATAAAAATCTTCCAGCGGAGCCGCCTCATCAATCAACACGCTCAGTTGCCCTGGTCCATATTTGCGGACATACGTGTCAGGGTCCTCGCCTTGCGGGAGAAATACCCCACGCCCGCGCAGTTCGGCTTCAATACACAGGGGAAACGCGCGTAGCGCGGCTTTGCGCCCCGCCTCGTCACCATCGAAGAACATGTAGACTTCCGTGGTGAAACGGCGCAGCAGTTTGAGTTGGTCACTGCCCAAGGCCGTCCCCAAGACAGCGACGACTTCCGTTTGTCCATGTTGCACGAGGGTGAGGAGGTCAATGTAGCCTTCCACCAACACCGCGCGCCCACGGCCCTGAATGGTTTCCTTCGCCTGCGCCAAACCGTAGAGCAACGAGCCTTTCTTATAGAGCACCGACTCTGGCGAATTGAGATATTTGGGCAAGGTGCGCTGCGGTTGGCCGTTGGTCACTGGCGGTTGCACCATCGGCAGTAAGCGGCCACCGAAACCAACGATGCGCCCAACGACATCAGTGATGGGAAACATGAGGCGATAGCGGAATTTATCGTAGTATTGCCCGTTGTCGCGCTTGCCCACCAAGCCCAGCGTCGCGGCTTGTTCCAGATCGGCCTTCTGATAGGTCAGAAACCGCACCAACCCTTCTGACCCAGAAGACGCGAACCCGAGCCGAAAGCGTTCGGCGGTCTCGCGACTGATCCCCCGCTCCTCAAGATAGGTGCGGGCCGTGCCACCCATATCGCCCCAGAGGCAGCGTTGAAAATAGGTCGCCGCCATCTCGTTAAGTCGATACAGGCGCACGCGCTCCTGATCCTGGGGAGACCGTTCGGCCTGGGGCAGCGTGACGCCGACTTTGTGCGCCAACCGGCGGACGGCTTCAGGAAACGAGATATTCTCAATGCGGGTGAGAAACGTGAACGCATTGCCGCCGACGCCACACCCGAAACAATGAAAGAAGCCACGCTCCTCGTTGACGCTAAACGACGGAGTTTTCTCGCCGTGAAATGGGCATAAGCCTTGGTAATTACGCCCGGCTTTGCGCAGGGCGACATGCGCGCCGATCACTTCGACGATGTTCACTCGCGCGCGGATGTCAGTCAGGATGTCATCGGGAATCCGTCCCTCCATAGCGGTGGGCTCCTTCAATCCGTGGAAATCAAAAAAGAAACGGGCGTCCAGAAGGACACCCGTGGGAGAGAGATTAGTAAAACGACCGGCTGGCACGTCGTAGCGCGCGTTTGCGGGCGGCGATGGCTTTGCGTTTGCGGCGAGCGCTCGGCTTTTCGTAGTGTTCGCGTTTTTTCAATTCCTGGAGAATCCCAGCTTTTTCACACTGCTTCTTAAAACGGCGGATCGCACTTTCGATCGGCTCACTCTCTTTGACACGGACTCCTGCCATGCAGCGTCACCTCCCCTCGGCAGGCGTTTGGTCATTACTAGAAATGGCTAGAAATGATTGGCGTCACCTTAGAGTTTTCCGATGGAAAGTCAAGGCAAGCATTTCGCGGCTTGACAGTCCGCTGGGCCGTGGGTAAGGGGACAGAGGACCGGAGACGGAAGACCGGAGACCGGAGCCAAAAAAAGAGCGGCCGTTCCTCATTATTTCCAATGATCTGGCTCCGGTCTTCCGTCCCCGGTCTCCGGTCCCCAAGCCAAAAGAGAAGTGCCATACGAGATTCCTCTCCCCTTCCACTCGCCAACGGCTGCGTGAGCAACTTGAGCGAGTCCAACCATTTTCACTGATCGCCCTGGCGTGTACCGTCGGAGTCATCACCGGCTGTGGCGCTATCATCTTTGCTGAATTGATTAACCTCGTTCAGTGGTTAGCCATCGGCACCACCAACACGCCGCTGTACACGCTGCCCCATTTACCGTGGTACCGCGTCTTTTGGGTGCCCGCGCTCGGTGGGCTTCTCGTCGCGCCGCTCGTCTTTCTTGTCTCTCGTGAATCCCAAGGACACGGCGTCCCCCAAGTCATCGAAGCGGTGGCTCTCAAAGGCGGAAAAATTCATCCGCGTGTCGCCGTCGTCAAATCGCTCGCGTCAGCCCTCACCATTGGCACCGGTGGTTCAGTCGGACGTGAGGGACCAATCGTGCAGATTGGTGCAGCTCTGGGATCACTCTTCGGACAGATATTGCGCATTCCGCCTAGTCGTCTGCCGACGCTCGTCGGGTGCGGAGCCGCGGGCGGTATCGCCGCCGCGTTCAACGCGCCCATCGCCGGAGCCTTTTTCGCCCTCGAAGTCATCATGGGCAACTTCGCCATGCCCGCCTTTGGCCCAATCGTCCTCTCCTCGGTCTTAGCCACCGTGGTCAGCCGCGCCTATTTTGGTGACCATCCCGGCTTCGTCGTGCCTGGCTACACGCTGCTGAGTGAATGGGAGCTGGTGATTTATCTATTCTTGGGCATTGCCTGTGGACTTGGTGGCGTCGCCTTTATTTTCGTGCTTGACCTCTTGGATCGCGCCGTCAAAGCCATCAAGATCAACAACCTCTGGAAGCCCGCGCTCGGTGGGCTGATCTTAGGCGTCGCCATCATTTTTGTTCCAGACTTGTATGGGGTCGGATACGGGACCATGGACGAAATCCTGCGTGGCGGCGTGTCCTGGACGTGGCTGCTGTTGCTCCTGCCCATCAAAATGGTGGCCACCAGTTTAACGCTCGCCTCCGGTGGCTCTGGTGGCGTCTTTCTGCCGTCGTTGTATCTGGGGTCTATCACTGGAGGTTTGATCGGCATTGGTGCCGGAGCCCTGCTGCCGTCGATCACCGCTCCGAGTGGTGGCTATGCGCTGGTGGGCATGGCGGCCTTTCTCGCGGCCTCGACGCATTCCCCGATTACCGCGTTTCTCCTCTTGTTTGAACTGACGGGCGACTATCACGTCATTTTGCCGCTCATGCTGAGCTGCTCGGTGAGTACCCTCGTCGCCAAAATGTTACAGGAGGAGTCGATTTATACATTGCCCCTGATCCGGCGCGGCATTGATGTCCGACGGCGCGAAGAGAACATCATGCGCGCCTTCACGGTCGGACAGATCATGCAACCCGAAGCGCCCGTGCTCACCGAGTCCGCGGCATTCGCCGAAATCGTCCAACATTTTCTCACGACGACCGTCCCAACCTGTTTTGTCCTCGACGAGCACAAACGCCTCTGTGGGGAGATTTCACTTCATGATGTGAAGGGGCTGCTACAAGAAGAGGGACTCGGTGCCCTGATTATCGCGCGTGACCTGCTGCATACCTCGCACGTCACGGTCCGCCCCGAGGACACCCTGGCCCATTGCTTGGAGCGATTCTCGCAAACGGAACAGGAAGTGCTTCCGGTCACGACCGCGGACGGGCAGTTATGTGGCGTCCTGTCGCACCGTGCGGTGATGGATCTCTACAATCGGGAGATTTTACGGCAAGAGTATCTCGGATTGAATCTTCATACGGATGGCGTGGAGCACAGCGTGCAGGAGCAGGTGCGCTTGCCGCATCAATATGTCGTGCAGGTGGTGCGGATTCCTTCGTGGCACACGGGCAAAACATTACGCGGGCTCCAATTGCGCACGCGGTTTCAGTTGACGGCGGTCGCGCTCCGGCGCGGTGGCACAACGCAAGGAGACGAGTTACCAGACCCCGATTATCCACTGAGTCCGCAAGATGCGTTGGTGCTGGTCGGTCGCCCAGTTGACCTGGCGCGCTTTCTCACGGAGCAGGAGGAGGCTGAACCGTCCGCCTCTTCGGGAACAATTCCGCGATGATGCGGATTAGCCATGAGCAGCGGTTAGCTTTCAACAAAACAAGGAGTCCGTCGTTATGGAAAGATCCCCAACTATCATTGCCCACACCTTCCTCTTTTTCCTCTTCGTGGTGCCAAGACTTCACGCGCTCGACGTACCGAATTTACCGGACGCGACGCAACCAATCGCTGGATCACTGATCGTCCCTCCTGATGCCTCCATCCGCGTGGTTTCTCATCGTGGAGAGTGGACCGCCTTTTTCAGCACTGGCGGAAGCGGTGAGCCATTTTTCTTGATCGCTGGCCAACTTGAAAACACCGCGGGCAAGCCATTGACCTACATCAAATTTCAATTCGAGTTACTGAACAAAGACGGCGTCGTTGTGCACCGCGACTATGGTTACAACCGCAAAGCGGAAGCCATGCGTGAAGAAGACTACGAGAATGGGAAGAAATCCCTCGCGGAGATGAACATCGACCCCGTCGCGGCGGGCGCTCAGGACGGGGTGCGCTTCTTCTTTTTCAAGGACGAGACCCCGGAGTTTCACTCCTACCGCATCCGCGTCCTGGAAAGCCAGTGAGCAAACCGGAGGTTGCCCCCCCGGCTCTCCCCATACGCCGCGCTGCGGCGTCTCTGGCCTCGCGGAGCGAGGCAATGAGGGTAGCCGGGGAGTTCAGTCCCCGGCGAGGGGTGGCAGTGGGGATATTTCCTCCTGTGACAAAAACTTCCTTAACTTAATGCCATTGCGCATCCAGGTCCTGGAAAGTCGTTGAGCAGTCGCGTTACGGCGCAGCCCGTTCCAACATTTCACGCTTTGGCCCTTTGCCTCTTGCCTCCCGTCTCCTCTCTAAAGTTCCCTCCCGATCATCCGACAGCCTCCCCAAGCGGAAGATACCGCCGTCCATTCGGCTCACGGAGAGGAACCTGATCTCACATCGCTCATGCCCTGTTGGCGCTGTCGGTTTTACCCTCCCCCCCCCGATACTCACTCATAGTTAGTATTTGTCTCGCCCTCTCGTTCAGTCTTGGCCTGTCACTCCTCCCCGTCGCGCCCGTCGTGGCGCAGTCCGCGCCTCATCCCGACTTTGCCGATGCGCTGTGGCTGAGCGCGAACACGGGGCTGCGCAAACTCGCGGGCAGCGATGGCGCGCCGCTCCTGCATCTGACCGGCGAGACCAGGCTGCAACCGTTGGCACTGGACGTGCCCCGTGGCCAAGTGTGGAGCTACGGTGCCAACACCCTCAAGGCGTTCTCGTTTACCGGAGCCCTCGTGCGTACCGTGTCCGTGCCTCCCATGAGCGGAGGTGGAGATGATGACGATGATGAGGGTGGAACTTTCGCGCCCCTCGTGAGTGTCAATGCCACGACCGGCAGTGTGTGGCTCGCGCGCGGTACGCAGTTGCGCCATCTCAGCGCCAC
>CAMBFS010000156.1 GCA_945865755.1 Klebsiella pneumoniae
GAGCTTCACGACAAAAAGACATTCCCTCTGTCCTCGAACTCGACGCAGTCCCCATCTGGGGTGATGAAAATTGGGGGAAGCGATGTCGATGTTCTGGTGCCGCGGAAGACGACTTTTGTTCCTCGTCCTGGGGGGGAGGCAACTCTCATCACGAACGAAGGGCGGTGGCTTTGGCGGAGGAGGGGCGAAAGATTGTTCGCCCCTACCTCGTGAGCCACGAGACGCTGGCCTTACAGGTGGTCATCCGTGGCTGCCTTGGTGCCTTGTTCGACAAGGGAACAAAAACAGGATCGCTCCTTACTGGGAGCCCAAGCGGATTTTCATCACCCTAGCACCCATCCTTCGGGGGGGTGAGGATTGAAACATCTGAGCAAGAATGCGAACCGCCGCCACCTCTGGCAATACCCATCCTTCGGGGTGGGTGAAGGTTGAAACGATAGGGGAGGGACTGCTCACCGAGCTAGACCACGCAGCACCCATCCTTCGGGGTGGGAGCGGATTGCCACACCGAGACCACATCCAGTATCGTAGCGCCCGAACATATACATGAAAGGAGTGCCTCTCATGCCCGTTACTCGCAAAACTCGCCAACCTCGTCGGACCAAAACGGATCAACTGCTTGCGACGCAAAATCAAATCTTGGACTCTCTGCGCCAAGATGTCGAAGAATGGAGAAAAACCGGTGAACGCTACGACCGCCAACAGCACGCTACTTTGCAAGCGCTCGCCGCGATAAGCAAGTCGCTCGCGGCGATAGATGCATCGCAGGCACGACAAATAGAACTGGTCCGGGACATTCATGCCATCACCACACGAGTGTTGGAGCAGAGCAATCACGTTATGCTGCAACTGGGAGCAAGCGGTGCGACGCACTAACACTCGACTCTTGTGCTTGGTGCGTGTCGTTGTCGCGCTGCTGTTGCTCCTTCTTCCTCTGGACGCCGCGCGGGCGGATGATGAGGCAACGGTCGTCAAGATCGTTGATGGAGATACGCTTGATGTCTCGGTGAAAGGCCGGAAAAAAAGAGTCCGGCTTATTGGCATCGATACTTCGGAACTCCACGAATCCGACAAACTGATCCGGGATGCGAGCCGGAGTGAGTGTTCCGCGTCCGACCTCCAGGGCCTGGGCGCGGATGCCGCTCGCTTTGTCCAGCGCGTGCTCTCTCCTGGTGATGCGATTCGTTTGGAGTACGGTCAGCAGCGGCGGGACGATTATAAGCGGACGCTCGCTTTTGTCTGGTTGTCTGATGGGCGGTTGCTGAATGAGCTGCTCGTCTGTGAGGGGTATGCGCAGGCGCGGCTTCACTATGTGACCCGCGCGGATTATCGCGCCCGGTTCCAGCAGTGCAGCCTCCAGGCGCAAGCCGCGAATAAAGGTCTGTGGTCCGCGGGCTGTTGGACGAGAACGCGCGGTTCGCAACCGACGACTCCGCGAAGTCCATCCGTGGAGGGCGATGTGCGCGGGAATCGCAAGAGTCGGATTTATCATCTGCCCACGTGCCCGCATTATAATCGGATGCACGCGGCGAATATCGTCGGCTTCGCCACGGAAGCCGACGCGCGAGCAGCGGGGTATCGGAAGGCGAAGAATTGTCCGGACTGAGGCGGTTGTCTTCTGACGCGGAAAGCTGATAGCTGAGGACTTGAGACTTGAGACTTGAGACTTGAGGATGAAGGTTGATAATTCGATCCACAAGGAGGACCAGGACATGGTCAAATGTTTCGCGCTGCTCACGAAGAAGTCGAGCATCAGTGACGAGCAATTTCATAGCCACTGGCGGGGGATTCATGCCGAGTTGGCGTTGCGGATCACGAGCTTCCGCCGCTACGTGCAGAGTCATCACATCCCGGATGGCAACGCCAGTTTCAAACAAGCTCCGTTCCACGGTGCCGCCGAGCTGTGGTACGACGACTTGGCCACCGCGGTGAGCATGCGCACGAATCCCCAGTATCTCGAAGGAGCGTATCTGGATGAGCCCAATTTCATTGATCAAGGCGCGCTGAAGTGGCTGGCAACCACGGAAAATGTTGTGGTCGCTGGTGCGCCCATCGCTAAAGCTGCTTCCCTCGTCAAAGGGCTGTTCTTGGTCAAACGCAAACCGGGCCTCAGTGTCGCCGAATTCCAAGACTATTGGCGGAATAAACATTCACTGTTGGTGCCACGTACCCCACATCTGGTGCGCTATGTGCAGTGCCATGCGATCCCGGAAACTTACGAGTCCGAGTACCCACCGGCTTTCGACGGGGTCGCGGAGCTGTGGTGGCCGGACCTAGCCAAGTTCAAGGAGTCGTGGGCGTCCCCGGAGATGCAGGTGGAGCAACTGACCGATACCAAGAATTTCGTGGGCGCTGACACGTGTGTGTTTCTCGCGCAAGAAAATCGGGTTGTCTGGCCGTAATGGCGTATGGCCTATGGCTCGCTCCCTGCGGTCGCTCTATGGCCTATGGCAAAAGTGTTCGTGCCATAGAGTGAGCGAAGCGAACGAGCCATAAGCCATTTGCCATGGCGAAGAGATCGTGGTTGATGGCGGGTTGATGCAGCGGGTGTAAGGAACTCAAGGAGCTGATGATGGATAACACCAAGTTACTCAATGTGTATAAAACCTCCGTGCTGGCCCGTCGCTTCGAGGCGCGAGTGATCCAAATGGCGATGGCGGGAGAAATGCCGCCGAGTCTGCATGCCGGAGCGGGGCAAGAAGTCTGTCAAATCGCGGCCATCGCGGCGCTTACCCCGGATGACTACATTCTCTATGGGCATCGCGGGGTCGCGTACATGATCGCGCGGGGCACTTCACTCGCGGCGATGTTGGCGGACATGGCGGGGAAAGTGGGTGGCACCAATAACGGCAAGGGTGGAGTGATGCACGTGGTCGACGTGCCGCATGGCATTCTCGGTGAGAGTGGCACGCTTGGTCGCTAGATGAGCCGGTGGCGGACGGAGGGACGGGGAGCGGTCCTGATCCCGTGACGGCTTTTCTGGGGGCGTTGCTGTCGTGTATGGCGATTTCGTTCAAGGCGGCGGCGCGACGGCGACAGGTGACTATCGAAAGGGTCGAAGGACGAGTACGGGCAAACACACCTGGACATATCAAAAACATCACCATGTCACTTGAAGTGTGGAGCCCTGACCCCGGAGGAGAAAGTGCGTGCGCTGCTCGAGACCGCGAAACGTGGCTGTTATGTCAGCGGGGTGTTGAAGCCGGAGATTGAGGTCAACGTGGAATTGGTGGTTGTGCGTTAGAAAAATCGCTCACGCAGAGACGCAGAGGCGCAGAGTTTTTTTCGTCTCCGCGTCTCTGCGTCTCCGCGTGAGCAAGTCTTCACGCCAACGCCTTACGCAACGCGGCTCCGGCATCCGCGAGCGCCTGCTTCGCTGGGTCAACGACTTTCGCCATTCCCATGAAGCCGTGAATCAACCCCTCGTAGCATTTGTACTCGACCGCGATACCCGCTTCACGGAGTTTGCTCGCGTAGGCCGCGCCTTCATCTCGGAGCGGATCAAACTCCGCTGTATAGATGGTCGCTGGCACCAGCCCTTGTAATCGTTTGGCCCGCAGCGGTGAAGCAAGCGGGTTGTCGCTATCGGCCTCGTTCCGCAGGTAATGATTCCAGAACCACCCCATCATCTCCGTCGTCAAGAAATAGCCTGTGGCGTTCTCTTTGTGCGACGGCAGATCAGAGGCGTGATTCGTCACGGGATACAACAACAACTGGTGCACGAGCGATGGTGCCCCGCGTTCTTGCACCATTAACGCCACCGCGGCAGCGAGGTTTGCCCCGGCGCTTTCGCCACCAACCGCGACACGTGCCGGGTCGCCATTAAAGGATGCGGCATTCAGGGCGGTCCAGCGGGTCGCGGCGTAACAATCGTCCAGCGGCGCCGGAAACTTATGCTCAGGTGCGAGTCGATACTCAACCGAGACCGTCACGCAGTTGGCGAGATTGGTGAGCGCACGACATGAGGCGTCAACGGTCTCAACACTCCCGACAACCCATCCGCCACCGTGAAAGTAGACCAGGATCGGAAATGGCCCACGGCCATTCGGGGTGTAGATACGAATGGGAATATCTCCGGTGGAGTTTTTGATGGTTCGGTCCTCCACCTTCCCTACCGGCTCAAGGTCACCCTTGGTGGCCCGCATGGCGAGAATCTGTTCGCGCGCCTGTTGCGGCGACAGATGGTGCATTGGCGGTCCGGCTTTTTCCATGAGGTCGAGAACGACTTTGACTTGTGGATGTAATGGCATGAGAGTCCTCCGTAATGGCAAGAAAACGTTTCTCACGCAGAGACGCAGAGACACAGAGTTTTTCGGCTCCGCGCCTCTGCGTCTCTGCGTGAGCTATTTTAGAAAATCCCGCACGAGCCCGACGAACTGCTCCGTCTTTTCCAAGTGCGGGTAATGACCACATTGCGGCAAGATTTCCAACCGCGCTCCCGGAATGGCTTGGCGGTACAACTCCGCGCATTCCACCGGAATCAAGCGGTCTTCTTGCCCCCAGACGATTAACGTCGGTATTTGCAGACGAGGCAACAGGTGAGGCAAGCTGCGCTCGTACATATAGGGCCGCCAGCAATACCGCACGGCGCTTTCCTGATTCTGCACGCGCGTTTCCCGTTCCTCCGGCGACAGCTTGCGCTTAAAGAGCGTGTCATGCTCCGGGGCTTGTCGTGCATCAAAAAAGGCCATTTGTCTGGTGGCATCCAGTCCGTGCAGAAAAATATCGGTGATCTCCGCTTGTTGAGGTTGAATCCCGGCGGCATCGACCAGCACCAGACGGTCAACCACCTGTGGACACATCGCGGCCATTTCCGCCGCCAGCCAGCCGCCCATGCCGTAGCCCAGCACGGCGGTTTTTTGCAAGCCCAATTCCTGGAGCAGCCACAGTGAGAACCGTGACAGGTCCATGAATGATTCAAGCCACGGGGGTCGCTGGGAAGCGTCGAACCCAGGCAAACTTGGGGTGTAGACGGTACACTGTTGAGCAAGTCCACGCTGGTACGCGCACCATCCCAGGTTCCCTTCCACGCCGTGAAAGATCACCAATGGTTTGCCTTCCCCACCTTTGAGGACACGGATGTTGGCTCCGCTCACGTTGACGATTTGTTCTTGAGGGTCAGTATTTGGCATAAGTATTCTTTCTTCTTGAACTCCGAACCCCGAACTCGAAACTCGGAACTCGCGACTGCGTTACGGTGCTTGTTCAAACGGCCCAGGCAGTCCGAGTTCCTTGCCCATCTCCTTCATGGCCGGGAGCACTTCTTGTTCCATCAGTTGGAGACACCGCATGGTGTCCTTATGACTAATCGTCCCGTCGTTGGTCCACACCCCCAGGATGCCAGGCCGCACGGTGCTCAGCATCTCGCGGACCTTCCGGATGACCGTCTTCGGGCTACCAATAATCACCCGATTGGTTTCGACCACCTTGTCCCATCCCGCGCCGTCCACACCGCCGTACAACGGATCAGGCTTGAGCGAGTGTTTGTATTGTTCGAGAAGCCGTTTGACACCTTCTCGCGAGTTGTAACCCGGAGGCGCCATGAAATCGCCCGGCAACGGCAAACGGCCAACGCCGGCGTTGCCAACCAAGAACCCTTCCCCCACGTCGTAGGCTTTCTCGTCGGTATCTTGCACATGAATGCGGACCAGATAGCCAAAGTTCTGCGGGCCAGGCTCATAGCCCACTTCCCGTGCCGCCTGCGCATAAATCTCCATCATATCGAGAGTGATTTGTGGGTCGGTCTCCAAGTAGATGTAGGGATAGTGATGCTGCGCGCACCAGACCAGGGTTTCCGGGCTGCCGATGCCGGGAATCCAGATCGGCGGGTGCGGCTGCTGAAGCGGGCGCTCAAATGGATTGACCACGCGGAACTGATAGTGCTTGCTCTCCCAGCGGAAGGGGCCAGGGGTCGTCCAGGTTTTTATGACGAGATCGTGCGCCTCTTGGAAGCGTTCACGATTGTAGACCGGGTTGGTATTGGTCGCCCAGGTTTCGATCCCAGTTCCGCGCACGAACCCGGAGACGAGTCGCCCACGGGAGATCATATCGATCTCGGCCAATTCCTCGGCGAGCCGAATGGGGTTTTCGAAAATCGGCAGGGGGTTGCCAAGCAGGACGATCTTGGCGTTCTTGGTCGTGCGCGCCAGGATCGCCGCTTCCAGATTCATCGTCGCACCCAAACACGTCGGCGTGTTGTGGTGTTCATTGAGCATCAAGCCGTCGAAGCCGATCCGATCCGAATACTCATATTCATCGAGATACTCGTTATAGAGGTCCGCTCCTAACGCGGGGTTGAAATGGCGGTTGGGGAACGTGAGGCGCACTGAGCTACGAAAACTGTTTTGGACATCATCGGCTGAGTACGCGACATAAGCTCGCTCGGTGAAGCGCATGAGAAACATGCTGCATCCCTCCTTTGCGGGCGACACTATCGCGAATCAGTGATGGAGATCAAGGGAACGGGGACGGCCCTTTCTGACCCTCGTCGCGGCTGGTATCTTGCCGTGCAAATTCTCCCAGACCCTAAAGAGGAAAGGATTCTTTTATGCCTACCCCGCTTGAGCGATGGGTTGACGAAACGGCCCAACTCACTCGCCCGAAGAATATCCATTGGTGTGACGGCTCCGAAGCGGAATACCACCGGCTGATTCAAGAGATGACACAGACTGGAACCTTGTCCGCCCTCAATCAGAAAGAATATCCCGGCTGTTATCTCCACCGTAGCGACCCCAGTGACGTGGCGCGCACGGAACATTTGACTTTTGTCTGTACCCGCGCGAAAGACGACGCGGGGCCGAATAACAATTGGATGGCACCCCCCGAAGCAAAAGAGAAAGTCGGGGCATTGTTCTCCGGCGCCATGAAGGACCGCACCATGTATGTGGTGCCCTATATCATGGGACCGGCGTCGTCTCCGTATAGCCAGTGTGGCGTGGAGATCACGGACAGCGCGTATGTGGCGGTGAACATGCGCATTATGACTCGCATGGGAAAAGCCGCGCTGGATCGCATTGGCGCGTCGGACAATTACGTCAAAGGTCTCCATTCGTTGGGGGATTTAAGCCCAGAGCGGCGCTTCATCATGCACTTTCCTGAAGAGCGCTTAATCTGGTCGGTCGGTTCTGGATATGGCGGCAATGCGTTGCTGGGCAAGAAATGTTTCGCCTTGCGGCTTGGCAGTCACATGGCCAAGGAAGAAGGCTGGCTTGCTGAACACATGCTGGTGCTCGGTATTGAAGAGCCGAGTGGCCGCACGACCTATGTGGCCGCCGCGTTTCCCAGTGCCTGCGGAAAAACAAATTTAGCCATGCTCGTGCCGCCGGCGAGTCAGAAAGGCTACAAAATCTGGACCGTGGGCGAAGACATCGCCTGGATGCACCCAGGACCCGATGGCCGCTTATGGGCGATCAATCCCGAAGCGGGCTTCTTCGGCGTCGCGCCGGGCACCAATTCCAAGACCAATCCCAATGTAATGGCGACGATCCGCAAGAACACCATTTATACCAACGTCGCCGTGACTCCCCATGGGACGCCCTATTGGGAGGGGATGGATGAACCGACCCCACAGGAAGCCATCGACTGGCAAGGGAAACCCTGGACCCCGGACAGTGTGACGAAAGCCGCGCACCCGAACTCACGTTTCACCACACCAGCGACACAATGCCCCTCCATGTCTCCGGAGTGGGAAAACCCCCAGGGCGTTCCTATTTCGGCGATTCTGTTCGGTGGGCGACGCGCGAGCCTGATTCCGCTTGTCTATCAATCCTTCAATTGGCAGCATGGTGTTTTTCTGGGAGCGACGATGACCTCCGAAACGACGGCGGCGGCGACGGGTGCTGTGGGTGTCGTGCGCCGTGATCCGATGGCGATGCTTCCCTTCTGTGGCTACAACATGGGCGATTATTTCAGTCATTGGTTGCGCATGGGACAAAAGCTAACCACTCCGCCGCAGATTTTCCGGGTCAACTGGTTCCGCATGAATGCCGAAGGCAAGTATCTATGGCCGGGGTTTGGAGAGAACCTCCGTGTCTTACGCTGGGTGCTGGGGCGCATTCACGGAGAAATCGGGGCCGCCGAGACGCCAATCGGTCAGCTTCCCCATCCTTCCGGTATCGACGTAACGGGTCTCGACGTCACACCGGACATCCTACGTGACCTGCTCACGGTTGATCATAAGGGTTGGCAAGAAGTCATTGCCGGTCAGAAAGAATACTTCAAGCAATACGGCGACCGCATGCCCAAGGAAATTTGGCAGCAGTGCGAAGCGCTGGAGAAACGCTTACAGGCATAGGGGCTGGGTGTTGGGGGCTAGGGGCTGGTAAAAACCTTCCTCACACCCAACACCAGCACCCGACACCTAGCACCTAGCACCCACTCATGGCAATACGTATCACCAAAGTGTACACCCGCACGGGTGACAAAGGATTCACCAAACTCGTTGGCGGCAAGAAAGTCGCCAAGGACTCCCTCCGTATTGAATCTTATGGCACCCTTGATGAACTCAACTCTGTACTCGGCTTGGCGCGAGTATTTAACGACGACTTGAAAGACCGCCTCCCCGCCGCCCAGCGGCTTGATGAGATTTTTCGCCGCTTGCAGAATGAACTGTTCGATCTCGGCAGTGAACTCGCGACGCCCTCCGATTTTTCCTACGAAGGCATGTTCACCGTCGGCGACAACGAAGTCAAAGCGCTAGAGCGACTGATTGACGAGTTACAAAAGGACCTCTCGCCGCTGAACTCATTCATCTTGCCGGGTGGCGGCAAAGTTAGCGGGTTTTTGCATCAGGCACGGACAGTCTGCCGCCGCGGCGAGCGGGACATTTTACGTTTGATGCGGGAAGAGTCGATCAGTGAATGGCCGCTAAAATACGTCAATCGGCTGAGTGACCTCTTGTTTGTCATGTCCCGTTGGGTCAGCAAAAACCTCGGTGAACCGGAGTATCTGTGGGAGCGCGGGTTGCGGGGGCATGATCGGGAGAAGCGGAAGTAGTCAGTAGTCAGTAGTCAGTAGAAAAAATTCGAGACCTTAGACCTTAGACTTACCGTTCGCTCATTTTGAGAACAACTTCTAAGAATTGCTAAACTGAGTTATTCCAATGGGTTAGAAACGATAGGGCGTGGTTCTATCAGAACTACCCTCTTCAGGTTGGTGTCCACATAGTCCTTGAACTCACTCGTTTCATG
>CAMBFS010000157.1 GCA_945865755.1 Klebsiella pneumoniae
CGCTTTCTTCACTACAAAGGGAACCGCTTCTCCCTTGCTTTGCTCAATCTTGTCCGCCATCTCCTTCCAGGTTTTCACCGGGGCCCCAGCCACACTGAGCACCTCATCCCCTTTTTCCAACCCGGCTTTGGCCGCTGGGAGATTCGGCATCACCTCACCGATCCGTGGCACATCAAGCGGAACATGAATCCCGAAACTGGCGAACAACACCGTGAAGATGATGACCGCGGAAATCATGTTGAACAGCGCCCCAGCGGACACGATCAAGAATCGTCCAGACAGCGGTTTGTGGGCAAAGGACTTCGCGATATCCGCCGGCGGCGCGTCGTCCCCAACCTCTTCACCAACCATCTTGACGTAACCACCTAACGGTATGGCGCAGATCATGTACTCCGTGTCGCCGACTTGTTTGCCGAAAATCTTGGGACCAAATCCCAGCGAAAAGCGCTCGACGCCGACACCAATATACTTCGCGGCCAAGAAGTGCCCGAGTTCGTGCACGAACACGATCATCCCAAAGACAATGATCACTTGGACAATAACCAGTAGTGTTGCGATCTCTATCATACGTGCTTGCTCCTCTCTGACATTGAGGACCTAACGCCACAACGTAACATAGTAATACAGAAAGGCGGAGGGGAATAACACGCTATCCACGCGATCCAGCACCCCACCATGCCCAGGGAAAATCCAGCCGGAATCCTTGACATTGAACGCGCGTTTCAGCGCCGACTCACACAGATCACCAATTTGCGCCAGCATGCCAATCCCCAGGGCAAGGCCGAGAATTTCCAGGAACGACCGGTCCGGCAGCAGCCACAGCCAACTCCCCAGGGCCGTCAGGATATGTCCCCCGATCGCGCCGATACTCCCCTCAATGGTCTTGCCCGGACTAATATGCGGAATCAGCTTCCGCTTGCCCCATGTCCGTCCAGCTCCATACGCCGACGAGTCCCCAATCATCACCACCAATAAAATAAAGAAGACCCACGCGATGCCATCAGGCAACCCGCGCACCCACACCAGATGCGGCAAGAGAAAGCCGACGTACAACACGCCCAGCAACATCACACTCAGTCCAGTAAAGCTCCGTTGCGGCTGGAGGTCGCGCAGGCTGAGCGTGAAGACCGCGAAAAACCCCGCCAGCAGCACCGCGATCACCGCCTCGGAGGTCGCCACCATCATGGTCCCCGCTACCGCGAACCCCCACACCGTGCCAACAAAAGATGGCAACACGGAAGTCGGGTGCGTGATGGTGAAGTATTCGTGCAGCCCAACGACGGTCAAACTCAGGAGCACGGTCGCGAATAACCACGACGGGGCGCAGCAGATCAGCACAATCAGGATGGGCAGTCCAACGGCGGCGGTGATGAGTCGTAAACGCAGCACAAGAGCCTATGAGCGCGTCACGCGCGCGAGGTCGGGGGTGAGGCTCCGTTGCTCGGTCGTCCGCCCAAAGCGACGCTCGCGACTTTGGTACACTTCGAGCGCCGCCAAGAATTCGGACCGGGTGAAATCCGGCCACAAGGTCTCGGTCACATACAGCTCCGTATAGGCGGACTGCCAGAGCAAGAAGTTACTGAGACGAAATTCGCCACTGGTACGGATCAAGAAATCGGGGTCGGGAATATCGGTGGTCCACAACGCCCGCGCGAAGGTCCGCTCCGTGATCTCTTGGGGGTCGAGCTGGCCATTCCGCACGGCGAGGGCCAGCACCCGCGCGGCCTGGACAATTTCCTCGCGCGCCCCGTAACTCAGAGCCAAGCACACGGTCAGACCCGTATTGTTCTGGGTCACCTGTATGATTTCTTCAAGCGCGGCGCGCACCGGCGCTGGCAGGCGCTGCAAGTCGCCAATGGCGCGGAGACGAATGTTTTTTTCCAGCATCTGTTGGCGCTCGGACCGCAGGTAGCGCTGGAGCAGTGCCATCAGCGCGCGCACCTCGGTCACTGGCCGGTGCCAGTTTTCCGTGGAGAAGGCATATAACGTGAGGTAGGAAATGCCGACTTCGCGGCAGGTATCGACCACGGTCTCGACCGCTTTCCGGCCTTGTTTATGACCTTCGATGCGTCCAAGGCTTTGCCGCCGTGCCCAGCGGCCGTTGCCATCCATGATGATGGCCACATGGGTTGGCATACGGTCGCGTTCAGGGTGACCGGGAATCGGGGTCTGCGGGGAGGATGCGCGCACGAAAAAGTACCGGGAAGCACTGGCGGCTACACCACCATCAGTTCGGCTTCTTTTGCTTTCAGCGCTTTCTCGAGCTTGTCCATGTGCTCGTCCGTCACCTTTTGGATGCGGTCGAGTGTCGCGCGCGAGTCATCTTCGGCGATCTGCTTGTCCTTGAGCTGCTTCTTGACGCGCTCGTTGGCGTCGCGCCGGTGGTTGCGCATGGAAACGCGGAACTCCTCGCCCACTTTCTTCACATGTCGCACCAACTCCTTGCGTCGCTCCTCGGTGAGTTCAGGAATCGGCACGCGGATGATCTTGCCATCGTTCACCGGGGTCAGGCCGAGATCGGCTTGGTAAATCGCCTTCTCCACCGCGCCCATGATGCTTTTGTCATGGGGTTGCACGACCAAGAGCCGCGCTTCGGGCGCGGAAATCGACGCGAGCTGCTTGAGCGGCGTGCGATTCCCGTAATACTCGACGAACACCCCTTCAATCAGCGCGGTCGAGGCGCGGCCCGTCCGCACCGTGGCTAATTCGTGACGCAGCCCCTCAAGCGACTGCTCCAGTTCTTTTTTGACGGCCTCTAACACCTGAGCGCTCATACCATTCCTCCATGCACCAAGGTGCCGACTGGCTCACCCATCACCGCCCGTCGGATATTGCCTGGCTCTAAGAGACTAAACACCAAAATGGGAAGTTGATTGTCCATACACAGGGAAATCGCGGTCGAGTCCATCACCTTGAGATTTTGTTGCAGCACTTCGATGTAGGTGAGGTGTTGATAGCGTTTGGCGTTTTTCACCTTCATCGGATCGGCATCATAGATACCATCCACCTTGGTCGCCTTGAAAATAATTTCCGCGTTGATTTCCATCGCCCGTAAACTCGCGGCGGTGTCGGTCGTGAAATACGGATTGCCGGTGCCCGCCGCGAAAATAACGACACGCCCCTTTTCCAGGTGGCGGGTCGCGCGACGGCGGATATAGGGTTCCGCGACTTGCGCGATAGCGAGCGCCGACATCACGCGCGTCGGCAGGTTGATTTTCTCCAGGGCTTCTTGCATCGCGAGGCTGTTGATCACCGTCGCCAGCATGCCCATATAATCCGCCGTGGCGCGATTCATGCCCTCGGCGCTGGCCGCCACGCCACGAAAAATATTGCCACCGCCGACCACCACCGCCACTTCACAGCCCAGGTCTTGGATTTCCTTGATCTCATGCGCCACGCGCATAAGCATCGGCGGGTCGATGCCATAGCCAGCATCCGCGGCCAATGCCTCCCCACCGATTTTCAGTAATACCCGTCGGTAACGAGGAGGCGTCGTGGTCATGCTGCGTGTCCCGCCGCTTCCGACCCTTCGCCCTCACCGATCTGAAACCGGGCAAAGCGTCGAATCACCACGTTCTCGCCGGTGCGCGCCACGACCTCTTTCAGGAGTTGCTCAATGGTCTTGGCGGGCTCGCGGATAAACGGTTGTTCCATCAAGCACACGTCACTGAAGAATTTTTCCAGCTTGCCATCAATGATCCGCTCAATCACCGCCGCGGGTTTCCCGGACTGCTCGGTCTGCACGCGGTAGATTTCCCGTTCTCGTGTCCGCTCTTCGTCGGGCACTTCATCACGCCGGACATAGCGAGGATTGGTAGCCGCGATTTGCAGCGACACCTCTTTCACCAATTTTTGGAAATCCTCGGTCCGCGCGACAAAGTCAGTCTCGCAATTGATCTCAATCAGGACGCCAATCTTACCGCCCCCGTGGATATACGACCCGACCACGCCCTGCGCCGCGACGCGCCCGGCTCGTTTCGCCGCCGCCGCTAAGCCTTTCTCGCGGAGAAAGGTGATGGCCTTCTCGACATCACCGCCACTCTCCTTGAGCGCCTTTTGACAATCGACCACACCAGCCCCGGTCCGTTCGCGCAATTCCTTTATCTGGGCCAGGGATGCGCCTTTCTCGCTCATGCCGCACCTCCTTCCATGGCAACGATATCCTGGGTCGCGGCGATCGTCGGTTCCGCCAGCGGAGCAGCCTTGCCCTCGCCTTGTTGGCGTTCGTCGTACACGCCCTTCCCTTCAATCACCGCTTCCGCGACCACGTTGGTGAACAGCCGAATCGCGCGAATCGCGTCGTCGTTGCCCGCGACCTTATAGGAAATAACGTCCGGGTCACAATTGGTGTCAATCGGCGCGATCACGGGAATGCCCAGCTTGTTGGCCTCTTGGACCGCGATCTCTTCTTTCTTGGTATCAATGATGAAGAGCGCGTCGGGCAACTTGCGCATGTGCTTGATCCCGCCCAGCGCGAGCATCAGTTTGTCCCGTTCGCGGCTCATGCCGAGGATTTCGCGCTTGGTCAGCGCGGACGCGACCGCCGGCGTATCCAGCATTTCCTCGATTTTTTTCAGTCGTTCAATCGACTTGCGAATCGTCTGGAAGTTGGTCAGCATGCCCCCAGGCCAGCGGTTGTTGACGAAATACATGCCGCAACGCTCGGCTTCCTCGCGAACCACTTCTTGCGCTTGCTTCTTGGTGCCCACAAAGAGGAGTTGTCCACCTTGCGCCGCGAGGTCCCGCACGAAACTGCACACGTCGCGCAACATCCCCACCGTCTGTTGCAGGTCAATGATGTGGATCCCGTTGCGCGCCCCAAAGATGTAGGGCTTCATTTTCGGGTCCCACCGGCTTGTCTGATGTCCGAAATGGACCCCAGCTTCAAGGAGTTGCTTGATCGTAACTTCGACCATGAATTCTGCCTTTCTCTTAAATCTGCGGCGTTATAACGCGCGGCATCGTCACGCGCGGCATCGTAACGCGATGCGGAGTGATTTGGCGAGGTTTGTAGCAAAAGGGGGTGGCCTTTGCAACGCACGACCCACGCCTACTGGTTCATCGACTCAAGAAATTCCTGATTGTTTTTCGTGCCGTGCATCTTGTCGAGCAGAAACTCCATCGCCTCGACCGTATTCAACTGCGACAAGAGTTTGCGCAGAATCCACACCCGGTTCAAGATTTCACGGGGCATCAACAGCTCTTCCTTCCGAGTCCCGGAGCGGTTGATGTCGAGCGCGGGAAACATCCGTTTATCCATCAAGCGGCGGTCGAGATGGATTTCCATATTGCCGGTGCCCTTGAACTCCTCGAAGATCACCTCATCCATGCGGCTGCCGGTATCAATCAACGCCGTGCCGATAATCGTCAAACTGCCGCCATCCTCGATATTACGCGCCGCACCAAAGAACTTCTTCGGTCCACGCAGGGCGTTGGCATCAACACCACCAGAAAGCAGCTTCCCACTCGGCGGGACCACGGCATTATAGGCACGCGCCAACCGCGTGATGCTATCGAGCAGGATCACCACGTCGCGACCATGCTCGACCAGCCGTTTGGCCTTCTCGATCACCATTTCCGCGACCTGGACGTGACGGGTGGGGGGCTCATCAAACGTGGAGCTAACCACTTCCGCGCGCACCGAGCGCTGCATGTCGGTCACTTCTTCGGGCCGCTCATCAATCAACAGAACAATCAGAATGACTTCTTTCTGATTTTGGGCGATGCCATGCGCCAGATTTTGCAGCATCATGGTTTTCCCGGTCCGCGGCGCGGCGACAATCAAGCCGCGCTGGCCTTTACCAATCGGCGTCAGCAGATCAATGATCCGCGAGGTGTACTCCTCCGGGTTGTGTTCGAGGCGGAGTTGCTCTTGGGGATAGAGGGGCGTGAGGTTATCGAACAGAATCTTTTCGCGCGCGCGTTCGGGCTCCTCATAGTTGATCGCTTCGACCTTGAGCAGCGCGAAATAGCGCTCGCCTTCTTTTGGTGGGCGAATCTGCCCAGCGACGACATCGCCAGTACGGAGATTAAATCGTCGAATCTGACTGGGAGAGACATAGATGTCGTCGGGACCTGGGAGGTAATTGTAATCAGGAGAGCGTAAGAAGCCGAACCCATCGGAGAGAATTTCGAGCACCCCTTCGCCATAGATGAAGCCGCTGCGTTCGGCTTGGGCTTGCAGGATGGCGAAGATCAAGTCTTGCTTGCGCAGACTTGAGGCCCCTTCCACATTAAAGTCACGCGCGATTTGCGCCAGCTCACCAATCTTCTTCTCTTTCAAGGTTTTGAGATTGAGTCCATCTTCTTCTTCGGCGACATCAACCCGGACTTCCCGGACTTCCCGAACTTCGCGGGGTTCTGTGCTCTCTTGCTTTACGGACGTTCGACCCATGACGATGGTTCCTCCCTTTTCTCAATGCACGTGAAATTCAGACGCTTGAGAGCTCGCTCCGCCACTTACTCCGAAGGACCTTGCCGTTGGGTGGCTCACGTCGATGACGTGGGCTGGAAATCACACGAAAGCGTGAGGCGTTCAATGTGATGAGGGGGCAGGAAGACAGGTGGTGAGAGATTTTGTTAGTCGCCCTACGAAACTGTGCTCGACCATACTGAATCTTGAATTGACTGTCAATGGAAAAATGGGAGGGGCGTATCAGCGGACGCCCCTCCGTGTTCTTCAACCACGAAAGGCAACGTGGCGAACACCCGCCGCAAGTCTGCGGGATATGGCGCCCAGAGGGTCACAGGCTGTTGCGTTGTTGGGTGACAAAAGCGAATGGCGCGCGCATGCAAGGCTTGCCGTGGAAAGTCTCGCAGTGCCGCGGGAAGGTCACCGAATCGTCCGACGCTGCCATAGACCAGATCACCAACGATGGGATGTCCAAGGGCGGCAAGATGCACGCGAATCTGATGCGTACGGCCGGTCTCAGGAAACATACGAACCAAAGAAATGCCCGCCGCTTCGCCAACGACCTGATAACGACTGACCGCGGCACGACTCCGATGCGCATGCACGGACATTTTTTTCCGATCACTCGGATGCCGCCCGATTGGAAAGTGAATTTCGCCACGCGGTTGCGCCAAGCGTCCGACGACAAGCGCGACATACAACTTGTGAACTTGGCGCTCCTTGAACTGCGAGGATAACCGTTCCTGCGTGGTTGGGTCTTTGGCGACGAGGAGCACGCCCGACGTATCTTTATCAAGGCGATGAATGATGCCAGGGCGCAAATTATCCGCCGCGCCGTCTTGCCAGCCCCAGCGTGCCAGGAGTGCGTTAACAACGGTGCCCTGCCATTGTCCAGGGGCAGGATGGACGACCATTCCTGGTGGTTTATTGATCGCAGCCAGGAATTCATCTTCGTACAGAATCTCAAGTGGCAGGTCTTCAGGCAACGCCTTCGCCGGAGGCTCATCGAATGGTCGCACTTCGATCTCGTCGCCTAAGCGGAGGAGATAGCCAGCCTTACGCTCTTCTCCGGCGACCCGCACACAAGCGTGTTCAATCAGCATCTTGATATGCGACCGTGTGGCGGCAGTCAGATGCGCGAGAGCGACATCTAAGCGTTGTCCGGCCAAATCGGAAGTAACAGAAAAGCGTTGGAGGGAGGACATGAGCCCACACAGTACGGTGAGGGCAGGTCGAGGGCAAGTCTCAAACAAGTCTCGGACAAGTTCCGAACTCAGTCCTGAGTCCCCATACTTTTGACTTTTGCCTTTTGCGCTTTGACTTTTGACTTCTCCTAGACCGTGACCGCCGCTCCACCGAACCGGGTGAACCGAAACCCGGCAAAATGCTCAGGATAAGTAGTACGGAGCTGCGTGAGCACCTTCATTGCCACCGCCTCCCCGAGCTTCAGCCCCTCTATTCCATCTGAGCGCCAATGCAGCCCGGCCACATCCCGCCCCAGCGAGATATTGGACGCCAGCTTGTTGAGTTCTCCCCCGACGGTCAGCGCTGCTCCCCTGTACGGCATGAGTGAGAGCCCATCCGGACTCACCATCACCGGTGCAGGAATGACATGGGCTTCATCGAAAAACGCCTTGAGCACGGTGGCACAGGCGCCGGCGATAGTTGCGTGTCCAGCCGGATAAGCGGGATGCGTCGGACAGCCTTCGGGGTAGGCCATCGGCAACAAGTACGAGCCGGTGGCGCGAAACACGGCACTGAGGGCTTTGGCATTGAGCACGTCAGCATGCAGCGGGTACTCGGCCACATGCGTCAGGTGATTATGGACTCGGCCCCCAAAGGCTTCTGGTCGCAACCGACGATGCACGAGCCACTTCTGGTACCAACTGGCTTTCAGTGCGAGACTGGCTACCCGGGCCACGCAATCCAGGGCGTCCGGCGGGCCAAACGTGATAAAGCCCCCTTGCGTAAGGGAGCGCTTATACGGATGGTCCCCCTTCAAGGGCGCTCCCATGGCCAACAGAATCAGACAGGCGTTGAGAAAGGCTTGATAGGGATAATCGCGGTGGACGTATTCCCCTAAGTCCCGCCCATTACGCAAATAGCGGGGTGTGGCATCCAGCACGTTGATCCGCGCAGGAGCTAAGCCACGTTGGATATTGAGCCATTCAGGATAGGTACGCAGGTAGTCATCGTTGGCGACTGGCACCCGATTGCGTTGGACCAGAGTCATCGAGCCGTGGGTCACCTCCAGCCACAGAAACTGCGACAGATACGGCCCGATTACATCCCCGGTGGTGGGTCCCCGGAACAGGGTTGCGGGGGTCACAACCTCACGGACTTTAGGTCCCCGAAAGTCCGAGCAACGCGACAGGTCTGCTGCGGCAGCGGTCGCCAGCGGATGCGTGGCATACTCGGCGAAAGGCACATCCCGTGTGAGGGCTTGCCAGTAGAGTTCGACCATCTCACTCGCTGTTTCGGCGCTAGCAAACGCGGGCGGGGCACTCAGCGCCAGCTCATGCAGAGCAAACCCTTCGACGGTCGGCGCATAGGCGGCTTGAGGATTGGCAAACTTGGTGCGGCCTCCCAAAGGTACCGCCTCAAAGTCGGCATGCTTGCCCGTGGCTATGGCTTTGAGAAAGGCCGTGTACGCGGGTAGTTCGACCTCACCCCGCTCATTATGCGGCAAGCCTTTGGTGTAGCTGGCGAGCTTGGTCGGATAGGTTTCCTCGTCCCCATTAGTGGG
>CAMBFS010000158.1 GCA_945865755.1 Klebsiella pneumoniae
AACGTACTGATCCCTTTGAGTTGATGCCCATGTGCCCACGGCAGCACCTTTGCGATATACTCTACGAGGCGGGTAGTTTCTGCGTCTTGGTGTATCATACCCCCAAGTCTCTCATGAGTGAAAACTCGTGGCTACCCGCCCCTTTAGCACATGTGTCCTGACTTCAGCATCGGTATAGAAAAAATAGCCAGCCAGTCCCAGAAAGACCGCGCCAAGGATGTAGAGCAGCGGCGAACGCGTAAGCGCACGCAGCTCTTTCGTGAAGACAGCACCAACGTTCGTCAGGAGAGATATCCGGATAAGTGAGTCATCGGGCGATTGCGTCATTGGGCGATTGAAAAATTTTTTCATTTTCTCAATGACTCAAGGGGGCATCTCTGGAACTGAGACATTGAACTGCAAAATTACGCGGAAATTTGAAGCCCAAACAACTCCGGTGCGGCTTCCTGGGACTCTTCGCCTCATCCAGGTCACAGGCAGTATCCATGCTGCCAGGAGGCTGAAAAGAAGAAAACATGAAAATTCCTAGATTTCATTGATTTGACAAGAAATTTTTCAGAGAGAGGTGAATGGTTCCCTGGCCTTTATCTTGTCAGTTTGGGAGATGCACCCTAGAATTATCCCCATCCCGTAGCCCATGTAGCCAACATACAGCGGAATCGGAATGAGCACCCAACAGCCCGCGATCAATCCGAGATAAGAAAAGGTGAGCGCCTCGCGCACGCTAATGAATCCTTGCTTCAGCGCGAGCCGAAAATCGCCGTGTTTGCCGTACTCCTCGCGAAACCGCCCCAGCAAATAGAGTTCCGCGTCCACGCCCACCCCGGAGGCGATCGCCATGCCGGTCGTCGTGTTGGAGTTGATCTCGATCCCCGAAAGTTGCATCAACACCAACCAGATCACACTGCCCATCACCAGGGGAAGGAGCAAAAGCGCGGGACCAACCAATGAGCCCGACATCGGCACGAGCACCAGGAACGAGAGCAGCGTGGCCGCCGCCGTCGCGTAGACCAGCCATTTCGCGATATCGCGATTAAACCCTTCCGCGATCGCGACCGCGCCACCACCTACGGTTGCCGTTAAGGTTGAGTCGTTAAACTTCGTCCGGGCATATTCCTCGGCGGCACGCATAACCGGCGCCACCGTCGCGTGCGACGTGTCCGAAGTGTAGACGGAAAAAAACGATTGCTTAAAGGTGTAATCGACCACGGCATCGAAGCTGCCTGGTACATCTTGGGCGTACATCTCCATGTAGTAGCCAACTTCCGCGCGATCATCCGGCAAGCGAAAATCCGCCGCGTTGCCACCGCGCATGAATTGACTCATCAACTTGATATACACCGGCAGTCCAACCGTCCCCGCCACTTGCGGAAATGTTTCCATGTAGGTGGCGAACGCCTCGATTTTCTTGAGCGCCGCGGGCGTCGTGGGCACTTCGTCCATCAGCGGTGTGTTATCGAGAAAATCATCCGTGGCCTTGAGATAGCGAACCTGCAACGCCGCCACCGACAAGACGTTGTACGGAATGACTCCCCATGTCAGCAGTACTTCGCGGGTTATCCGTTTGACTTTCGCGAGCGTGTCAGGATTCAAGATGTCGCCATCCGGCACGGTGACTTGGATGGTGAGCAGATTGCCGCCGCCAAATTTTTCTTGGAGGACTTTGTTTATTTTTCCGACCGGATTGTCGGCGGGTAACCACTCGTTCGGGTCGTCATGGAGTTTGGCGTTCCGCGCCTGAAACAGAAACACGCCGGTCAGGGCGAGACACAGCAACAACAGCGGGAGCCGCATTCGGACGGTGAGTTCAACGAGGTGGCGCATAGGGGGATCACGGGGAAAGGGGGAAAGGGGGAAAGGGGGAAACGGTACAAAGGGAAAAAGGAGGGCCTTTATTTTCCTCCTTTCCCCTTTGACCCGTTTCCCCCTTTCCCCGTTTTCAGAAGCGTGGGCTATTTTCTATAAAAATCGACCGTCTTGGGTTCTTGTAACAAGGTGTTGGTATTATAGATCGTCTCAGGCAAAGGCGGGTTCAGGGTACGTTCCGTGGGATAGGTGACCACCCAAAAGCCGGTGGTGTAATCCTTGAACAGCGCCCCACCCCAGGCCAGATACTTATCGCGTCCAGCGGGAATCCCTTGCGAGGCGGCACCAGCGGGGATCAGCTCTTGATTCCACATGATGCGCTGAATCAACCGCCCTTCGCGATCAAACGAATCGGTTCGCCAGTTCACCATCGAGAACAGCCCGACGTAGTTGACCTGACGCGCGAACCACCAGTCCTCACGAAAGGGCGTAGTCTCGTATATCCAACAGGGCTCGCCCAATCCATCGGCGCGGATGTAGTCCGCCGCCGGGCTTTGCTTGTCTTCCCCCGCGTCGTACCCAAACATCGCGTCGTTCTCCGGTAGTTTCAGCAACCCACTGCCTAACATCTTGTAATTGTGAATCGGTGTCATCAAGGAATTCTGTTCCTGGCGCATGACCAACCCACCCACGACATCCTGCCGGTTCGCCGTCGCCAAGCGGCGGACTTTGCGCACCACCGGATTGTAGAGAAAATTGTCGTCCTCTTTCTGCCCCTGATACTGCACTTGGAAAAACGCGGTCTTGGCTAGGTCCTGGGGCGCGCGAAAGATAAAGAGATATTTGCGATAGGGATCACCGCTGGTCGCGTCCTTATCCCACACATGTTTGGTGCGCCCCTCCAAATACCACTTGTTGAACTCCATGCCGGTCTTGTCGCGGCGGTAGCCGGTGGGCGAGTAGAGGTGAGCCTCAAACCCATCTTCGAGGTCGATGGGTCCAGTCACGAACGGACCAAAGAACGTCGCGCTATTCTGCACATCGAATGCCGTGAATTTTTCCCGTTCTTCGAGCGAATGGTTGTAGGGGAAAATTTTCAGGTTCGCGTACTCGACGTAGAACATCGGGCCCTGCTGCTTGAGTTCTTCGGGATAAAAAGGCTTGGGCTCCCAGATCGCTTTTTCATCACCCCAGGACAGGCAGTATTTCCCGGCCTGGCCCTCGGCGGCTTCAATGCGGAAGTTCTTGCCCATCAGCGTTTTCGCGTACACTTCTTTCCCAGCGCATTTCGTCGTGTCCTGGGCGCGCGCGGGCTCATGCGCGCTGAGCACCATCACCATCGCTCCCACGAGCGGTACGAGCATCACGAGCGGCACGAGTGCCCGTTGGATCAAGTTGGGTTGCCTTGTCGGTGTCATAACTCTCCTCCGTGTTCGATTTCGCGGGTTGCCTGGAGCAGCCGGATAAATTCATCCTCTAGGGTAGAACTCACATCTTGTTGTGGAAAGACCGCGCGCGGGGGACCGTGCACCAATATCCGCCCTTCATGGAGCACCAACACGCGATCACACAACCGCATGGCTTCGGCCAAGGAGTGGGTGCTGAGGATCACGGTTTTCTTGCTCGCCAGTGACATCATCAGCGCTCGTGTTCGCACCGCCATTTCTGGGTCCATGCCCGCCGTCGGCTCATCAAGAATCAGAATCGGCGGGTCACCAATCAACGCTTGCGCGAACACTACTCGTTGACGGTAGCCTTTCGACAGCGTCCCGATGCGGCGATCTAGCCAGCCATCCAAACCACACTGAACGATCATCTCCTCGCACTGTCGGGGGTCCGCTTTTTTCACGACTCGGACAAAGGTGAGGAAATCCCGAACCGTCAAATCGGGATATAAAATCAGGCCCTCCAGCGCATAGCCGACCCGCCGTCGCACGTCGAGGGAGGAGCGCCGAGTGTCGTGGCCATCGACAATGACATCCCTGTTGTCGGCGGAAAAAAAGCGCAAAGCAACCGAATCAGCATGGTCTTTCCCGACCCATTGGGGCCCAAAAGGCCAACCACCTCGCCGTGCTCAATCGCGCAGGAGACCGCATGCAGCGCGGTCACCGCGCCGAAGCGTTTCGTAACGTTGTGAATTTCGATGAAAGGCATGGGGGATTTCTAGAAAAGATTCTCCCGTGTAGCCCGGATGGAGCGGAGCGGAATCCGGGTTCCGCGCAGAACCTGGATTCCGCTCCGCTTCATCCAGGCTACCCAGAAACCAGACGCGACACTCCAGACCCTAGACTCCAGACTCTAGACTCCTGGACTCCTCTTCACCATTTATCCACATGCACGAGCTTCTTTAGCGGAATCTTCTTGGTCTTGGGTTTTTGCGGCTGTTCGGCGGGATAGCCAAGGGTGACGAGTCCGACGGGCCGGACATGCGGCGGTAACCCCAGCACGGTGGCGACTTCCTCCGAGTTATAGGACCCGACGAAGCACGCCCCTAAATCTTGCTCGACCGCGCCAAGCAGAATGAGTAAGGTCGCGAACGAAGCATCCACCAAGCTAAAGAACGATCCGCGGGTGCCGTACTCACTGCCCAGGCGTTGAATGTCGGCACAGGTCACGATCGTGACTGGCGCGGTCGCCACGGCGTTTTGATTCATCGCCGCTTTCGTTAATCGCGCTCGCACATCGGGATTTTTGACGACAACAAACTCCCACGGCTGCAAGTTGCCCGCGCTCGGTGCCCGCACCGCGTATCGCAAGAGACGTTGAATTTTCTCTTCCGGCACGGGGTCCGTTGTGTAGGCCCGCACCATCCCTCGGTGCTTCACCACCCAAGCGAAACTCTTCTCCGGATTTTCCGCCTCAGCGTTTGGAACGATGAATCCTGGCGTCAGAAGTGAGAAGGCCGCGGCACCTTGAAGGAGTTGGCGGCGAGAAAGGGGCTTCCGTCCACGATTCACTGTTCTCTCCTCGAAGGGGCAATGACATTAAGTGAATAAGCTCGAAGTTCCCTCTCCCGGATGGGCAATGGCATGAAGTTAAGGGGGAGACTGTCATTGCGAGGAGTCGGACGACGAAGCAATCTCCAACAAAACAAAGATTGCTTCGCTGCTCGCAATGACACGGTTGCTTAACTTAATGACATGGCCCGGCTGGGAGAGGGCTAGAGTGAGGGGGATCAAGTGACCTTTTCTTAACAGTGTCGCGTTCACCGGTTGACGAAGCGCAGGTCGTTGCCCGCGCCGGATTGCGCGTGCCCCAGTGGAATCTTGGTGATTGGCGCTAAGGTATCGGCATCAAACACCGCGATGTCATGCCAGTTCGCCCCCGCATAGAGCTTCTTCCCGTCGGGATGTAACAAGGGCGCGAAATAAGTGTTGGAGAGTTCCTGCGTGTGCTCAACCCGGCGAGTCGTCGGGTCCACTTTCCACAGGTTGTTGTAGCTGTAGTAGACTTTGTTCGTCTTCGGCGAGAGGAAGCCGGTCAGATTATAATTCTCGGCGCTGAACGGCTGCAATTCCGTGGTCTTCAGTTCCGGAGCGGTCTGCTTGAGGTCGAGCGAGGCAATCCCGAGCGTGACTTGTCCCGTCAACGCATCACTGGTGATAATCCCAAAGGACACCAGAAAATCGTTCTCTTGATACGGACTCCACACCGGCAGGCCGTCGGTCCGGGCAATGCCGGTGATATTACGATTCGCCAGCGGAATGCGATCAATCTCCGTCCCACGTTCCGCGTCATAGACGAAGATGTCTTGCCCGATACTGAAGACGTAGAGCCGTTTGCCATCCTTCGATGAGGCCATCGACATCACCTGCCGTGGCGCGGGAAAAGTCTTGAGCACTTTGTTGGTCTTGAGATCAAAGACCTTGATGCGATTGTCCTTGGCGACAAAGCGGCCCGGCTCTTGTTTGACCGGCATCTCATGCACGAAGAGGCGTGTGCCCTGGGCATTCACATCAATGGCCATGGTGCGCACGAGTTCACCCTCGCCAGCTAGCGGGAAACTCATTACCTGCTTCCCTTCATCTAGGTCCACCATGACCACGCTCCGCGCGAGATCATTCACGACGTAGGCAAACTGCGGATGCGCGGGATTGGGGGCAATGTTCATCGCCGGACCACGCCCTTCGAGCGCGATGTTCTTCACCACCTTGTCGGTCTCGGTATCAATCACCACCAGATTGTTCGGATGCACCGAGGCGAGCAAGTACCATTTCGCCCACGCAGAGTGAGGAAGCGTAAGAACACCGACAGTGAGCACCAAGAGAAAGAGCCGCGTGGATAGGCCATTCTTTTCGTTCACAACCCACCTAATTCGTCTTCGGGAAAATGATCTCGAAATTCTTCCAGTCTTCCTGATTCATGCCAGAGCAGGCCTTGGCCCATTCCGGTGAACTTTGGAGACTGTCGGGCACTTGCGCGGGCCACCAGCACAGATTCGCGCAACTGAGGAGGTCGGCTTCCATCGGCGCGCACATGCCGTTCACGCCGCCCCACATATTGGCTTCCCAGCCCGGGTTAAAGATCGTCGTGCAACCCACCGGCTGCGCCATGCCGACGACATCTTCGTCCTGCTGTTGCGCGGCTTGGAACCGCTCGACTACTTCGGCTTTGTGATTCGCTGGTTTGAGGTGTTTCATCGCTTCCTCCTTCTTCACGTTAATTCCCGCGGCGCATCGCCTCGTCCTCGCAGCACCGCAGTTTCGATAAAGCCAGGGTTTTGTTCCTGCAGGGTCATATAGACCTGAATGCCGTACTCCGTCCACTCCCGCAGGAACGTGCAATAGTGCAGGTTCGGCAGCGCCGCGTCACCAAACTGCGTCATGGCCTCGTGATAACAGCCGCCGCCACACAGCCCGCGAATCCAGCAGGTCTGACACACCGGCTTGTTATCGACATGCGCGCTATTGAGAAAGTCATTGAGCCGGTCATGCGCCAATCCGGTTTTGACGTTCCCGTAGTTGTGCTCCTCGGTACCGGGGAACCGGTGACACAGGTACACATCACCGTTGCCATCAACATCAAGCAGACCAAGCCCGGCACCACAGGGAAACAGTTTGTTCGTGCCCGCGTACAAATCAGTCAGCATCGTACTCATGTTGGAGAAGCCAGTGTACTGATTGCGCAGCGCGCGTTCGATATACAGCGCGCCCAGTTCACGAAACCCCGCGAGCACCTGACGGAGGTCAGCAGGATCAAGTCCGTGCTCGGCACTGTCACTCGCGGTCACGGGCGAGAACCCGACCTCAAAGAAGCCGAGACTGGTCAGATGTTCATAAATTCGCATGATCTCAACGGTGCCTTTGGTCACGGTGACCCGCGCCACCACCGGACGCGCGGTGTAACGCTCCATCAGTCGTTTCACCCGTGCGACGATCCGCTCATACGACCCCTTGCGTTCACCACGGTTGTTCAAGAAAAAGCGGCGCTTGTCATGCAGCTCTTGAGGGCCGTCCATGCTGATGGTCAACCCGAACCGATGCTCTTGAAAAAAGTCGATGATCTCATCGGTGAGCAGCGTCCCGTTGGTCGTGAGCGAGAAGTCCACTTTCTTACCACTCGCCTCGCCCTTCTCCTTGGCGTAGGTCACGACTTGGCGCATCAACTTGAAGTTGAGCAGCGCCTCGCCACCAAAGAAGATCACATTGACTTCGCGATTATTGCCCGCCTTAGCGAAGAGGAAATCGATACTGGTGCGCGCCGTCGCTTCATCCATCTGCACGGGAGCAGCTCCGTATTTCGCGGCGTCGGGTTCATAGCAATAGGAACAGTGCAAGTTGCACTTGTTCGCCACATTCAGCACCAGCGAGCCCAGAGGGAAATGCGCGGTGTCCACCACCGGGCGAATCGGTTTGGGCTGCGGCTGTTCCGTCACGAAGACATGCAGCTTGAGCAGCTCCTGAACGGTCTCCTCGATCTCCACAGCGGAAAAGCGAGGCTGGAGAGAGCGTGTCACCTGCTCAAGCGTGAGGCGGGGCTGCGTCCGCGCGTAGGCAAGAATCTCCTCCGCCACGTGATCCAATACAAACAGCGACATGCTCTTGGCGGCCACCAGCACCTGCCGTTCACCAAAGGGCACGAGATGAGCGTTTTCGGGACGGAAGTGGAGATTCATAATGAGTTCCTAGTCATGGATGAGAACAGCATCCGCAGGGGGAAACGGGAAAAAGGGGAAACGGGGAAACGGAGGACAAGAAACCTTTCCCGCATTTTTTCGCCATTACGCTTCTTCACTCGTTGTCCTCGTTTTCTTCCTCTTTCCCGTTTCCCCTTTTGACCTTTTCCCCGCGCATTTGGCCGACTGCAGTCGGCGCAATGCGCGGAGCTGCTATTCGATCGGTTGAAACGAAAATTTTTCCGGCATCACCAGCAAGTGGGCGCGCGCGCCCATCGGACGTTTCGCCCCGTCGGGCGTGTACCACGCCTCGACCCACACGTCGCCGACGTTATGGTCCATCATGTGTCGTTGTGCATTCGGCCCGTCCTTGGCTGGCGTAAAAAGCCCATGCTCGTCAACGGCGCCAACAAAATGCACGTCATCATCGTTGAGCCGTTTCACATACTCCTCCAGATTCCATTTGGCGGGCGTCACGCGGTGCAATTTCACATCGTCCTTGGTGCCCTTCACGCCATCCGGGCCGTTGAGATAGGCGAACGCCTCGAACTGCTGGAATATCTTTGGCGCTCGCTCGCCACCTGGCCGCGAAAACGCCCGTTCTGGAGAGAGCCGAATGTAGTCAATCGCGCGATAGACATAGAGAGGAACCGTTCCCGTCGCGCCTTGAATTTTCCCCTGTCGCGCGCCAACGGACGCACCTTTGGTCACGGAGACTTCGGCAATGATGGTATCGTCACCACTCTGGGTGAGCGATTGCACTTGCACCCCGGCCCCCAGATTGATCGCGGTCGCGCTCAGGTTTTGTGGCAGGTTGGCCCCGAAGATTTTCACTGTCTGTTTTTTCCCCGCTTGAAGCCCTTCAGGAATCACCGACAGGATACGCGCGGCATCTCCACTCCTGTGCCAGGTTTCATCCATCCCCAAGTCCCCAACCGGCGTCAACAAACGCCGCCCGCGCAAAGTTGTTCCGTCCTCATTCGCGAAGAAAATCTCCCGTTGCCGCTTCTCACCTTCGAGTTGCACCGAGCCGCGCCACTGAAAACCGGTATACATGATGCCCGTGGTGTATCTACTTTAAATCCCAAGGCGGCCCCGCCATCAAGTCTGGACCGCTTGCGCTTTTTGCACGATCAAATCCGCCAGGGATGGGAGCTTGAATTGGCCGGTCACCCGGTCGTAAACGTAATCATAAAAGCTCACGCCCAGCTTCT
>CAMBFS010000159.1 GCA_945865755.1 Klebsiella pneumoniae
CAGAATAATCAAAGGTTCGTACGATAACAGCCAACTTCCAGCACGGGCTTATTGTAAAAGGTCGGCAGGCGAATGTAGACCAGGCCCAGCAAAACTCCTTAAAATCAAGTGATTTCTTGGATTTACGAAAAGTGTCCTGACATCAGGCCAAACACGGGGTATCGGTAGAGGAAGCTGAGGAAGTGCTCCGTGCGCACCCCCACATGCGGAAAGTCGGGAGAGGTCATGTGAAAGGCGAACATGTCTATGCAGCCTACGGACAATCGACGGCGGGACGCTATTTAATGGTTTTCTACATTCGGAAACTCATCGGAGCGCTCTTGCCTATTTCCGCCCGTGATATGGATGATGCCGAAAGGAAGTATTATGAGCGACACAAGTAAACCGCGAGTGCCATTGCCGGAAACCTTCGCCACGGAGGAAGAGGCGGGGGAATTTTGGGATGTCCACAGCACGATGGAGTACGAGGCATACCTGGAACCGTCCGACGATGAGATTGACCTGCGGGAGCGGGTGTTTGAGGTGGAGGTAGAGGCGGATGTGTTTCGCCGACTTCAGCAACAGGCCCGGAGTTCGCATGAAAGCATCTCCCGGGTCGTAGACCAAATTTTACGAGAACGGCTCGTTATAAGCGAACCTGGATGAAAAGAGCGGTCCTACTTCCTCGCGACAAGTCCAAAGCGTGATTTGATATGAGAAGCCTGGAATGCGCACGCGGCGCATGGTACGACATGGCGGCTGCGGACGCGGGTTTTCCAGGAAGCGCCCTTTGTTCGGCGACGTATTCGGTTAAGGACTCGTCAAGAAATAACTGACCGATTTGGCTGGTGGGTGCCACTGCTGGCTTGTCCAGCAGTGTTCTATGCAGGGTATACGGCATGCAGCGGATTGAACTCTATGAAGCGAAGAAACATCTGACCGACCTCATCGAAACGGCACTCGGCGGAGAAGAAATCGTGATCACCCAAGATGCCCAGCCGGTGTTGAAGATTGTCCGCATTCCCATGCCCAAGACCCGTCGCAAAGCCGGAAGCGCGAAAGGGCTGATTGTGATGGCGGACGATTTCGATGCGCCGCCGGAAGAATGCCAATGAAACAAGTTTGGGGCTCGTCAAGAAATAACTGACGGCCCCTTGGTAACCTCCGCGGTGCGTAGCCACCAATCGCGCGGGTTCCGCGCGGGCATCAATGCCCACGCTACGTAACACGCCGGATAAATCCGGCTTCCCAATGCCTGCCAGCCCCATTCATGGGGCGTCTTGGCGTAGCCCGGCGATTGATCGCCGGGGGCTTCTGACGGACATAGAGCACTGCTGGACAAGCCAGCAGTGGCACCCACTAGCGTGGACACTCAGCTCGGACTCGTGAGCACCGCCCGCGCCCGTTCCTCCATCTCCCGATACCGCGGTGACAACCCCGCGCGCATCATCTCATCCAGCACGGCCAGTTCCTCGTCGCTGAAATAATCGCGGTAGCCGCCGACTTTCGCGCGCCGCACCTTGTAGGAGTCGGGATTGCCCTTCTCTCCAGGCGCGAGCTTTTTGCCGCCGAAAGCGCCCGTCTCTTCGAGTTGCCGCATGTTGTCGTAGGATGCGAACGCCACTGCTTCCTTGATCCGCTCCTCGGGGCCGGGCGTCCCCATGAACGCGAGGGAGCGGGTCAACGCTTGCTCGGCATGCTGTCGCATATCTTCGTAACGCACCACGAGGATGTGCGGCATCCGGGGAATTTCTTTCGCCCAGGTGTTGAGGAATGTGATGGTATGAGGGAGCTGGTCCACCACGAACTCAAAGATGGAGAGATCTTTCGTGCGGTCCGGCAAGTGGTTGAGTTCGATCTTGCGCTGGCTCATGCGGTGCTTCCACTGAAAGAATTGTGAGACCGTCACATCCGCGGGATGGCGAATCAGCAGCAGGACGGGTTTGTCATAGAGATAGGCTTTCGTCTCTCCGCTTCTTGTATAGTCCGTGAGCACGTTGTCATGGGTGAAGAAGATTTTCGGAATCAGCGGGTTCTGACGATGCAGGTTGTCGAACTCCAGCATTTGTGGTTCAGGCAGCCCGTGTTGTTCTTGATAGAAGCGCGAGAGCATCACGCGCAGCCAGGTGCGTCCGCTTTTGCCGTGCGAGACCACGACACAATCCGCTTGTGAGAGCTTCTGAAATTCCTGACGCCCCCGCAGCCAGCGGTCGAGGGCGATGTGCTGTGGTTTGGGGAGAAAGACTAACAATCGGAGGATGAGTTGTCGTGAGGCTTTGTTCATAATGTGGCTTTCGTCCTCTCAGTGTTGGCTGTGAGTCCTGTCAGCGTTTACAAAGGGGAGCCCAGGGGTGCAACCCCCGGCACGCGGGGGGCTTAGCGTGGCAAGCGGCGGCACTGCTGGACAAGCCAGCAGTGGCACCCACGGTGCAACCTCCAACACGCGGGGTTCTCAGCGTGGCGAGGGCAACGCGGAAGTGCTATGGTCCCCGCCGCTATCCAGTCACAACGGGAGATTCGCACGCATGAAACCCACCGTGTTCATCCAAACTAACCACAAACAACTGGTCGGCGCGCTGGTATCCGCGTATGCGCTGCGGCGGAATTCTCGGTCGGCTGACGCATTCGAGGTCCGCATCCTGCACCACAAGGACTATCCGTTCTTCTCGGCGCACGAAGGGCAGCCGTTTCTGCGTGATGAGGGCCAATGGCCGTGGAAAAATGATGACCTCCAGTCGTTCACCCCGTTGCGCTTCATGCCGCCGGAACTCATGGGCTATGAGGGGCGCGCGGTGGTGATTGATCCTGATGTCTTTGCCGTGGGCGATATTCACGAGCTGATCTCGCTGGATATGCAAGGCAAGGCGCTGATGTGTGTGGCGCGTCCTGGTCAGGGCGACCGCCCGACATTTTTCTCCTCAAGCGTGATGCTGCTGGACTGTGCCCAGTTGACCGACTGGCGTTGCGAGGAACAGTTCAAGGAAACGTTCGCTTTCAAGCGCGACTATACAATGTGGATGCGCCTCGGTTACGAGCCCCGCGAGCGCATTGGCTTTTTGGACCCAGCCTGGAACCATTTCGATCTGCTCAATGAGAAAACCCAACTCCTGCACAACACGAGACGGCACACGCAGCCGTGGAAGACCGGGCTACCGCAAGATTACATCGTCCACGAGAAAGGCCCCCGTTCGTGGCTCAAGCTGGCGAGCCGCGGCATTAAGGACCTCTTCCGTGCGAACGCGCTACGGGGGCGGTATAAGCCCCATCCCGACCCCCGGCAGGAGGCGTTCTTCTTCGGCCTGCTGCGTGAGTGCGTGGAACAAGGGATCATCACGGAAGCGCTGCTGCGTGAGGAGATGCGAAAGAATCATGTGCGGCACGATGCGCTGGAGATGTTGGCGCGGGTGTCCGCGCGGGATGGGGACGCCGTGGCGCGAGTGGCGTAATCTTCCAGCCTATTCCGCCTTCGGCAAAAATCTCCCCGAAGAGCCCGTTACCAGTCGCCGCAGCGTCACTTGCCATTCCTGGAAAAACTTGGCGCGTTTGCGGCGACGGTGTCTCGCCACCGCGTCCAGGAGCAACTCTGGGGAGAGTGCCAATCGCTCAGCCGTGGTCTCGGTCCCGCCAAAATAGGCGCGGGCGCGGTTGAGCGCGCCATCCACTTTCTTTTGGTTCCCGCTACTACTGATGAGCGGTGCCTGCATATCATGCCGCCGAAATGCTTCGCTGGTCTGGAGCGATTCGAGATACGGAATGGAAACCTGGGCGATCTTGGCGACTTGGTCAACATTCTGAGTGACATGCAGTAGACGAATGATGATCTCCTCGAAGGCGTCCACCCGATTGGTGTTCGGAAATGGGGTCGGGGGCACCGGGACCGCGAGAAACGCGCAGAGCGTCTCCCAGGTGGCGTGACCGCCACAAATGTCGAGGACCAGCAGGTCCTGGGGCCGATCCGCGAAATACTTCTTCACGCGACGCTCGTGTCGGTCGTAGGCAAAGGTGAACAAGGCGGGACTGAAGTCGATGGTGCCGTAGACCCGTTCGCGGAATTCTCGATGCAGGGCGCTGAGTTTATTTCCTTGTTTTCTGGTCCAATGGCGCCGACACGACTCGATCCACCGCGTGCGCTCGCGGACCGTGTAGATGAACTTGCTGCCAGGAAACGTGGCATCGAGCATCTCGAATGTGTCGGCCACGGGCAAGTCGGCGGCGGCATCGTGGGTTTCAATGTCCCGCATGTTGGTGGGATAGTGGACGGCGGAAAAGCCGAGGATCCCCAAAGCCTCGCTCAGGCTGGTGGTGCCGGTCCGAGACAGACCGATGCCGAACACTTTCGCTTTGCGCATGGTGGGGTTCCTTATATCGTGAGTGTCGCTACGGGGTCGTCGAACCGCCCAAGAATTCCGCTATCGCTTTGGCCCCGCGTTGGGCCGCCGTGCTCTCGGACTCCGTGCGAAACGTGTACGCAAACGCTTCGTGTTGTTTGGACAAAAAATGGGGATGGGTGGGAAACGCCTGCTCCAACGCTGGACGCAGCTCGGTCCGCACATCCTCCACGACTTGCCCAAGCGTCCAATGAACATAGTACGGGTTGTTTCGCCAGGGGACCTGGTGGCCATTGAGAAAGACGCAGGGACGCGGTTTCAGCAAGAATTCATACACCTGACTGCTGACATCGCCCAGATAGATGTCGGCGGCCAGGATATAGGTCATATCGCTCAAGGCGGGGCTGCTGGTGTCGATGCGCATGTTGGGGAGGTTGTCATAGCGCTTTGGTAATACCGCCTGATGTCGTTTGCTCCGCTTAAACAGCACGACGTGGGGCGCGAAAATCAGGTTGTACTCACGGTTTTCGGCGAAGAAATCCAAGACCTGGAGCCCTAGTGGCTGCCAAGAGGAAACGGTCTCATCGAAGTGCGGGCAGTAGACCACAACTGGATTCTCGTTGTCGAAGAACCGTGGCGTCTCTGGTGTGAGGCCACGGACCACCTCAAATTTTGGCCAGCCGACCACCGTATACGTGCCGGGGCGGAGGTACCCGCGTTCGCTGAGTCGATCCACGTACTTCTGGCCTGGTAACAGGGTGAAATCAAATGCGCCCGATCGATCATCAAAACTACCTTGCCGATCACCGGCACCGTGACGGACGTTGATGAACTTGAGATTCGTCAAGCCGTACTTGGCGCGCAATTTCAGGCAATGCCGTTCCGGCGCGACCAGCGCATCCAGGGTCCGAAAAAAGTCGAGATTGTGTTGGAGCACCATCTCCTTGCGTTTGAACTTCCACTGGGACCAGATCGGATCGACCACAGCGTAATACCAGGCCGGCTTGAGCAACGTGAACTGACAGCGATGGCCAGGATACAGCGTGCCGATGGTGCGCGCGGTGGCCAGTTCCTGCGTCGATGAACAGGCGATGAGCACATCGAGGGCTGGATACGTGCGCGACAGCTCAAAGGCATACGGGGCCGCGTGCGGCACTTGATGCACGGAGTAATGGTTGAAGAGAAAACCGATGCGCATGACGATTTCGCTCCGCGCTCCTTCGGACAAGACCAGAAGGTCGGCGTCGCGCGCGCGAAAGATAACATATATGCCCCCGCGCTTGCCACCCTCGGATGCCAACCTCTGGCGACCACTGCTTCAATCCCGCTCCATCGCTGCTTCTCCTTGCGCTCTCAGCCACGAGCCGGTAAGATTCGGCCCTTCCTTCAAGGAGCGTAGGAATCGCAACATGAAAAAAATGACTGGCGCACAGATTGTTATCGAGAGTCTTCTCGCCGAAGGGGTCGATACCATCTTTGGTTATCCCGGCGGGACCATTTTACCGACGTATGACGCGTTAATGGTCAACCCCGCCATTCGTCACATCCTGGTGCGCCACGAGCAAGGGGCGACACACATGGGCGAAGGGTATGCCCGTGTCTCCGGGCGGCCTGGCGTCGTGCTCGTCACTTCCGGCCCCGGAGCAACCAACACCATCACGGGGATCGCCGATGCGAATATGGACTCGACGCCACTCGTGGTGATCGCTGGCCAAGTGCCCACCAGCATGATTGGCAACGATGCCTTTCAAGAAGCCGATGTGATTGGCATTTCGCGCCCCTGCACGAAACATAGTTACCTGATACGCGATGTGAATGACATCGCCCGCACTATCAAGGAAGCGTTTCACATCGCTGGCAGCGGGCGCCCTGGGCCGGTGTTGATTGATCTGCCGAAGGATGTCCAGACGGCAACCGCGCCGTTCAAGTATCCAGACACGGTTGACATCCGTGGCTACAAGCCGGTGCTCAAAGGGAACGAGCGGCAGATTGAGAAAGCGCTGGAAGCGATTGAAGGCGCTGAGCGCCCGCTGTTCTACGTTGGTGGCGGCGTGCAATGGTCGGACGCGGCTGGGCCACTGACGGAACTGGTGCGCGGACTCAAGATTCCAATTACCACGACGCTCATGGCTCTCGGTGTCTATCCGAGCATGGACCCGCTATGCCTCGGCATGCTGGGGATGCACGGAGGCTATTGGACCAACATGGCGGTCCATCATTGTGACGTGCTGATCGCCATTGGGGCTCGGTTTGATGACCGTGTCACTGGTCGCGTGAGCGACTTCGCGCCCAATGCCAAGACCATTGTCCACGTCGATATCGACCCCTCGTCCATCAGCAAAAACATTAAGGTGCACATTCCAATCGTCGGCGACATCAAGGAAGTCGTGCAGCTCATGCTCAAGAAAGTGAAGAGCCAAGAGAGCCTCGCGCCACGGCAAAAAATCTGGGCGGAGTGGCATAAGCAGATCATGCAGTGGAAAGCGGAGAAACCTCTCCCATACGAACGGAGTGAACCGGACGGTGAGCCCAAACCGCGCGCGGTGATTGAGGAGATATATAGGCTCACCCAAGGCGACGCGATTATCGTGACCGACGTGGGACAGCACCAGATGTGGACCGCGCAGATGATGCCGTTTACCCGTCCTCGTTCGTGGCTGACCTCTGGTGGGTTAGGGACGATGGGGTATGGGCTGCCAGCGGGGATCGGCGCGCACTTCGCCGCGCCGGATCGACCGGTCATCGTCATTAGCGGGGATGGCAGCATCCAAATGAATATCCAAGAGCTGTCCACCGCCGTGCAGTACAAGGTGCCGGTGAAAGTGGTCATTATGAATAACTACTATCTCGGCATGGTGCGACAATGGCAAGAAAAATTTTATGAGGGTCGCTACTCGCACTCGTACATGGAAGCGATGCCCGACTTTGTGAAACTGGCCGAAGCGTATGGCGCCGCCGGGTTTCGCGTGGCGAAAACGAAGGACTTGGCCGCGACTCTGAGCGCTGCTCTGGCGGTGCCTGGACCGGCGGTGGTCGATGTGACGATCCCTCAGAGTGAAGGGGTTTTCCCCATGGTGCCCGCGGGAAACGCGCTGCACGAGATGCTCTTTGCCTAGAGTGTGGAAAGGGAGAACGCTCTGAGCGAGAACGGGGGGCAGCCGGGGGATTACTTTTACCACGGCGTCATCAGCAAAATTTTTTGGAGCAACGAAACCGGCGTCATCCGCAGTGACAACGGCAGAGATGTGCCGTTTGTCTTTGAGTTTGTGACGCTCCTTGGCGCTCCTCGCCAGGATATTAATTTTCTGCGCGTAGGGATGCGGGTCGGGTTCGATGTTGGGTGGACCTCCAAGGGGTTACGCGCCTCCGTCATTAAAATTTACGATTTGTTCGCGGACACCGTCGTTCCAGAGCCCAGTGGAACAACCGAACACACCCCGATCGTTCCTAGTCATCGCAGGGACGGGGGGAATCCCGCGTATCAACCCCCGTATCTTGGCAATCACGAAGTGCCCGACCCGACACGGTATCGGCAGCAGCGACGCCCGCGCCCACCGCAGGAGCAGCCTCCTGAGAAACCCGCGGAGCAACCCGCTCCACCACCAGCTCGGAACAACGCGCCTGACTCACGACGGTCGAGAAAGCGTTGACTTCGCGCGCCTTTCTTGTCACACTCCGGCGAAACCATGACAGCACCCTCCATGACAGTACCCTCGTTGATCACTGATGAAATCCGCTCGTGGATCGGTCGAGAAACACCGCCCTGGACTATTGACGTGTCACGGCTGGATGTCCAACGCTTTGCCGTGGCCACGGATGATCTCAATCCCCTCTATCTCGACGAAGCGCACGCCTCACAGAGCGTCCACGGCGGGTTGATCGCACCGCCGCTGTTTTACATGGCGCCGTTGACCGAGCCAAAACCCGAAAGTGAACTCCGCCCCGATGGCCTTCCTTACGAAGGCAAGTTTCCGATCCCCCCAACGCCATTGCCACGCCTCATGGATGGCGGCACCGAGATCGAGTTCTTTCAGCCCATTCGCGTTGGCGATACCCTGACTGGCCGCAGTAAGATCGTGGACATTTATCAAAAAGAGGGGCGGACTGGCGCGCTGATCTTCGTCGTACGCGAAACCACCTTCACGAATCAGCGTGATGAAGTGGTGCTCATCGAAAAAGGGGCGTCGATTCTGCGCTAGGGTTTACGTATGGCAACACCGCAACTCTACTTCGAGGATGTGACCGTGGGCATGGCGGTACCGCCGCTCACCAAGACCCCATCGAACACGTTGTTGTTCCTCTATAGCGCGATCACCTGGAATCCCCAGCGCATTCACTTTGATAAAGACTACACGCTAAGTGAGGGATATCGTGAGATCGTTGTTCATGGCCCGCTGCGTGGAGCCTTCCTTTCGCAACTTCTGACGCATTGGATTGGGGACGAGGGGGTGCTCAAGAAACTCTCGTATGCCAACCGCGACATCGCCTATGTGAATGAGCCGCTCATTTGTAAAGGGACAGTGACCCGCACGTGGGTTGAGAACGGCCAAGGCGCGGTCGAATGTGAAATCTGGGCGGAGAATGCCCACGGCACTCGCCTGACTCTCGGGCAGGCAACTGTGCTGGTCCCACTGAAGCGGAAAAACTCGTAAACAAAGGTCCACAGTTCGATACTAGACAAGGAACCATACATGGCACGTCGGCGCATCAAAATTATTCACACTTCGGATGTATCTAC
>CAMBFS010000160.1 GCA_945865755.1 Klebsiella pneumoniae
GACAAAAAGAAAAGTAGTGGCTGGTTTTAAAAAATCCATGCGTATTTTATTTGATGACTACCTTGGGCAATGGAATTATGTCGCTACTCCTCAAAATGAGCATTTGGAAGTTACTTAAGTTGCCCAGCTTATTTTATGCACATTCCTTAAAGAATGCGCAATTACGTTGTGTGATCCTCATTCCACAGGATGTGTCAAAGTTGAGGCGCTTCTCGACACCGGCACCGACATTACCATTGTGAAGCCAGAGAAAATAGATGAATTCGACAATGTTGCATCACTCCCAGTTCCTGTAGTCCGACATATTGCCATTGGTGGTGTCTTCCAACCGGCACACGATCTTGCTTTTTTCTTTCCGGATAGCAATCTGCCGCATTCTTCTGAATACGGAATGATTTCGCCTTTGGGGTGGGATTTTGATGTCGCGGATGTGTGGCTTGGTCAAGACCTGTTGAACAAATTTATTGTCACGCTTGATGGCCCGCGTGGGACGGTTTCTATTTATGATTCTGCCGGGGGCAAGAAGCGAGCATCAACCACAAAGCAAAAAGCAAAATCTTCTGTCCAGAAAAGGAACAAGTTATGAGATTGGAGTCAGTCCAGGCCTTGAAGCAAGAACTACAAGAAAGTTTTGCCAAGCTTCCTCTGCAAGCGGCGCAGGTGAGGAGATTCTCGACACAATCAGGACCGGGGCGCTCAGGCGCACGAATCGGACTCGGCATTCAAGGAGGACAACGGGGGAATTATATACTTGCGGTTCGCGTGCAGGAGGCAAGTTCTGTCGACGAGATTGTAGCGAAGCTTCCGTCACGTGCTCGAAAAGAAGCAGACGTGCGTGTTACCGGCCTTATTTTTAAGCAGCAGCCTTGGTATCAGAAGAAAATTTCACCGCTCAAGATTGGCGTATCGGTTGGTCATGTCGCCGTTACCGCAGGTACATTGGGTTGTTTTGTCTCTCGGAATGGAGATGGTAGACCGCTGATTCTTTCCAATAACCATGTGTTGGCTGACGAGAATCGAGCGAACATCGGAGACTTGATCCTTCAACCTGGGAAGTGTGATGGAGGAATGCCGTCACGCGATGGTATTGCACGACTTATGAAACAGGTGAGACTTAAAAAAGACAAAAACTTTGTTGACGCAGCTCTTGCAGCGGTTGAAGATGGAATTCCTATGAATTTTGCTACGCTCACCCGGCTGGGGAAACTCTCTGGAGTTCGGGAGGACTTGGTCGATGAAGGAGAGCCCGTATTCAAGATCGGACGAACGACGGGCTTGACTGAAGGTCGCGTAAGCGCTTTTGATATGGACATCTCGGTTGAGTACGACTCAGGGTTTCTCAACTTCAACGGACAGATCGAAATCACTCGCACTGGCAGAAAACCCTTCAGTAAGGGGGGAGATAGTGGATCCCTCATCGTTGACGGTCAGGGCCGAGCGGTCGGCCTACTCTTTGCGGGAAACGATAAAGACGTGACATACGCCAACCCGATCGCAGAAGTTACCAAAGCCTTGAAAGTGCAATTGCTGTTTTAGGGGCCATTCCATGGAAAGCCAAGCGAAACAACTCCAGGACGCTCGTGCGGCAAAGGAGAAGGCCAGAATCCTCTTCCGTCGCCTCGGACGAGTCTGTGGGGTGGGAATTACTCGGCTTGGTGATTCCTACGCAGTGAAGGTCAACCTCGAAGCAAAACCAGCGCGTGGGACGCAACTGCCCCAAGAAATCGATGGTGTTCCGATTGTTGTCCAAATAACCGGACCAATTTATAAACTGCCCGCTTGAGGCTTCCCTTTTCCGGCAGGTTCCTTTACCCATTCCGGTGCCCACTCCTTCCTCCTCGTTAAAGACGCCTGAGCTTTGTCCGATAAGAGGAGTATCGCTTGAAAAGGGCAAACCGCTCGAAAGAGCGGGACGCAAAGCCGCTGACCTAAGTCTTCTTTGAGATACGGTTGCAGGGCTACCGGGCGTATATGAAAGATCAGTTATCTCACCCGCCATCTCACAGGAGAACGCTCCGCTTGGACTCCTCAAGTGCTAAGGTTCTCCTGTCCCAGAAACCCGTGCCTCAAAGCATTGGGAAGACAGACGACCCTGCTGAGACTCTCAGAAAAGGGGAGGCTGCTTACCAAAGGAACAGGGAAGACTGGGATCGTCTCTACTCAGGACAATACATCGCCATTTATCAGGAGAGAGTCGTAGCGGCAGACTTCGACAAGACCAAGCTGCTCGAACAACTCATAGAGCAGCAAAAACACGGGAAATTCCGCGCTTATATCGTCCATGTTGGCGCTCCAGTGTTCCAAGTGAGAGGGCCTCATCCCAGTCAGCGTGGACGAAATGTCAGCCTTCCCCGTAATAAGTAGTGACCGTGAGTAAATTCTCCCAGCATGGATACGCCACGCAATCCAGCCCCAACCGTTGACATCATCATCGAACTCGACAGTGGCGGCATTGTGCTCATCAAGCGCAAGAATCCACCGCCGGGATGGGCATTACCGAGCGGATTCATTGATTACGGCGAATCCGCCGAGGACGCCGCTCTCCGCGAAGCCCAGGAAGAAACCACACTCATAGTTCAACTTGTTGAACTCCTGCATGTTTACTCGGACCTAAACCGTGATGCACGACGGCATACGATTTCGACCGTGTTCATCGCTACGGCGAGTGGGATTCCGCACGGAGCCGATGATGCTGCCGAAGCCCAGGTCTTCACCGAAGGACATTTACCGTCGCCTCTCGCCTTCGATCACGCCCAAATTTTGCGGGATTATTTTACCTACAAGCGGACTGGGAAAAGGCCGCGGTATTAGGTGAGGGGAGGAAGGGTGGAAAGGGGCGAAAGAGACTTCGCCCTCTTCTTCCAGAATAGATTTCTACAACGGCAACAGTTTCTTCAACCCCGCTTCAATCTGGTTGAGCCCCTGTTCGAGATTTTTCATCGACGTGGCGTAGGAAATGCGCACATGGTCGGTTGAGCCGAACCCTTCACCCGCGACCAACGCCACTTTCGACTCTTGTAACAGATAGAGCGAGAGGTCCATCGCTGACGTGATTTTCTTATCCTGCCATTTCGCGCCGAAGTACGACGATACGCGCGGAAACACGTAGAACGCCCCTTCGGGCAGCGTGCAGGTAATCCCCGGCATCGCCCGCAGACGGTCCACCACATAATTGCGCCGTTTGGCGAATTCCTTGGCCATCACCCCCACTGACTCTTGGGGGCCGGTCAACGCCACAACTGCGGCGGCTTGCGCGATGGACGTGGGATTCGAGGTGCTCTGGCTCTGGAGGGTCTCAATCGCGGAGATGAGTTCTTTGGGTCCGGCAGCATAGCCCAAGCGCCACCCCGTCATGGCGTAGGTCTTTGACACGGAATTGGCAATCAGCACCCGATCACGCAGGTGGGGTTTGAGCGTCAGGATATGGGGACAGCGGGACGAGTCGTAGAGGAACTTTTCGTACACGTCGTCGGAAATCACCAACAAACTGCTTTTCTCGACCACGTCGGCGATCTCCTTGAGTTCGGCTTCGGTGTACGCCGCTCCCGTCGGATTCGATGGACTATTCAGCAGCAAAGCCTTGCTCCGCGGGCCAATGGCCGCTTGCAGTTGCGCGGCGGTGATCTTGAATCCGGTCTGCTCGGAAGTGGGCAGCAACTTCGGGGTCGCGCCGGTGAGAATGACCATATCGGAGTAGCTGACCCAGTACGGCGCGGGGATCAACACTTCGTCTCCGGCCTCGAACAGCGCATGAAACGCATTGAAGAGCGTATGTTTGCCCCCACAGTTCGAGGTCACTTCCGGCATGCTGTAGGTGAAGCCATTTTCCCGTTGCAGCTTGGCGATGATCGCCTCTTTCAGCTCCGCCGTACCGCCGACCGGAGTGTACTTCGTCTTGCCCTGTTTCAACGCGGTAATCGCGCCTTCCTTGATGTGCTCCGGGGTATCGAAGTCCGGCTCTCCCGCGCCGAAGTCGATCACTTCGATGCCTTGACGGCGCAGGGCGGCGACCTGCACGGTGACCATCAACGTGGGGGAGGGTTTAATCAGTTGCAAACGTGTGGCGAGCTTCATGGCACTCCTCGGAAATGCGTGACACATCGTGCCCGGGGCACACGATGTGCCGTGCCCCTACGGTAGTAAAGATTGGCACGGCGGGGGAAATTACGTTTTCTTGGCGAACTTTTCTTTCAGTCGCTTGACGACATGGGCGGGGACGAGCCCATCGACATTGCCGCCGAAGCTAGAAATTTCCTTGACTAAACGAGCGGCGGTATAGAAATGGGACGCGCCGGTCATGAGAAAAATCGTCTCAATCTGGGGCTTCATGCGCCGGTTCATCAGCGCCATCTGGAATTCGTAATCGAAATCCGACACCGCGCGTAGCCCACGAATGATGATCGTCGCCTCTTTCTTCTCCACGTAGTCCACCAGCAGTCCATAGAAGTGATCGTAGATGACACGATCACCGACTTCGGTCAGTTCCTCCTTGAACATGTCGATGCGTTCTTCGGGGGTGAAGAGAAAATTATCTTTCTGTGGATTATAGACAGCCGCTACCACTACCTCGTCCACCATTTGGAGACTGCGGCGAATGATGTCGATATGTCCGTATGTCGGCGGATCGAATGAGCCAGGGTAAATTGCCCGTCGTTTCACGTGGCCTCCTCAGCTTGGCGCTGGTAAAAAGACACCCAGGTTGTGCCGTAATGCCGTTGATCCGTCAAGAGCAACGGGGGATATGCCTCGGCCCCAAGCTCGTGTTGACTATGTTCCGCGACCACCCAGGCTCCAGGTTCAAGCAGTGGGCTGAGGGCGAGGACACGGAGAGTTTTATCGACCCAGCCCTCGTCATACGGCGGGTCAAGAAAGACGCCACCAAAGCGGAACCCTTGTTCCTCGGCGACGCGCAGTCCTTTGTTGACATACGCGCGGATCACCCGTCCCTGCTGACGAAGTCGCGTGAGTTTCAGATTCTCAAGAATCGTCCGGTGGGAATCGGGGTTGGCATCAATAAAGACGACAGAACGTGCTCCGCGACTGAGCGCTTCGATGCCCAGCGCGCCGGTGCCCGCGAAGAGATCGAGAATGTCGATGTCCTCAACCGCGAAACGACTCACGAGGATATTGAAAATCGCCTCACGCACTTGATCGGCAGTTGGACGAAGCCGGTACCCTTTGGGGACTTTGAGGTGGAGGCCACCAGCGGTGCCGGAAACGATGCGCATTGCGAGGGGTTGGGTGTTGGGGGTTAGGGGCTGGTAAGGAAGTCAGATTTGTTCCACACGATATTGATGTCGAGGAGCAAGCAACACAATTTCGTTACGCGGACGGCTGAGAATCAGATCGAATCGGATAATTGCCACTCACCCTCGATTACCATACATGCGTGGTCCTTTGTCGGTGCGGATGTAGCGAACCGTGGCCCCATCATCTTTAGGATGAACAGCATCAACCCACGCCCAAGCCTCGGCCGAGGTCGCCGCGATGAACGCCTCTTGATCCGCGACTGCGAGAAATTTGCCGCGTGCCTGGGGTAACACATCGGCCCAATGCATTTCTAACCATTCATTGTTGCGACGATGCCGTTCATCTTGAGCGCGGGCCCGAGCGATTTCGTCCGGGTCGGTGACTTCTTCAATAATAAATTGGGGTTGTGCCATTGAGGTATTCCTCCGGCCTCAACTGAGGAGAATGAAGAGTGAAGACAGCTTTTTTCATACTGCCTCCTCGCTTGCGTGTTTTCAATTCTTCATTCTTCATTACACCGTCAGGATATGCACCGCGACCGCCGCCGCCTCGCCACGCAGCATGCCGCCACCGTTTTCGGTCAACCCGACCTTTGCTCCTTGCACCTGACGTTTCCCCGCCTCGCCACGTAACTGCCAGAAGATTTCCGCGATTTGCGCGATGCCTGTGGCTCCCACTGGATGTCCTTTCGCCAGCAGCCCACCACTTGGATTGACCGGCAGACGACCACCAAGCGATGTCGCGCCTTCATCAATGAGCCGACCACCTTCTCCATGTTTACAAAAGCCGAGTTCCTCACAAATGATGAGTTCCGCGGGAGCTGACGCATCGTGCACTTCCGCGACATGAATGTCTTGCGGGCCGAGGCCCGCCATCTCGTAGGCTTTTCGCGCCACCCGCTCCGTCACTTCGGGATCGCCAGGCTTGCGGTCCTTGCCGGACCCCAGCACCGAGGCTCGCACATACACAGGCTTAGAAGTGAATTTGGGCGCGAGATCAGCACTAGTGAGAATCACCGCCGCCGCGCCGTCACCAATCGGGGAACACATCATGCGCGTGAGCGGATCCGCGATCATCGGGGAAGCCAGAATATCTTCCATTGTGCGTGGGGTTTGGAATTGCGCATGAGGATTGAGGCTGCCATTGGTGTGATTCTTGGCGGCGATCTTGGCGTAATGCTCCTTGGTCGTGCCATATTTTCGGATATGGTCACGGGCGAATTCGGCATAGAAGTCCATGAACATGCTGCGCGACTTGCCCGCGCCAGCCGCGTCGCTACCGTCGTTGGTGGCGGTCTTCATCTGTTCCAGTGTTTGTTGCATCAATTCAACGTCAATCGCGCTGCCCAAGGCCTCGAACGATTTGCTTTTGTCTTGATGAAAGAGCTTTTCCATACCGACCGCGAGCACCACGTCATACATCCCAGAGGCGACATAGAGCCAGGCGATGTGGAACGCGGTGGCCGCGCTGGCGCAGGCGTTCTCAGTGTTGATGACCGGAATGCCGCCGATGCCCATCTCGCGCAGGACCACTTGCCCACGGATGCACTCTTGGCCGGTGATGAGGCCGGCCATCGCATTGCCCACTGTCGCCGCTTCCAGCGCGCTGGCGTTGATATGCGCGGACCGCAGCGCATGGTCGATCGACTCGCGCGCCAAGTCCTTCATGCTCCGGTCGATATGTTTCGCGAAGCGCGTCATGCCCGCGCCAACAAGAGCCACTTCTCTCATGGTGGTGATCCTCCGTGGATTGAAATTGCGGCTACCATACCGACATTCCCCCTTGTTCCGCAAGGCGAACTTCGCCAGTATGGGCGCGTATGAACTTCGCCTTGGTGCCCGTCAAAGCCCTCGCGTTCGGTAAAAGCCGTCTGTCTTCTTGCCTTGCTCCCGCAGCCCGCCACGCGGTCTCACGAGCGATGCTGACAGATGTGCTCACCAGTGCTTTGCATGCGTCGGCGGTGGACCGCGTGGTCGTGGTCTCGTCTGACGCGTCGCTGCTGCTCCTCGCTCGTCAACTCGGTGCCCTAACAGTGGATGAAGAATATCCTCGTGGCCTCAATGGAGCCGTGACGGTCGGCACGGACTTTTGCCTGCAACACGGCGCGACGGCGGTGTTGGTGTTACTAGCTGATCTGCCGCTGGTGACAGCGGATGACATTGACTTGTTATTTCACTCCGTCAACAAAGCTGAAAACGTGGTGCTGGTCCCGTGCAAGGAAGGGGATGGCACGAACGCTTTTCTGCGGGTGCCACCGCTGGTGATTCCGTCGCGGTTTGGTGGCCCCAGCCTGGAAGGACACCAGCGGGTCGCGCAACGCATCGGGATTCCCTGTCAGGTGGTTGAAGCCTCACGCATCGCCTTTGATGTCGATTCCGTTGATGATCTTAAATGGCTCGCGACCCACGCAACCGCGACGCACACTTCCCAAGTGTTGCGAGAGTTGGGAGTATGCGCTTCGCTAGAATCGAAGCCGTAAAAGCCAGCGATCAGTAGTCAGGAAGTCTTACCGGCTCCATCGCTCCTGTATCTCCTCTCCTTGCAGCCTGGAGCTTACAGCCTCTTTTCTCACGTGTCCTGCTTCTTTTCTTCTGGGGATGTTCGCGAAGTTCGCTAGGCCTTACGCGGTCGCGGTCGCGGCGGGAAAGAGATCCCGCATCTCCGGAATGACCCACAAAGGCGCGTGGCCGCGGGCGACACGCTCGATATTGGCGTACCCATTTCGGAACCGTTTGTGATAACTGTCCACGGTTGGTCCGGCGCTATGCGGGGTCAGCGTGACATTCGGCAACGTCAACAGCGGATTGGTGGGATCAGGCGGCTCTTTCGCCTGCGTATCGAGCCCGGCCCCCAGTATCCGCCGCTGTTGCAGCGCGGCGATCAGCGCTTGTTCATCAATGACCTCTCCGCGACAGGTGTTAATCACAATCGCCGTGGGTTTCATGCGGCCCAGGGCCTCGACGCCAATCAGGTGACGCGTGCTCTCGTTGAGGGGCACATGCAGGCTCACGACGTCAGCGGTCGCGAGCAGCGTGTCGAGTGCCACATACTGAACACCCAGCTTTTCTTCCTCTTGCGGGCTGAGGCGGAAGGTATCGTAGTAGATGATCCGGGCATCAAAGGCTTTGACCCGGCGGGCCACCTGCCGACCGATATTGCCCAAGCCCACGAGGCCGACGGTTTTGCCTTCCAACTCATAGATGTCCACGGTGCGTGGAATGCCTTGGTGCCACCGACCCGCGGCCACGTTGTTATGAAAGGCCATCAGTTTGCGATAGACCGCCAAGATGAGCATCACCGCGTGTTCGGCCACGGCCACGGAATTGGCCCCGCCGTTCGCGCATATCGGGATGCGCGCCTTGCGGGCTCCGTCGATATTGACGTAATCGTAGCCCGCGCTCAGCACCTGCAGCAGCTTGAGGCGCTTGGCATTCGCGTATGCCTCATCGGGCAGCGCCCGTGGAAAGCCGGTCAGGTACTCCGCTTCCCGGATCGCGGTGGCGATCTCCTCGACACTCGCGGTGTGCGGCAGACTATGTAACGTGAAGCCCGCCGGTTTCATCCGCTGCACCAGCGCGAGAATGTCTGGCGGCATCTCAATCCCTTGGGCAAAGACGATGGTCGGTTCAGCCATGACGACGGTCTCCTTTCCATAACAATTAATAATTCGGGTTGAGGTCGGCCCCCTCAATCCATTTTTCGTCCCGCCCCTTCGTC
>CAMBFS010000161.1 GCA_945865755.1 Klebsiella pneumoniae
AACGCCCGACTCAAGCGCTGGGGTCTCTATGTGCCCTCTGATCTTGTGGCGACCTGAGCCACTGGGTTCAACCGCCGGATGCGGAAGACCGCATGTCCGGTGGTGTGGGAGGGGTAACGGGCGCAATCCCGTTACCTCGACCCGATCAACTCGGTCTAAGTCCAAGGTCTTCAGGCCCCGGTCTCCGGTCTTCAGTCTTCAACACTTTTGCCATTTGACTTTTGGATTTTGACTTTTGACTTCTCTCTCTCCAACACCGCCCAACGAGCAATCCACTCACCGCCCTCGGTGGCTCCTATTCATGCCATTCCTGGGCCGCCCGCCAGCTCTGACGCCTCGCCAATGGAGCGTGCTAGGGCTGGTCGCGTCGGCCTCGTTTTTTGAGCAGTATGATGTCTATCTGGTCGTGCTCACGCTCAAACAGATCCAAGCGGCGTTACATATCCCTGAAGCGCAATTGGGGTTGCTGGGAGCGCTGGTGCGGTTCGGGGCGCTGCCGGCTTTTCTCATTCTGGTGTTCGCCGATCGGATTGGCCGGCGGCGCGTCCTGCTTTTCACGATTGTCGCCTATACGCTGCTGACGGCGGCGACCGCTTTTGCTCCCGATGTGCGCACCTTCGTGGTTCTCCAATTCCTCGCCCGGACCTTCGCGGTCGCGGAATCCTTGCTGGGGGTTGTGGTGATCGCGGAAGAGTTCGATCCCGCGGTACGCGGGTGGGGAATCGGTGCGCTTGGGGCAATTCAATCGTGTGGGGCTGGACTGGCCGCGCTCTTGTTCGCGCTGATCGGCGGGTACGACAATGGCTGGCGTGCGTTGTACTTAGTTGGCCTTGGGCCGCTGCTGATCCTTGCCTACTACCGTCGGCGGATGCCGGAAACGGAACGCTTCGTCACGTATCAGCAACAGCGAGACCAGCAGGCTGAACCCCAACCGCTGTTCGCTCCGCTCAAGGATTTGTTCCGGTTGTATCCCCGTCGGTTCGCCTTGCTGGCGGTCGTGGTTTTTGTTTTTGCACTCGCGGCAGCGGTGGCGGACTTCTTTGCCTCGAAATACTTGCAAGATGTGCATGGCTGGACCCCGCGTGGGGTCGGGCTTCTCACCGTCTTCGCCGGAGCTTTCGCGGTCGTTGGCAACGTCTTTGCCGGATGGTTGAGCGACCGGATTGGACGGAAGCGTGTCACTGTCGGTTTTCTCTTTGGCGAGGCGATCTGCGCGATAGCGTACTACAATGCCCCGTCATTTTTGATCGTCCCGCTCTGGCTCCTGATGATTTTTACCTTACTGGGAACTGGGGTGATGCTTGCCGCCTACGGGGCAGAATTGTTTCCGACGTCGCATCGTTCGACAGCGGCAGGGGCGCGGGTGGCCATTGCCACGATTGGCGCAAGCACTGGTCTCGTGCTTGAGTCCGTCCTCTTCAATAGTTTTGGTTCCCACTGGACGGCGATTTCTCTGCTGGCGTCACTCGCCTTCATTACCCCACTGATTGTCGCGCTGACATTCCCTGAAACCAGCGGTCGCTCACTCGAAGAGATCGCGCCGGAACGGCGGTAAAGAAGTTCGGAGTTCGGAGTCCCGCAGAAGTTCGGAGTTCGGAGTCGGGGACAGTTCGGAGTCGGTTGGTGCGCAAAGCGCACCCTACAACTGCCTTCGACTCCGAACTCCGAACTGCCCTAGACTCCGAACTGCCCCCGACTCCGAACTGTCATCAACACATCAGGTCGATCCGACCCAATCGCATCGACGCCAAGGGCAATCAGCCGCCGCATGTCCTCTTCCTTGCTGGTATTCCACGCGCGGACGAGTAGGCCCTGGGCGTGGGCCGCGGCGACAAGCGGCTGGTCCACGAATTCGTGCCACACATGCAGAGCCTCGGCTCCGAGTTGCTTTGTTTGTTGCACCACATCCGCCGGCAGACGGCCCCACAAGGCACCGAGCCGTAGTCGGAGATTCAATCGTTGGGCCGCCCGTAGTTCTTCGTGCATGAATGAGGTGAGCACGACATGTTCGTCTTTGCCTGCGTTCATCACCGCCGAGACGGTCGGTCGCGCCGTGCCTGGACCTTTCAGCTCAATCTGCAAAATGACCGTGCCGTCAATCAACGCGAGCGCTTCATCCAGTGTCGGGACACGTTCGCCACCGCCGGCATCAAACTGACGGATTTCCGCGAGCGTGAGTTCGGCGATTTTGCCAGTCCCGTTGGTCGTGCGATCCACGGTAGCGTCGTGCATCAGAATCAGATGGCCGTCTTGGGTAAGCTGGACATCGATTTCGACCTGATCGACCCCAAGGGCAATCGCGCGCCGGATCGCACGGAGCGTGTTCTCCGGTTCAAGCGAACCAGCGCCACGGTGAGAGGTGACCACCACGTTGCGGCCTACACCCGTTGCCATTGGACCAGCGTCACGTCTGTGTGGTCTTCCCACGCAACGTTGACCGCGTCGCCGATTTTCACGTCTTGGTGGGGGTCGCCCAGCAGATTGCCGACCATGCGCACGTTCCCAGCATCGGGAAGTTCCACCAAGACAACCAGATACGGCCCCCGTTCTTTCAACGCGCGGTGGACGGGATGCCACACCCGCTCGAAGGCATAGATTTTGCCGTGCCCGGAGCATTCGTGCCAACCCACATCACCTGAGCGGCAACGGTGACAAATCCATTCCGGGCCAAATTGAAAGGTGCGGCAGGCGTTACAACGTTGGACGAGCAGCTTGTGCTGTTTCGTGCCTTCCCAAAACGCGGCATCCAGACCATCAGGCATGGGCGCGGGCAGCGGCATGCCTTCGGGGAAATAGAAGGTGGCAGCGGCGGCTTGATCCGTGGGCATACGATAGTTCCTTTCTCGTGGGGCGTTCAGTTTCTCATCAACAAATTGCTGACCGGCGCAACCATAGGTCCGGCGGCAACGAGGCAGACGCGCGCATCTTTCACCTGGCAGGTCGAATCGCCGCGCAGTTGCCGCACGCCTTCCAGTACGAGTTCGAGCCCGTGCATGTAGGCTTCCGCGAGATTGCCGCCGCTGGTGTTGAGCGGAAGTTTGCCGTTGGGCCATTCGAGATTGCCGTTGGTGCAAAATGCCTCGGCTTCTTCCGGCGCGCACAGGCCATGCTCGACCAAGCTCATCAGCACACCACCAGTGAAGTTTTCGTACACTTGCGCCACATTGACATCTTTCGGCGTGATGCCCGCCATGTCGAACAGTCGTGGGGCCAAGGTCTTGAAGTTCGAGGTGGCATAATCGGGATCATTGTGGGCGCTCACCCATTGTCGATAGCCCGACCCTTGAGCCGCGGCCATGAGATAGGCTGGTTTATGTTTGAGGTCCCGCGCCCGTTCCGTCGTCGTCAGCACGACCGCCGCCGCACCGTCGTTTTCCAGGCAGCAATCGAAGAGATGAAACGGCTCGACGATCCAGCGTGAATTGTAATAGGACTCGCGGGTGAGCGGGCGACCATACATCACCGCGCGTGGGTTGTGCTGCGCATGTTTGTACGAGGCCAGCGAGATGCCACACAGCGCTTCCTGGCTGATGTGGTGCTCGTGCATGAAACGTTGCGTGCGCATGGCGAACATTTGGGCTGGAGACATCAGGCCGTAGGGAGCCGTATACGCCGCCGCTCCGCGCACCCGCGCGCCAGCATGCCCCTGACCGAAACGACCAAACTGCCCTTGCGCGAGCGCACGAAACGCGACGACATGCTTGGCATAACCGGCAACGACGGCCGCGGCGGCATTGCCAACCGCCCCAGCGACACCACCGCCACCACCACCCCAGTGCATATTGGAGAACTGGATTTGCGGGATACCGAGCGCGCCCGCGAGTCGCACCGGGTCGTTGCGATCATCGCTATACGAGGCGAACCCATCAACATCCTCAATGCGCAGCCCGGCATCGGCGACAGCTTTCTGAATCGCCTCTAGCGCGAGTTGAAATTCACTGACCGGCGATTGCCCGGCTTTGTAGTACCGCGTCTCGCCGATACCAACGATGGCTACTTTGTCCTTGATTGTGTAGTCGGTCACTGTGGGACCTCTCTTTTCTGGGGGACCGGGGACGGGAGACCGGGGACCGGAGCCAGTAAAAGCAGGATACCGTACCCGTGCCCTCCCCCGTCTCCTGTCCCCGGTCTTCGGTCTCCTCGTTATTTCTTCGCATCCATCTCATCAAACAGTTCTTTGGCGATCCGCAGGCCGTTGACCCCAACGGGCCAGCCGCCGTAATGCGCGAGATGAATCATAATCTCATTGATCTTCTCGCGAGAGATGCCCGCATTCAGGGCACCACGGAGATGGGTCTTGAGTTCGCGTTCGCGCGCGAGCACGGTCAGCGCGGCGACGGTAATCATCGACCGCTCCTTGAGTTCGAGCCCTGGCCGTGTCCAAATATCGCCGAACAGGTTCTCCACGGTCACATCAAGAAATCCGTCGTGCATCATGCCGGGCTGTGGCTCTCTGCCGAACAGTTCCTTCATCTTCGCCGCGCCCTTCTTCCAACGTGCTTCGTCTTTCATGTGCTCCTCCTTTTGATGATCCCAAACCCTTGCAGGCTCTGGGTCGGTTGTCTACTATCAGACCCGCTGTTCATCCGTCAAAGGAGCACACGGATCTGAGACCGAAGACCGGGGACCGAAGACCGAGGACTGAGGACTGAGGAACGAGAGCGAGTGGCGAGTAATGAAAAGGTCAATATCGGTAGCAGCGCTTTTGGGCGTGGTTTTTACGTTTCACGCTTTACGAGGAGCACCTGTGATTCCAGAAATTTCCCCCCACGACCTCAAAACACGGCTCGACAAGGGTGATGCCGTTGTGCTGTTGGATGTACGCGAGCCGGAAGAGGTCGAGATCGTTCATCTTCCGGGATCGGTGCATATCCCAATGGGCGATATCGCCGGACGAGTCCATGAGCTTGATCCCGACAAGGAGATCATCGTCTATTGCCATCACGGCATCCGCAGCATGCGCGTGGCGATGTTTCTTGCTCAGCACGATTTTGCACAAGTCAAAAACCTCGCTGGCGGCATCGATGCCTGGGCGCTTGAAGTCGCGCCGGGAATGGCGCGGTATTGAGAAGAAGACAAAGTCAAAAGTCAAAAGTCAAAAGTCAAAAGTCAAAAACTAAAACCCAGCCTGTCGCCGAGAACAAGAACATGAGCACCCCCCAGTCCCCAAATCCGCAATCCGCAATCCCAAATCCGCAATCGCTCGGTCCTCTCCACGGTATCCGCGTTATTGAATGTGGCGGGATGGTCTCCGCCGCGTATGCCGCCAAGTTGATGGCTGACCTTGGTGCGGAGGTCATTAAAATTGAAGAACCAAGTGGCGATGAGGCCCGCCGGCGTGGGCCGTTTCCTGGTCACGTGCCGCACCCGGAAAAGAGTGGCCTCTTTCTGTACCTGAACACCAATAAACTTGGGGTCACGCTCAATTTGCAAACCGCGCAAGGGCAAGACCTACTGCGTCGATTGCTGCAAGACGCCGATTTGCTGATTCATAACTATCTCCCGCCGCACATGGCCGCGCACGGCTTGGACTATGCCGCCTTCCGCGCGCTTAATCCGCGCTTGGTGATGACCTCCATTTCTCCCTTTGGTCAGACCGGCCCACACCGCGACTACAACGCGCACGACCTGACGATGTGGAGCGCGGGTGGGATTGTCTATCTTGGTGGCGTCTCTGGCCGCCCGGATTTGCCGCCACTCAAAGCCTTTGGTCAGCAAGCGGGCTTTCAAGCTGGAGTGAATGCGGCGGTGGGATCGCTGGGGGCGCTGTTTGGCCGCTTCAAGAGTGGCCAAGGGCAACACGTCGATATTTCCGCGCAAGAGGGGCTCGTGGCGATCATGGAGAACAACTACATCTCCTGGCCCTACGATGGCAGCATCTCCTCGCGGTTGGGGTTCCGCTTGATCCCACAAGACGTGCTGCAATGTCGCGACGGCTACATCTATTTCTTGGCGATTGAAGATCATCAATGGAAAGGCGCGCTCGAAGTGATGGGCAATCCCGAATGGGCGAATGCGGACATCTTTCAGGATTTTCCCTCGCGCTCGGGGAACTGGGACGCCCTCAAGCCGCTGCTCGAAGACTGGATGCAGGACAAGTCGGTTCAAGAGGTCTACCGCGCCGCGCAAGCGAAACGGGTCCCGTTCGCGCCGGTTTCAACCATGGGCCAATTGCTCGCCTCCGAGCACCTAAACGCACGCGGATTCTTCGCCACCATCGCGCACCCCGAAGCAGGCACGTTTCAGTACCCCGGAGCGCCCTATCGTTTCTCCGCGACCCCGTGGGCCATCCGACGCCCAGCTCCCGGTCTGGGACAACATAATAGCGAGGTGTATGCGCGGTTGGGAATGTCACAGACTGAGATTGACGAGTATCGGAAACAAGGGGCGGTTTAGGGGCCGGGGAAATGGGGCAAGCAGAGAGGGGGAAAAGGGGAAACGGAAGGCGAAAAACGAAGAATTCCTTTTCTTATTTCCCCCCATTTCCCCTCTTACCCCTTTACCCATTTCCCCCTGCCCCAGTCCCCCTTTTACCCCTCAGCAAACCCGAGCAGAGGAAATCGAGAGAGAAAGTATGTCACAACGACCACTAGAAGGTGTCCGTATCGCCGACTTCACTTGGGTGTGGGCTGGGCCGTTCGCGACCATGCAGCTCGCGCACTTGGGCGCGGAAGTCATTCGTATTGAAACGCAACATCGGGTCTGTGTCACCCGCCGCATCCCGCCGTTCGCCGATGGCCAAGGCGGGCTCAATCGTAGCGGCTACTACAACCAATATAACCAGGGCAAACAGTCCGTGGCCCTCAATCTCAAAGCACCCGAAGCACTCGACATCGCCAAAAAGCTCGTGGCCGCCAGTGACATCGTGTCCGAGAATTTCGCCGCTGGCGTCATGGCTAAAATGGGTCTCGGCTATGAAGTGCTCAAGCAGATCAAGCCTGACATCATTATGATCTCCATGTCTGGGTACGGTGCCGTTGGACCAGAGAGCCCGTATGTCTCCTATGGTCCCGCGCAAGCGCCGTTGAGCGGCCTCTCGTCACTGACCGGGTTTCCTGGATTTCCGCCGATGCACGTCGGATTTTCGTATGGGGATCCGAATGGCGGGTTACATGGCGCGTTCGCTGTCCTCGCGGCACTGATGCACCGCGCGCGCACCGGTGAAGGTCAGTACATCGACCTCTCACAACTGGAGACCTCAATTGCCGTCGTTGGCGAAGGCATAATGGCCTACACGATGAATGGCGAGTCGCTCCCACGGATCGGCAATCGCGACCCGCTGATGGCGCCGCACGGACTCTTTCGCTGCCAAGGAGAAGACCGGTGGGTGAGCATCGTGGTCGCCAATGAAGATGAGTGGCAACGGTTCTGTCAGGGCATTGGACGGCCAGCGCTCGCGCATGATCCCCAGTTCGCGACGGCGACACAACGGAAAGCCAACGAGGACGCGCTTGATACGCTCATTACTGAGTGGACCACGACGCTGACAGCGGAAGACGTGACGCGCCGGTTACAGGCCGTTGGTGTCGCCGCCTATCCAGCCGTGACCAACAAAGAGTTAGCCGAGGACGCGCATTTACAGGGTCGAGGATTTTTCGTTGAGCATCCGCATCCCGAAGTCGGCAAACGTCGCCATGCGGGCGTGCCGTGGGTCTTCTCGGATACGCCTTGCCAAGTTGAGACGCCCGCGCCCTGTTTGGGCCAAGATACTGAAGACGTGATGCGCCGAGTCTTGGGGTACACGCAAGAAGAAATCGCCGCCTTTACCGCAAAAGGAGTGTTGTCATGAGCGACGCGACATTGCACATTCCATCGAAACCCGAAACCCGAAACCTGAAACCCGAAACCCGAAACCTGTCCTTGGTCCGTTCGTTCGCTGTGGCGGTCATAGCGCTAGGGATGTTGCTGCCGGTTCAAGCCTCCGCCCAAACCATGACGGGCGGGTGGCTCTTGAAGCTCTATGGCATGGTGCAGGTGGAACCGGGCTCCAATGTCGTGACGATGGACGTGAAAAAGGAACATATCCGGTTCGTGATTCACAACGTCCAGTGCGCATCGCAAGATTTTTCCATTGGCCGCTTCTATTCGGAGACCACCAATCGCGAGCCTGGGCTGTATATGAAAGGTCCAGATGAGTGGTTGGACACCTTACTCAAGGAACGGCCGGGCAAGCGGGTTCTCAAGCTGGTCGGACGGTATTATCCCGACTCCCGGCTGTTCATCATTGACAACCTCTCGCAATTCAAGGAAGAAAGAAAGAAGGAATTTTAACACGCTCGCAAGGAGCAAAGGAGATTATTATGAACATTCGTCTTACACAGGTTGCGCTTGCTGGTCTGATCGGCCTCAGCGGGGTCGCGCACGCAGACCTACTCGCCGGTGGTCCAGTCTACGGCGGACCCGGCTCTGCGGGTGGACAAATCACTTGTCGGATTTTCAATTATGGCGTGACCGCAGTATCAATTTCCACCCGCCAGATATGGAGCAACACCAACGTTGCCATGCCCTTCGTGAGCGACACTTGTAACGTCGCGCTCCAGCCTGCCCAGTATTGCGCTTTTACAGCGAACATCCCGGGCAACTTGGCTTTTTCCTGCCGGCTTGTAGCCACCGGTACCGACGTCAAGCTCAGTGGTGTCGCCGAAGTCAAAAATTCGGCCTCAACCATTTTGAGTATCTACTTTAAATCCCAAGGCGGCCCCGCCATCAAGTCTGGACCGCTTGCGCTTTTTGCACGATCAAATCCGCCAGGGATGGGAGCTTGAATTGGCCGGTCACCCGGTCGTAAACGTAATCATAAAAGCTCACGCCCAGCTTCTT
>CAMBFS010000162.1 GCA_945865755.1 Klebsiella pneumoniae
CCGGCAGCAGCGCGACGGAAAACAACGACAGGAACGGCGCGGTGCACAAGACCGTGATGATGACCAGCCACATGCCCCGCGGGGCCGTGGTGCGAATCGGGGGCCGCATCGCGGGACTGAGTTGGCTGATGCTCTCCAACCCCGAAAACGCCAACCACGCGCTGGAAAAGCCAATCAACAACGTATAGGTGGAGAGATCGCTCCCGACCTGAAGATGCCGCCACACCAGGTCCCATTCTGGCGGCCCAATGGCGATCATCGTCACCCCGATCACCACCAGATCAACCACCAGCGCCGCAATCGCCATGGTCAGCGAGATCATCGCGCTCTCGCGAATGCCTATGATGTTGATCGTGGTCAGCAACGCCAGCGCGACGATGGTACTCAAGACGATGTGGTCACCGATGAAGGGCACCAGGGTCGCCAGATAATGCAACCCCGACACGGCGGAGATGGCGATGGTGAAGAAGTAACACACGATAATGAGAAAGCCGCCGAACACCCCCCAGCGGGGAGAGAAGGCTTTGGTGGCGACGGACACCACGCCGCCGCCTTCGGGATTACGCCAACAGATTTCTTGATACTTGATGGCGAGCGGAATAAACCCGACCACCGTGGCCATGATGAACAACGGGGTCATGGCGCCGACTTGCGAGTAGAGAATGCCAGGGACGTAATAGACCGAGGTGCCGATGTCACAGAAGACCACGGCCCAGACCAACAGGGGGGAGAGCTGGTGGGGTTGTAATTCACTTTTACGCGGGGTGACGGAGGGTTCTGGTAATGGAGGCTCTGCTCCTTCTTCACTGCCTAAAACGCCGACGGTTGGTTGTGGCTGTTCCATGAACTTCTTTTTCCTCCCAGTGCGCGACGCAAGATGTAGACACACGCGTGGCACGCACAATCCCTTCGTGCTGTCTCTCTCCCTAAAGTCTCTCCTGAACAAAGTCAAAGGGCATAGGGGGCTTGCGTTACCCCGGAATTAGTGGGGCGCGGGTTGGGAAACCGCCTCTGGCAAGAAATAAAACGCCAGGCCCAGAATGATATACACTGCCAGCAACTGCACCCCTTCCATCCAGTTCGATTCGCCATCCAGCGCCATGAGGCTCACAATCCCCACGGAGAGGGCAACCGCCATCACCTCGAACGGGCTGAACAATAAATCCATCGGCTGCCCAAAGGCGTAGCCCGCGAATACCAGCAACGGCGCGACAAACAACGCGATCTGAATACTGGACCCGACCGCGATGTTGATCGCCAGGTCCATCTGATTCTTCATCGCCATGAGAATGGCGGTACTGTGCTCCGCCGCATTCCCGATGATGGCCACGAGGATGACCCCGACAAACACCTCGGTCATGCCAAAAATATGCGCCGTATGTTCAACCGCGCCCACCAGGAATTCGCTCATCAAGGCGACAAAGGCCGTCGCCCCTAACAGAACGGTCAGCGATTTCTTCGTGCTCCACCCCGTCACCCCCAGGGCTTCATCGGCGTCGTGCGCTTGAGCTTCGGTCGGAGCGCCCGAATAGAGGTGTTTATGCGTATGCAGCGCGAACACTAGACTCAGGATATAGGTAATGAAGAGCACAATGGCGATTTCCAGACTGAGTTCCCGTTCATGCGCGGCCGGATTCCCCCGCACCACGAAATGAAACAGCGCTGGCACGATAAGGCCAATCGCGCTCAACACCAGCGCGGTCGCGCCCAGACCAGCGGCGGTGCGGTTGAATGCTTGGCGCTCGAATTTCAGGCCGCCCATCAACGCGCTCAAGCCGAGCACTAACAAAATGTTGCCAATGATCGACCCGGTGATCGACGCTTTGACCACGTCAAGGAGCCCGGCCCGTAAGGCGATCACCGCGATGATCAGTTCAGCGGCATTGCCAAACGTGGCATTGAGCAGTCCGCCAAGCCCGGCGCCCATGTGTTCGGACAAATGCTCGGTTGCTTTGCCCATCAAGCCCGCCAGGGGAATAATGGCCAACGCCGCCGTGACAAAAATCCAGACCGGATCCGCGTGCACGAACTCACAGACAATCGCCACCGGCACGAAGACTAACAACAAGAGTAACGGCTCAACCGTGAATTCACCTATGCGCATACGCCTCCCTCCGAATTGACGGACCTCCCTTTTTTGTTCTTAATGCCACGGAAAGCAAGGAGGGCGACGTGACACACTCAGGAAACGAAACGTTCGATGTCGTGGTCGTTGGCGCGGGCAATGCTGCTTTGACGGCGGCGCTCGCCGCGCGTGCCGCTGGTGCGCGAGTCGCAGTGCTGGAAAAAGCCCCGCTGAAATTACGCGGCGGGAATACGCGGTTCAGCGGTGGCGTCTTCCGCTGCACCTATAGCAATCTCGCGGATTTAGTTCCTATTGTCCGACAGTATGATAGCCCGGAGACGGTCGTTGCTGATTCATACCTTCCCGCCACGTATCGCAAGGACATTGACCGCGTGACTGGCGGACGAGCGGACCCTGAGTTGACCGCGGTGCTGATTGATCGCTCGTATGACACGGTACGGTGGATGGCCGATCTTGGCGTGCCGTGGGAGTTCAATCGCGCGGTGGGCGCGGTGACGATTCCTGGGGCCTCCAAAGTGAAACTGCCACTGGGTGGTGCACTCCGAGTGAAGGGCGAAGGGGTGATCCTTTCGACGACCCTCTTTCGTCTCGTCGAAGAAGCGGACATTCCCACGCTCTACGAAACCCAAGCCCAACGGATCGTCATGGCGGCGGACGGTCGCGTCACGGGCGTCGAAGTGCGTGGACCCAACGGTCTTCAGGTGCTCGATTGTCGCGCGTTAATCCTTGGCAGCGGCGGATTCCAAGCCAATCCAGAAATGCGCACGGCGTATCTCGGACCAGCGTGGAGCTTGGTCAAGGTCCGTGGCACGCGGTTCGACACCGGCGACATGTTGCGCGCCGCGTTCGACTCTGGGGCGCAGAGCTATGGCGAATGGGCGGGATGTCATGCGACACCAATTGACGCCGACGCACCGACATACGGCGAGTTGCGCCTCACCGACAAGACCAATCGTTTGTCCTATCCGTTCTCGGTCATGGTCAACCTCAATGGTGAACGGTTTGTCGATGAAGGGGAAGATTTCAATTTGTACACCTACGCCAAGATGGGGCGACAGATTCTCCAGGAACGCGGGGCGGTGACATTTCAGATTTTCGACCGCAAGACGACTCCACTGCTGGAGACGCGCTACAACACCGGCACTCCCGTCACGGCGGATACCTTGGCGGAATTAGTGGACCACATCGAAGAGCGCTATCGTGCGCTGGGTATTCGCAAAGCCGTCATGCGCAAAACCTTGGAAGACTACAACGCCGCCGTGCAGGATGGCGCGTTCAACCCCGATATACTGGACGGTAAGCGCACCAACGGCTTGCGCCCAGAGAAAACCAATTGGGCGACCCGCCTGGATGAGCCACCGTTTCTCGCCTATCCCGTCTCGCTCGGCATTACCTTCACGTTTGGTGGTCTACGGATTAACACCAATGCCGAGGTCGTCGATTATCTCGAACGCCCGATTCCCGGCCTATTCGCCACCGGTGAGATCACGGGAGGTTTCTTTTATCTCAATTACCCGGCTGGCGCGGGGTTGATGCGTGGGGCCGTCTTTGGGCGGATCGCGGGCACCCAGGCCGCACAGTTTGTACGGAACCAGCCATAAGGAAACATAATGCGCGTTACGGAAGAACTTTGCCGGATCATCACCCAGACCACATTCGCCACGCTTCCCGTGCCTGTCGTTGAGGTCGCGAAACGCATCATCCTCGACGGCATTGCCGTGGCCGTGGCGGGTGCTGGAGAAGAAGGACCACGCATTGTCGCCGAGCACCTCAAGAGTTTGGGCGCGAAAGAAGTGTCCACCGTCCTGGGGCAAGGCTTCAAGACTTCTCCGGTGTCCGCCGCCTACGTCAACGGCATTGCCATGCATGTGCTCGATTATGAACCGATGTGGAGCCCACCGACCCACGCCACCTCCCCTACTCTTCCGGCGGTGCTCGCCCTCGCCGAAACCGAAAAGGCAACTGGATCAGACGTCATCGCGGCGTTCGTCAAAGGTTGCGAAGTGCAAGGGCGGATTCGCCTGGCGTCACAGCAATACGAGCCTGGCCATCTGAAGTATCATCCGCCTGGCGTGGTTGGGGTGATGGGGTCAGCCGTCGCCGCGGCCCATCTGCTCACACTCGATCAACACCAACTGCAAAACGCGCTCGGCATCGCCGCTTCTCGTGCCGGGGGCGTCATGGCCAACGTCGGCACCATGACCAAAGCCACGCATTGTGGCTGGGCGGGATCAGCGGGACTCGATGCGGCGTTGTTGGCGAAACGGGGATTCACGGGGAACACGGAAATTTTCGAAGCCCCGAATGGCTACGTCGATGTTTTTTTTGGCGCGGCCTTTGATTATCCAGCGCTGTTGGCATTTGGCGAACCGTATCGCCTGGTCGATCCCGGATTCGCGATCAAACTGTTTCCGAGTCAGTACGCGACGCACTTCGCGATCACCGCGGCGTTAGACCTCCACCAAAGAATCGGCGACCCGACCTTAATTCGCACAGTGCGGATCACGACACCGATCATGCCGTATGTGGATCGCCCATCACCGCGCACGGGGCTCGACGGCAAATTTAGTTTTCAATACACCACCGCCGCTGCGTTACTTGACGGCGCGGTGACAGTCCGAACATTCTCGGAAGAGCGTCGCATTCGACCAGACATGGTGGCCTTGCTCCCGCGCATCACACTCGTGCAGTCTCCCGCTATTCCCGGTGAAATGGAAAAGATGTGGGTAGAGACGACCGTTGAACTCACTGATGGGCGCTACGCGACGGGTCGCCGCGCGACGGTACGGTGTCGTGGCCCCAAAGGCTTCTGGGGATCACCGCTCACCCGCGAGGAACACTTAGTGAAGATTCGTGACTGTCTGGGGATGCGGCTCAGCAAAGCGGACTGCGAACGCTGCATTCAACTCGTTGACGGTCTGGACCGCTTGGATCACAGCGGAGTCCGGGAACTGATTGCGCTCGCGAGCGCCACGGGCTCTGGAATTTAAGCTTTGGACCTTGGACTTTAGACTTTGGACTTGAAACTTTGTAAGGAGGACCCATGTCACGCTTCCCCTATCTCGACCGCGAACAGCTCCCCGAACTCGAACGCGATATTTTCGATCAGTTGCAGACGCAACGAGGGATGGTGAACAACATCTTTCGTGTTGCCGCGCACAGTCCATTGCTACTACGCCGCATGCTGTATTTTAGCGATGGCCTGCGCAATCGCACCAAGCTCGACCCGCGCTTTCGCGAACTCGCGATTTTGACGGTCGGACGACTGACCAATTGCGAGTACGAATATACTCACCATCAAGCGCTGGCCAAACGGATCGGCGTGCGTCCAGAACAAGTAGACAAGCTCGCGTCATGGGAAACCGATCCCGCGTTTAATGACCAAGAACGAGCAGTCATCCGCTACGCCACCGAAGTCACCCAGAATGTGCGGGTGACGGATACGACCTTCGATGCCCTGCGCGCGTTTCTTGATCCCGAACAGATTGTCGAACTCACGCTCAACACCGGCTTCTACAACATGGTGGTGCGGTTCTTGTTGCCAATGCAGGTCGAGCTGGAGCCGGATGCGAAAAAGCATTGATTGAAGGCCGGACAATACGCCTGACATTGATTGAGATGGGCTATCTGAATAACATTGGCACACTTTATAACCGTAAGTGAGAAATCCCCCCTAGCCTCCCTTTGGTCAATAGTGTTCGGCACTGCCTATGCCTGCGCAGTGCTCAATGCGACGACCCCCTCACCCTAACCCTCTCCCCCAAAGGGCAATGGCATTAAGTTAAGGAGGTCCCTGTCATTGCGAGGAGTCGGACGACGAAGCAATCTCCAACAAAACAAAGATTGCTTCGCTGCTCGCAATGACACAGTTGCTTAACTTAATGCCATTGCCCCAAAGGGGGCGAGGGGATTCGGCGGGACCGGCCTTGCGCTCATCCCTGCTTCTTGCGGCTCTAGGTCCTCTCTCCCCTCAGGGCAATGGCATTAAGTTAGTGGGCTCCGAAAGTTCCCTCTCCCGGCTGGGAGAGGGCTAGGGTGAGGGAGATTGAGTAACCTTTTCCTCTTGTTACCCCCGCGACGGCAACGCCGCGCGGAAGCTCCCCTGAATCGCGACCTCGCCTTTTTGATTGAGCAGCGTGAGGTCGCCCTCAACAATGTTTTCGCCGTTTTCCACGGCCTTTTTCGTCACTTTTCCTTTGCAGGTTACTGAATCCCCAGGCCACACCCGCGTGGCGAAGCGGACTTTATACTTGCGGAGATTTTCCAATCCCACATAGTCCGCCGCCAAACGACTCAGAATCCCCGCGTTGAGCATGCCCATCGCGAACACCGTCGGAATCCCGGCGGCTTCAACAAAGGTTTGATCGTAGTGCAACGGCGTGAAGTCACCAGAGGCACCCGCGTATTTGACGAAGTCTCCACGAGTGAGATTCGTGACCGTGAACGCGGGCAGCTCGCCCCCTTCTCGCACATCCTCGAAATACATTTTCGCGCGACCCATAACGTCTCCTTCTTAGCTCGCCACCGCTTGGCCGGTTTCGATGACCGTGAAGCGAGCCGTGGCGACTTTCTCGCTCTTGTGATTGGTGAAGTCGGTATCCATCACGACAAACGTCATGGTGCCCCCGCGACCACCGCTCTTCTCGAATACGTTGGTCACTGTCGTCACCGCCGTCAGGATGTCCCCCGCGTAAATCGGCTTGAAGAACTCGAATTCTTGTTCGCCATGCAGAATACGTCGGGTATCCAACTTGACGTGCGGCTGCCCTTCGCCATCATCCCAGTGGGCCAGGGTCATCAGAAATGTCGGCGGGGGCATGATGCCTCCACGTTCCGCTTTGGCCGCCGCCTCGTCTACATAGAGCGGGTTGGGGTCCTTGATCGCCTTGGCGAACTCGCGGATTTTCCCCTCTTCGATCCGCATCTTCACTGGTTTGCCAACTTTGCCGATGTCGCTTGTGTCAGCCATAGTGTCTCCTTTACGATGCCGTCGCCAGCGGTTCTTGATCGAGTGTCAGTTGCGCCACCAACTCGCGATTCCACGTGGCGTCCCCAAAAGTCACTTCCGACCCCTTGGCGCGCTTGAAATAAATATGGATGTCATGTTCCCAGGTGAACCCGATGCCGCCATGCACCTGAATGCCTTCCGCCGATACTTGTCGGAACGCATCGCTGCAATAGGATTTGGCCATCGCGGCGGCCAGCGGGGCTTCCGGGGAGTTATTGGCCACGGCCCACGCCGCGTAGTAGGTCGCGGATTTGGCGCTTTCGACCTGCACCAACATGTTCGCGCATTTATGTTGAATGGCCTGGAACGAGCCAATCGGGCGGCCAAACTGTTCGCGGACCTTGGCATAGTCCACGGTCATATCGAGCACTTTTTGCGCTCCACCACACATCTCCGCGCTCAGCGCCACTTTGCTGAAATCGAGCACTCGCTTGAGCGCGGGCCAGCCCGACCCCGGCGTCCCCAGCATCGCCTCTGGTCCCACGGACACCTTGTCGAACGTGACCTCACACAACTTGCGAGTCTGATCCATGGTCTTGAGTTGCCGCACGCTGACGCCAGGCTGCTGCCGCTCGACCACGAACAACGCGATGCCGCCCGTCGTGCGCGCGGCACAGACAATCAGATCGGCCACATGCGCATCCGGCACGAACAGCTTGACGCCGCTGAGGCTATAGTTTTTCGTTCCCTTGCGGGTCTTGAGGTTGATCCCTTTCTCGTCCCACCGGGCGTTCTCCTCAAGGAAGGCGAGCGTCGCCTTGGTCTGTCCAGAAGCGAGCCCCGGCACGTATTTTTTCTTTTGCTCGTCACTGCCAGCTTCGAGAATCGCCCGTCCTCCGAGACACACGGTCGAGAAAAACGGACCTGGCAACGACGCCTTGCCCATCTCTTCGAGCACCACGATGAGGTCCACCATCGAAAAGCCCGCGCCCCCGAACTCTTCGGGATAGATGAGCCCGGTCCATCCGAGTTCGGCCATTTTACTCCACGCCGCGTCAGCATAGCCCCGTTCGTCTTCCATCATTTGGCGGACATACGTCATCGGACATTCTTTACTCAAGAAGTCCGCCGCCGATTTTCTTAAGAGTTCTTGTTCCTCGCTAAATCCGAAATCCATAGGCACTCCTGGTACTACCGTTATTCGTTCATAATCGCCGCCTGTTCTATCGTGCTTAGGCCGCGACTTCAACGTATTCCCCTTGACGGACAGCCACCGAAGGAGAACATGCGCGCGCTGTCATTCCCGACCGAGTAGTCCAAGTGCTTTTCTTTTGCTAAGAAGTGGCGCGTCGTTGAAGACACTGGTGCCCGACACGCAAGCGGAGACAGCCACGCGGTTGTCGCGCGCATATCCCCACGCAACACCTTTACAGGAGGAGACAGACAATGAAATGGAAAGTTGGAGATGTCACGATCACGAAAATCACGGAGGTCGTCTATCCAGAGTTCTCCGATGTGATTCCCGCGGCCACGCCAGACGTGGTCAAGAAAGTCAAATGGTTATTCCCACATTTTGTGACCCCAGAGGGCATGCTCAGCTTGAGTATTCATTCGCTGATCGTGGACACTCCGACCGGGGTGTGATTAAAAGTGCGGGGCATTCGTCAAGATATTGTAATTACTCAGGTATCTGAACTCAGCGAAACTACCGCATCACTGCCCCACGCGTTTTCACCAAAACTCCTCTAGCAGGCTGTTTTTGACGGGCTTTCCAAAGCACACCCT
>CAMBFS010000163.1 GCA_945865755.1 Klebsiella pneumoniae
AAAATTACCCCAAAAGACGTAAGGTCCGTGATCGAGAGTCTGTTACCCTGCGCATCCGTCGGAACAGGTTTCATAGCGACTGGAACTATGAGGTCTGGCCTCGTCCGGCCACCCAAATGTGGTAGTTTATTGTTTTATGACTCCTTAGCTCTTAGCTTTTGGCTTTTAGCTCTTAGCGGGTGTCTAAAAAGCCGGGCTTTGTGCTTCGACAAGCTCAGCACGAACGGGAAAACCCCAACGAATATAAGACGCGCCCCGTTCACCCTGAGCTTGTCGAAGGGTGAACGGAGGGTTTTTAGACACCCGCTAAGCCCTGAATTCTTTCACACGTACTTCTGAATTTTTCTCATGTCGTCTCTCTCAATACTCTTCCGCGCGCCTGATCGACCTGAATTATCCGAGCTGCTGGCTCAGGCACCGGGGTACAATGGGGCAACGCAGGAACTCAAACAGGACCGGGGCACCACAGTCACGCTCGTTGCGCTTCCCACTGGGGCCGTTGTCATCAAACATCATCGTCTGGCGACATGGCGGCAGTGGGGAGACAGCCTGCTGCATGGCTCACCCGCGGTGCGGGCGTGGAAAGGCGCGCGACTCCTCCAAGCCGCGGGGATCGCCGTCCCTCGGCCTCTTGCTGTTGCCGAGATACGCGCGGCGGGTCTGGTGTCCGAAAGTTTCTACGTGAGTGAGGCATTGCTCTCCCATACTCCGCTCAATGTCTATTGGAAGACACACCAACAATCATGCCCTCGCCAACAACGACGCATATTCCTCCGTGCCTTGGCCGAGTTTGTCCGGAGTCTGCATGCCGCGGGTCTGTCAGTTGGTGACTTGAAGGATGAGAACGTGCTGGTCGAGGAACACGCGACGCAGCAGTGGCGGTTTGTGTTGGTCGATTTGGATCGCGTCACTCATAAGGGGCTCCTCAGCCAATCCCAACGCCTCAAGAACCTGGTGCAACTGGAGAGAACATTAGGTCGCAACGCCAGTATCAACGACCGGCTGTTTTTCCTGCATCAGTATCTGGGGACGCCACTCCCACCACCGGCTCAGCGGCATGCCCTCCTGAAACAGATTCTTGCCCTCCGCGATCAGAAGAACCGTGAATATGCCCACCGCCGGGCCCGCCACCACCGACAACAGCAACAACAACAGCGTGACACCGCTCCACCCCTGCCAGCCATCATCCGCGCGGATCATCGCCCCATTACCTGTTGCATTATCTGTTTTAATGAAGAGGCCAATATCCGTCGCTGCTTGGAAAGTGTGAAATGGTGCGATGAAATTGTCATCGTGGACTCGTTTTCCACCGATCACACGGTCGCGATTTGCCAAGAATACACGGACCGGATTATTCAGCGGCCGTGGCCTGGGTATGTCGAACAGAAGCGATTTGCCCTCTCCCAAGCCACGCACGAGTGGGTCCTGAATGTCGATGCCGATGAAGAAGTCTCGCCAGAGTTACGGCACGAAATGTTGGCGGTCCTCCACCGCAATCATCCCGATGTCGATGGCTATTTCATGCCCCGCTTGGTGTATTATCTGGGGCGCTGGTGGTGGCGCGGGTGGTACCCTGGCCTGCGGCTGCGGCTGTTTCGCAAGGCCAAGGTGCGATGGGGAGGAGTGGACCCGCACGAAAAGGTGCTCCTCCAAGGGCAGGCGGATCGGTTGCGGGGCGATTTGTACCATTACACCTACGATGACATCCATGACCATCTCCGCGCCTTGAATGGCCTCACCGAAGTCGCCTCGCGCGAACTCGCGCTGCGCGGAAAGCGCGCCCGTCTCGCGGACTTGCTCTTGCGACCCTTGTGGCGGTTTCTCCGTTTCTATGTTGTGAAGGGCGGGTTCCGCGAAGGGGTCCCCGGATTTTTTGTCGCGGTCACCTCCGCGTTTTACGTCTTTCTGAAATACGCCAAGCTCTGGGAACGCACGACAACGCAACATCTTCATGCCGAACACGCTCAACATCCTCCATATCGATCCAGAGAAGAACTGGGGTGGCGGGGAAGTGCAAGTGCTGGGACTCACCACAGCGCTCCACCACCACGGCCACCAGTCGGTCGTCGCGAGTGACCCCCGTGGGGTCCTCTGGTCCCGTCTCGGTGAACAGGGGCTGCCACGGGTCCCTTTGCGCATACGGAATCATCTCGATCTTCTTGCCGGATTTCAGTTGCGTCGTCTGGTGCGAACGAGCGGGTACCATATAGTCCATTTCCACACCGCTCGCGCGCATGCGCTGAGTCCGTGGTTGCGCGGACTTCCTGTCAAACGGGTGGTGACGCGGCGGATGGATTATCCCATCGCGCGTGGACGGATGACGAGACTGCTGTATGAACAGAGTGTGGATATGGTCGTCGCCATCTCACAAGGAGTGGAAACGGCGCTCCTCGCTGGAGGCGTCCCGCGCACACGCATCAGGCGGATTCCCAGCGGAGTCGAGACCGCGCGATTTGTCTCGAACGAGCAGGCTCGTCAACAACTCCGCGCCGCGCTGGGCCTCGCGCCACACGACATCCTGGTCTTAACGGTCGGCGCACTCACTGAACGGAAGGGGCATAGCACGCTCTTCTCCGCCGCCTCCATGCTGCAAGAGCGAGGTGTCCGGCTCCGCTACGTGGTCTGCGGAGAAGGATCGTTGCGCGTCAGTCTAGAAGAGCAAGCCCGCGCTTTGGGATTACAAGAGGCTCTGCACTTTTCCGGTTTCGTTTCTCACGTCCCTGACTATCTATCGGCGGCGGACATCTTCGTGCATGTGCCATTGTGGGAAGGCTTGGGAGTGGCGGTGATCGAAGCGCTCGCGGCTGCGTTGCCGGTCGTTGCCAGTCGTGTGGGTGGCATTCCCGAGTTAGTCGACGATGCCGTGACCGGTCTCCTGGTGCCTCCCCAAGATGCGGCCGCTTTGGCGGTGGCCATCGAACGGCTGGTTCACGAGCCACAATGGGCACGGACATTAGGCACGAAAGGCCAGGCCTTCGCGCGGGCCCAGTTTGATGTCTCGGTCATGGCCCAAGCCAATGAATCCCTTTACCACGAGCTGCTACGTCGTCCGAGGGCATAACACCATGAAACGCCACACCTCGCATTCCGCTCCTGTTGCCTCCCACTTCACCAAGGTCCTGAGCCAATTTCCCCGTGTTCGGGTGTTGGTGATCGGGGATGTGATGCTCGACCGTTATATCTGGGGCCAAGTCGAACGGATTTCTCCCGAAGCACCAGTCCCGGTTGTGCGTGTGACCCGCGAGAGTCTCCATGCTGGTGGCGCGGGCAACGTCGCGGCCAATATCCGCTCGTTAGGTGGAGCGGTGATCACCTGTGGCGTGATTGGCCGCGACCAAGCTGGCCGTCGGCTGCAACACGAACTCATCTCTCTTGGAGCCGATACCAGAGGCATCGTGGCAAGTCGGGCCATGACCACGACCAGTAAAACCCGGATCATCGCCCACAGCCAACAAGTGGTGAGGCTCGACCGCGAGCAAAGCGAGGAGCTTGACACCCGCGTGCGCGCCCAGTTGCGGCGATTCATCCACCAGCGGGTGCACGAGTGTGACGTGGTGGTGGTGTCCGATTATGGCAAAGGCGTGATTGACGCCGAGCTGCTCACGCACCTCGCGGAACTCCGCGAACGGCACGGGTTCCTGTACGTCATTGATCCCAAGCGTCGCAACTACGCCCACTATCGGGGGGCGACCTTGGTGAAACCCAACCGAGAAGAGGCGGGGCAAGCCACGGGGATCGACATTCGCACCGAGGCCAGTTTGCAACAGGCGGGCAAGCAATTACTTGATCTCTGGCAAGCCGAAGCCGTGCTTGTTTCGCGCAGTGAAGCGGGCATGAGCCTGTTCAAGCGTGGCGCCACGGTGCAACATTTTCCCACCACCGCTCGTGAAATTTTCGATGTCACCGGCGCGGGCGATACCGTGCTGGCGACCTGCGCGCTCGCACTTGGTGCCGGGGCCACGCTGGAGGACGCGACGATTCTCGCCAATCACGCCGCGGGCATTGTCGTGGGAAAAGTCGGAACGGCGACGGTGACGCCAAGCGAACTGACTGACGCATTGCGGACGAAGAGCAGCGGGTAACCCGTTGGCGGCAACGCGAGGAAGAATACGCCGACACGGCTTTCCATTACCCTTCCTGCTGTGGCGGCTTCTCGCCTCTCTCAACGCGGTCTTGCCAGCGCAGAAAACGGAAGTTATTGACGCCCTGGCGTTGCACGACCGCGGCTACGCGGCGGGTGATGTTGCCATCGTTGCGATAGCCAATGCTTTCGATGGTCACAATTTGTGGGAGACCAAAATTGACGTTCCCGCCCTGCGGAAAGAGTCCGGCCAGGTTCGCGCCATTCGCTTCGTTGCGGCGCTGGATCAGTTCGTCGATCGTTGGTCGATCCTGTCCAGTCGCGGCCTGTAACACTAAAGGGCTCGCGGTCGCGAGGTTCACACCACTTCCGCCACTATTGTAGACCGTGAACAGCTCGCGCAACGCTGGGCCCTCGCGGCCATAAAACAATGCCGGCGTCACTCCCCGCACGAGGAGGAGTTCTTCGGGGGTATGAAAAAATCCATCCTTCGCGGGATAAGGAATAGGAAGTCCCAGGTAGTAATCGTTCTCCGCCCCATGCAGACGGACCAGCGAGTCCGAGTCGCGCCAGTCTTGGATGGTGTCAACGATCAGTTGACTGAACTCCAGATCAAATTTGAGATTCGCGAAGGTTTGCCGCAAATACGCTTCATCCACCTCATTGATATTAATCTTGCCGCCCTCATCAAGCACGCGGACCCAGTAGCCGCCCTCGCCAAACTCTTCTTTCTTCCAGCGCCCATCTCCACGCACCCAGACGTCCACGTCTTCTTCTTCTGGTCCGGTCGCTCCCGTTGCTTGCCCACCACCAAACCCACCAAACGGCTGTTGCCCAAGCGCGTCCCCAGTATTCAAGGCATTCTGGCCCTTCTGTTGAGCACGCAGAATCGTGTAGAGCGCGCGGTGGAGTCCCGCCGTCGCGAGATAATAGGTCGCCACATCCTGCTGATAGACATCGGTCGTCCGTCCTTCGATTCGCATGGAGCGGGCCAACTCGCCCGCCAAGACGGTCAAGACCATCATGACCCAGAGCACTAAAATCAACACAATGCCACGGGCGTTTCTCACGAATAGTGTCCTTTCGCTATCTTGAGCCGGCGGAACGTGCTCGCCGCCGCCGCGCTCGGTTGGAGCCCGAGGGGGATGCGAGCAGGTCGGTCTGTGGAAGACGGACCGCTATCGGGACTTCGATATACCACTCGTGTGGCAATTGCCCCAACGGCGCGCGCCACGAGAGGCGAATCACCGCCGGGAGTTGCTGTTCATCGAAGCCGTTCCATTTCTTGACCCATTCTTCCTTATTGCGCGGTTGCGTAATCTTCAGATATTCCCAGCCGATGCTTTCGACATCGGGTAATATCTCCGTCTCCTGCTGGAGGGGGCCTTCGCGATCATTGATGAGATCGGCTGGCAGAGTGGGAGCGGAGGTCCGCATCCATAACCCCCGTCGCCCGTCGTTCTCGCGAAGGAAGTAGGTGATTTTTTCCAGCCCGCCGACTTCTGGCCGACCCGTACTCGCGACAAAACTGACTTCACTCGCGTTCCCGGTGAAATAGACGGTCGTGCCTTTCTCCGTTTGCATGGCCAGGGGATACGCGGATTTGAGCTGTCGGGTGATTTGCGCCAAGGCGGCCCGCGCCCGTTGATTCTCCAGCGCGCGAAATTCGCCACGATCCACCGAATCGAGTCCGAGATTGAACGCGGCACTCACCACGACGACGATCATGCTCATAATCGCCAGACTGATAATGAGTTCAAGCAGCGTGAATCCGCGCGGGCGCCTGGTGTTCACGGTGATTGTTGCCCCAGTTGGTCCGGTTGGTCCGCCTGGGCGCGCATGGAGCGTAAGAGATAAGACTGCTGCCCCACGCCCTCGCTCCAAAACACCCCGACCTCGATTTCCTTGAGATGAAAAAAATCGGTCGCCTGCTCGCGGTTGGATAACCGCGAGCCTTCGTCTTCCGGAGGCCGTACTTCCTGGACGCGCGCTTCCCACCGATACCCGCCCGGGAACTCCCCTGACTTTTGGCCGTCCTCCAAGCGTTCCGTGGCCAGCACGCGTTCCATGACATTCTGTGCATAGATGACGGCTTGTGTCCGTTGCGAGGCTTTCCCGCCGAGTCGTAAACTCCCCCCGAACAACTCCAACACCGTCACGATCCCCGTGGCCAGGACGGCCAGAGCGACCATGATTTCGAGGAGAGTGAAACCGGAGGAATTGCGGATTTGGGATTTGGAATTTGGGATTTGGGATTTGGGCTCGGAACTCCGCAATCCGCACGGTGCGAAGAGTCGCCGCGTATTGTTCTGGTTCGTCATCATCAATCTTCCCGTGAGATCACGACCGTCCCCAGCAGAGGATTGAGCGAGAGGTGGTAGAGAGTCACGCCACTATTGCGTTCTTTTTCAATCCAGACTTCCCCGCCGGAATTCGTCCCATCGGGGTAGAACCGGAACTCGACTTCCCCTTCTTCGCGAACAAACAGCCCGCGCGCCGCGAGGAGGCCACTTTCCTCTTCCACCGCGACGTGTTCGCCTCCGCCTTCGTGCCAATAGGTGTTGTCACGTGGTGCCACCACGAGCACCTCTTCCTTTCCGGACTCGACCGCCTGGACTCGCATGAGCTCCATCGCGGCACGTACTTGGACGATGACGCGACGGGGGTCGGCTATCGTAAATCGCTTGGTCAGTTCTGGTCCGACGAGCGCCGCGGCGACCGCCATAATCAGGAGGACGAGCACTAGCTCAATCAGCGTGAAGCCTCGACCGGCGCGCCGTGGGACGCTGGAGCGCCGAGTGTGTCTTGTGTGTCTGTCTGTTCCCAATGTTGTAACCAACCCAAGGCGGTGCGCGTTAGTGCGTGTCTGCAAACCAGTGAAGGACTGTCATTGCGAGCGTAGCGAAGCAATCTTTGCCCGAAAAAGAGATTGCTTCGTCGTCTGACTCCTCGCAATGACATGGCTCCCTCGGTTTGCAGACACGCTCTTAGTGCTTGGCGCGCTCTTGACTCTGCTTGATTTCCTTCATTTTGAGCAAGATCACCACCGTACCCAACCCGATCCCAATCCAGTAGCGGGGGTCCTGCGCGGCATCCGGCACGGACCAGATCTTCTCCAGGCACACGAGAATCGTCGCGGCCATTAGCCCAATCATCACCCGGTTCCACAAATCACGATTCATAGGTGCTCCTAGCGGATCAAATCCATGCGGCGGGTCAGATCCTTGGTGATGTTCTTTTGATGCGCTTCGATTGTCCCGCCGCCGATCTCTAGCAGTTTGGCGTCACGCCACAACCGCTCGACCACATATTCGCTGAAATAGCCGTAGCCACCAAGCACTTGCATGGCGTTGTCCGCTACTTGCTTCGCCATCGTCGTCGCCACCAGCTTCACGCCATCGGAATCGACGCGTTGCCCCGGCTTCTCCAGGCTCATGCGTCCAGCCGTGTGGTACAGGTAGGTCCGCGCGGCCATGTACTGGGCATACGAGTCGCCGATGTAGCGTTGAATCTGTCCGAAGTTGTGAATCGGTTGTCCGTATGCGGTGCGTTCACTCGCGTACCGGGTCATAACTTCGACACAGCGCGCCGCGATCCCCGTGGACATCGCGCCGATGGTGACGCGTTCGATTTCCAGATTACGCATCATGTGGATCGTACTCTCACCTTCCTCACCCAGTCGATTGACGACGGGCACGGCACAATCTTCAAATACCAGCTCCGCCGTCATCGAGGCGCGCATGCCCGCCTTGCCGTGGAGCCGCTGGCCCAACGAAAATCCGGGAAAGCCTTTCTCGACCACAAAAGAGCTGATGCCTTTGTCCGTTTTGGCGTAGACCAGGAAGATGTCACCCAAGGTTTTGTCGTCAAGCGCGCCATTGGTGATGAACATCTTGCGTCCGTTCAGAAAGTAGGAGTCGCCTCGCCGGACCGCTTGCGATTTCATGCCCAGCACATCGGTGCCCGCGGCGGGCTCGGTCATGCACATGCCCCCGACCCACGCGCCCGACATCACTTTGTCCAGATACCGCCGTCGTTGGTCTTCATTGGCATTGCGGCAAAAATTGTTGACGAAGAGCATCGTGTGCGCGAGATAGGCGAGGCAAAATCCGGGATCCACAGCCGAGAGTTCCTCGTGCACGATCACCGCCGCGACGGCATCCATGCCGGCTCCGCCATACTCGCTTGGCACGGTGATGCCGAACAGCCCGAGTTCACCAAGCTGACGAAAGAGTGGGAGGTTGAATCGTTCTTCGCGATCACACGCGAGGGCTTGGGGTTCCACTTGCTCACGAGCAAAGTCACGGACGGTTTGACGGAGTAATGCGTGTTCGGGGGTAGGGCTAAAGAGGTCTATGGTTGGCATGGGCTACTTTCTCCTCGGCGGTTTGGGCGATAGGGCTGGGAGAATCCTGCGTCAGGAGGTATGCGCTGTCAACCGAGGGGAGGAGCGACGGCTGGGTCTCGGGGAGTAGAGACGTAAGAGGAGTAGAGACGTAATATCTTACGTCTCTACTTGTGAATGCCGTACTAGTGAATGCCGTATAGCGCGGCTGCATTGCCGCCAACAACTTTGGCGACAATGTCACCCGGTGCGCTGGTGAAATGCTCGTGGATGTACTCCTTCGAGCGTGGCCACGGGGAGTCGGTATGGGGATAGTCAGACGACCACATGATCTTGCTGGTATCCAAACTTCTCATGTTGTCCATCCACGTATCCTCAAACTG
>CAMBFS010000164.1 GCA_945865755.1 Klebsiella pneumoniae
GGTGAGCAGGGCCTCGTCACCGCGCGCAATCGCGGGAATGGTGGCCGCCAGTGTCGCCGCTGAGAAAATAAGATCAAGACGAGTAGGGGGGAGATCCGCGCGTTGGTCAAAAGCCGAAGGCTCGGTGGTCAATTGATAACGGATTGGCCGCGAGAGGGAGATAATAACCCGTGTCGCATCTTCGGTGACCAAAGTGCGAACATTGGCGATGAGGCCGAGGTCTTGCGCGGCCAGAGGGGAGGCGCCCGTGAGAAGGCCGAACAGCGCGAAGAGGAAGAGGAAAGGAAAAGAGCGAAGGGGCTGAGAACCATTCATCCGCTGTCCACGTCTTCCCCCTCGCATACCTCCCCACTTCATAAGCAAAAGGGACGGTGAGTGCACCGTCCCTGTGCGACCGGTTTACGTGCCCGATTCCCACGAAGTCAGATACTTTTTTTGCTCTTCCGTGAGACGATCACAGTGAATGTTCATGCTCGCCAACTTGAGGGTCGCGACCTTTTCTTCCACCGCCTTGGGCACGAGGTGCACGCGCGTGTCGAGCGGCTTCTTATTTTCCACGACCCATTGGAGCGCCAAGGCTTGGGTGGCGAAACTCATGTCCATCACCGCCGCCGGATGTCCTTCCGCGGCCGCGAGGTTGACGAGCCGCCCTTCACCGATCAAGTATAGCGACCGCCCATTCGCGAGCCGGTAGGCATCCACATTCCGCCGGACATTCTTTTCGATGGTCTTGGCGATCTTCTTCAGTGCCTTGACGTCGATTTCGACATCGAAATGGCCGGAGTTACAGAGAATCGCGCCATCCGGCATTTTCAGAAAATGCTCTTCGCGCAGGACGCCGATGTCGCCAGTCAGGGTAATGAACAATTCCCCCTCACGAGCTGCGTCCGCCATTGGCATCACGCGAAAGCCGTCCATCGCCGCTTCCAGTGCGCGAATCGGGTTGATTTCCGTGACGATGACTTGGGCACCCAACCCACGAGCGCGCGATGCCACGCCTTTGCCGCACCATCCATACCCAGCGACCACGACCGGCTTCCCGGCGAACAACAGACATGTCGCCCGCAGGATACCGTCTAACGTCGATTGCCCGGTGCCATAGCGATTATCGAACAGATACTTGGTGTCGGCATCGTTGACCGCGACCACGGGCAGCGTGAGCACGCCATCTTTCTCCATCGCCCGTAAGCGAATCACGCCAGTCGTGGTTTCTTCCAGACTCGCGCGAATGCGCTTCGCCTGGTCCTTGTAGGCCGCGTCGGTGAGCAACATACTCACCAGGTCCGCGCCATCGTCCAGTGTCACCGTTGGCTGCTGGGCGAGCGCCTGTTGCAAGTGGCGGTAATAGGTCTTGCGATTCTCCCCATGAATGGCGAACACGGGAATACCATCGTGCTTGATCAGCGAGGCGGCGGTATCATCTTGGGTCGAAAGTGGATTCGATGCGCACAACATCACCTCCGCGCCGCCGGCCTTCAGGGTGCGCATCAGGTTGGCGGTCTCGGTGGTCACATGCAGACAGGCTGACACTTTCATGCCCTTGAGGGGCTTGGTCTTGGTAAAAATCTCGCGGATCTGACGGAGGACGGGCATCGTTTGTTCCGCCCAGTCAATCCGTTTCTTTCCCTCCGCCGCGAGACGGAGATCTTTCACATCACCTTGCGTTGCCATAGTTCTTCATTTCCTCATGTACTACTACTTTAGGCTGGCGGCGCGTTTGAGCGCGTCCACCTTGTCGAGCCGTTCCCAGGTAAACAACCCGCCCTCGGCTGGTCGTCCAAAGTGACCGTATGCCGCGGTCGGTCGATAGATGGGGCGTTTGAGATTGAGTGATTGAATAATCGCGGCGGGCCGGAGATCGAAGTTCTCGCGCACCACTTGCGACAGGCGTTCGTCGGGAATGACGCTGGTGCCAAAGGAGTCAACGAGCACCGACACTGGCTCCGCCATGCCAATGGCGTAAGCGATCTGCACTTCGCAACGCTTGGCCAAACCCGCCGCCACGATGTTCTTGGCGATATAACGGGCCATATAGGCGGCTGAGCGATCCACTTTGGAAGGGTCCTTGCCGGAAAACGCTCCGCCCCCATGCCGTCCGTAGCCGCCGTAGGTATCAACGATGATTTTGCGTCCGGTGAGACCGCAGTCCGCGAACGGGCCACCATGCACGAATCGTCCGGTGGGATTCACTAGATACACGGTCTTGCTGTCAAGAAATTCCTTGGGGACGACCCGTTTAATAATGTCTTCCACCACGGCTTCTTTAATGGTGTTGTAGGAGGCATCGGGATGATGCTGCGCGGAAATGAGCACGGTGTCCGCGCGAACGGGGACGCCGTCACGATAATGGACGGTTACTTGTGATTTGGCGTCGGGTCGCAGGAAGGGCAGTCGTCCGCTTTTCCGTGCCGCGGTCAGCTCTTCCATGAGACGGTGCGCGGTGTAGATCGGGAACGGCATGTATTCCTTGGTCTCGTCACACGCGAACCCAAACATCATGCCTTGGTCCCCAGCGCCTTGTTCCTTGTGGAGCCCTTCGCCTTCGGTCACCCCTTGAGAGATGTCGGGCGATTGTTGTCCAATGGCCGTGAGGACGGAACAGGTTTCGGCGTCGAACCCTAACTCCGAACTCGTGTAGCCAATGTCGGCGACAACCTTCCGTGTGACATCGACGTAATTGATATTCGCTCTGGTGGTAATTTCGCCCGCGAGCACCACCATGCCGGTCTTGGTGAGGGTTTCACAGGCGACGCGGCTGTCGGGATCAATCGCGAGCAGGGCGTCCAGCACGCCATCAGAAATCTGATCGCACATCTTGTCAGGATGTCCTTCGGACACGGACTCCGAAGTAAATAAGAATTCTTTCGCGGCCATAATAGCAGTCTCCTTCATTCCACTCTCTTCTTTGGCGAGAGAGCAGGCGCATGTAATAGGATAGGGTGTAGAGCGTCAAGGGGTGAAACTGGCTTATGGCAACTGGCTTATGGCTTGCTCCCTACGGTCGCTCTATGGCCTATGGCAAAAAACTCTTGCCGTAGAGTGAGCGAGGCGAACGAGCCATAAGCCAGTTCAATGCTTGGTGTCGCTTCCCCCAGTCGTGCGGGTGTGAATATCGCGGGTCAACTCTAACATCCGCGCGGTGAGAGCTTGTGATTCGAGCAGCATCGTGGCGAGTGCTCGCGTGCTATCCGTTGCGATTTGCATGAGGCGCTCCTGCCCTTGCGCGATACGCTCCTGCCCTTGCGCGATCTTCTCCTGCCCTTGTCCGATACGCTCCTGCCCTTGCATGAGATGCTCTTGCCCTTTGCTGATTTCATGCAGGGCGACAATGGTGGCCTGGTTCTGTCGTTCTTGTCGTTCGGACGACTGTTGCAGCCACGTAATAAGCTGGGTATTTCCCTCGCGAATTTCTGTTGCAAGCGTGAGAATTGCTTCCGCGGTAGTGGTTCGTGCCATACGTCGTACTCCTTTCACGAGAAGGATTTGTAGCGCCTCATCCAGGCGTGGACAATCGCATTGTGAGGATTCATTCTTCGTGGAACCGCTCCTCAATCACTTTGCTCAAGGCGGCGAGCGCGGCATCGGCATCGTCGCCAGTGATTTGGACCTCAATGACACTGCCGTATGGTGCTCCCAAGGTCATCAAGTCGAGCATGCTGCGTCCGTTGACCACGCGGTTTTGCCAAGTAACCGCGACCTCGGCCTTCAGCGTAGCGAGGGCCCGCACAAAAACCGCCGCCGCGCGCGCATGGAGTCCTTGTTTGTTTTTCAAGGTCAGTTGAGCATGTACGGTGGATTCGTCGGACATACGATACGTTACCGATGCACATCGCGGTGACGGACGTGTACGGTGTAGCCCCACCCGGTGAGCCGCTGTCCGAGTTCTTCCGCGATGGCGACCGAGCGGTGACGACCGCCAGTGCACCCAACCGCCACGGTGAGATAGCTTTTTCCCTCGCGAATATAGAGAGGCAATGTGGTCTGGAGGAGCGCGCTGACTTGTGCAAGAAAGGTTTCCGCTTCTGGCCGTTGCAACACGTAGGCGGCGACATCAGCCTCCTTCCCAGTCTTGGGACGCAAGTTTTCAACAAAAAACGGATTGGCCAGAAAGCGTAGGTCAAACATGAGGTCCGCATCAATCGGCACCCCATATTTGTAGCCAAAGGATTGGACCGTTACGAGTAACGTTGGCTGTGCCTGCGGCGTGGCGAGTCGGTGCTGCAGTTGCTCCCGGAGTTCATGCACGGTGTAGGTCGAAGTGTCGATGATTTGGTCAGCGCTCTCCCGCAAGCCCACGAGATGATCACGCTCGAACTGAATTCCCGCCGCGACACTGCCTCCCCGTACCCCCGGGTGCGGGCGTCTGGTCTCACTAAAGCGCTGAGTCAAGATCGCATCGGTGGCTTCGAAATAGAGGACTTCCACCCGCTGCCCCCGCTGGCGCAATTCGGCTAAGACGTTGGAATAATTGCGCAACGACATGCGTTCTCGTTGGTCGATGCCAAACGCCACGCGTGAGATCGGTTCTTCACTGTTGGCGCACAATTCAAGGAACCGCGAGATCAGCGCCACGGGAAGGTTATCGATACAGTAGAACCCCAAATCTTCAAGGACGTGGATAGCCGTGCTCTTCCCAGCCCCCGACAAACCGGTGACGATGACGACTTGCCTCCCCTCGGATTGAGGCGGGAGATCAGAGTCTGGCATCTTCGTCACAGATAACCTGGTACAGGGTCGCTCCGGTTGCGTCTTGGAGCAGCCGGTCACGAAACGCGCGCTCTTTCAACAAACGGGAGACGCGCGCCAACGCTTTCAGATGTAACCCAGCGGATTCGTCCGGTGCCACCAATAGAAAGAACAGCTTGGTCGGTTGCCCATCCAGGGAATGACAATCAATCCCCGTCAGGCTACGCCCGAACACGGCGAGCACTCCCTTGAGCCCTGGCATTTTGCCATGTGGAATAGCAATGCCTTCTCCAATAGCCGTGGTCCCCAACCGCTCGCGGTCGAGTAGCACGGTCACGAGCTGTTCGGCTTTGATCTCTGGCCGCTTACTTGCCAGATAGAGGGCGAGTTCCCGCAGGACGTCCGCTTTCGTCGTACTGTGTAAGTTCGGAATCACAAGATCGGCGGTAAGAATATCGGCGACACGCATGGGGGGTCCTTTCCCCGCGAGAGACGCGCGTTCGTTACTGAAGCGCGTGTTTCCGCTTGGCTGACGAGAGTATATTCAGGCTTTCTCGATATTTAGCAACTGTGCGGCGAGCGATGGTGACATTGCCGCGCGACAGGGCTTGGGCAATCTCTTCATCACTTAACGGATGCGCCGCATCTTCGTTCGCGATCATCTCACGAATTTGGTTTTTCACGCTTTCGGCGGCCACGTCTTCGCCCGGTTGGCCCTTGAGTCCCGTGGTGAAGAATTTCTTCATGGCCATGATGCCCCGTGGCGTGGCCATGTATTTGTTGGCGATGGCGCGACTCACGGTGGACTCGTGCACGCCGACATCGTTGGCGACATCGCGCAACACCAGCGGGTGCATGCGCGAGACCCCGTGAATCAGAAAATCTTGCTGGAATTTGACAATGCTTTCCGCCACCAAGTAGAGCGTTCGTTGCCGTTGCTGAATGCTCTTAATCAACCACGCCGCCGAGCGCAGTTTCTCGTTGAGATACTCTTTGGTCGCGCCCCCCTCGGCCAGCAATCGCCGATACGCATTGCTGACGCGGAGACGTGGGAGGCCTTCTTCATTCATGGTGATGATATATTCCTCCCCGACTTTGTAGACCTGCACATCGGGAATGACATAGCGCACCTCGTTATCCTCGAAGTCGCGCGCGGGCTTGGGTTCGAGCGCCACGATGATTTTCATCGCCAAGGAAATCTCGTCCATCGTCACCCCGAGCGTCTTCGCCAGACGATCAAAGCGGTGACTTTCGAGGGTTTCCAAATGCTCCTGCACGATGCGGGTCGCGAGTGCCAACGCCGGGTCCTCGACACGCGGCTCTTCCAGGGCCTGCGCCCGCAACTGCATCAATAAGCATTCGCGCAGATCACGTGCGCCAATCCCCATGGGGTCACACGCTTGAATGAGCTGGAGGACATAGGCGACCAGCTCGATATTCACACCCGCGCTTGCCGCCAACTCTTCGAGAGGCATTTCACAATATCCAGAACTATTGAGGTTGCCGATAATGACCGAGGCGACCCGTTCTTCGTCCTCGCTGAGATCGTGAAAGCGGAGCTGTTCCGTCAAATGGTCCGCGAGGGTCTCCGCGCGCACCATGCGATTTTCCAGCGAGCGCTGGCGGTCGTCGTCTTCATCATTGCCGCCGCTACTGGTGGGCAATGACGGCGTGCTCTCTTGATACGAATCGAAATAGGACTCCCAATTCATATCTTCTTGTTGAGGCGCATCGGTGACCGCGGCCGGCGTATCGCCATCGCTGACCATGGGCGGTTCTTCGGGAATGGGCGTCTCGCCTTCCGCGCGTTCGAGCACGGGATTCTCGGCCAGTTCCTCCTCGATCATGGTATCGAGTTCTTCGCGTTGCAGTTGGAGAATTTTAATCGCCAGACGCAACTGCGGCGTCATCACCAATTTTTGCTGTAACTTCTGAAGAAGGCATGCTTCGAGTGCCATATCTGTCCTACCGAGACCCCGCGAGACTAAATCGTTCGCCGAGATAGACTTGGCGCACGCGCTCATTGGCGGCCAATTCCGCTGGAGACCCTTCGTGAAAGATCGCGCCGTCAGTAAGGAGGTAGGCACGATCGCAGATGCGCAGCGTCTCCTGGGCGTTATGATCGGTAATCAAAATCCCGATCTGGCGCTCTCGCAGTTGGGCGATAATCTCTTGAATATCAATGACCGACAACGGATCAATACCGGCAAACGGTTCATCCAGCAACATAAAGGAAGGGGACAGGACCAGCGCTCTGGTGATTTCGACCCGGCGGCGCTCTCCACCGGACAGCGATTCCGCACGGCGATCGGCGAGATGGCTGATCCGCAGTTCGGCTAATAAATGCGTGAGGCGATCCTCTCGTTCCGCCGCGGTGAGGGAGAGGGTCTCAAGAATTGCCATGACGTTTTCCGCCACCGTCAATTTGCGGAAGACCGAAGGCTCTTGCGGAAGGTAGGTCACCCCTTTCCGTGCCCGTTGGTGCATGGGCAGGTTCGTGATGTCCTCTCCATTGTAGAGCACACTGCCTTGGTCCGGGCGAATAATGCCGACGATAATGGAAAACGTCGTGGTTTTGCCGGCGCCATTCGGGCCCAGAAGCCCTACCACTTCGCCTCCCTTGACCTCGACCGTGACATTGCGCAGCACGGGGCGACGGTTATAGGATTTGTGAAGCCCCTCTCCTCTCAGGAGTGGGCGAACCGGGGGCGTACTCACCGCGCACTTTCTCCTTTTCCCTCTTTGTCGGCTTGTTTGGGGGTCAGGGTCATTTTCGGGTCGCCTTCGACCGTCGTGCGCCCTTCATCGACGTAGATCGTCACTTTCTGCCCGGTGACTTCGTTGGCTTCGTCACGAAGGGTCGCGTTACCCGTAAGGGTAATCGTGCGTGCGGTATCACTAAAGACAGCTTTGTTGCACGTGGCATTGCGAGTGGTCGACGTAATCTCGACGTTGTCCTCGGCGATAATTTCCTTGATCTTTTGTCCTTGAGTCGTTTTCGCCACTCCTTCCGTTTGGGCAGGGGCAGCGGTGGGGGCCGTGTCCTCGTATGTGACCGTCAACGTGCTGCTTTTCAACGTTGAATCGCCTTGCGTGGCAACGACCGACCCCCGATAAATAATGCGCTTTTGGTTATAAAAGAACTCCAAGTCATGCGAGCGAATGTGAATCGGCTCTTTACGGGAAGTGAAATCCAAAGCTCCGAAGGGACTCGGCTGCTTGGCGGGAGATTCGGCGGCGGCGACCTGTCGCTCTCCCCACAGTATCTCTTCAGACATGCCCACTACCAGAACGAGCACCCCCAACGTCGTGCGTATGCCACCCCACGTCCTCATAAGGGTTCTCCCTTGGTGATCGTCGTTCGGACATCGGTATTGAGCGTCAAGCGTTTTTCCTCAATATCCACCGTATAGCCTTGTCCAGCCGCTGATAAACCGGGACCATCAATCTGAACGGCTCCGTTCGACACGATGGTGTTCCGTGTACTCTCAAAGATTGCTTCCTGCGTGGTAATGGAAAAATCGCCTACCCGCATTTGCAAATTTCCCTTCAACTCTACCCGTGACACGTCTTGTCCTTCCTTATCGAGAGCGATTCGTGCTTCCTCGCTCTTGAGGGCAATGATCTCGCCGCTTTCGAGGTACAAAGAAAACTCTGGCCCCTCGACGATCACTTCTTGCCGATCCTGCGAGTAGCGCGCCTGCCGAGCGACAATTTCCCAGACTTTTTTGCCATCGCGCACTTTAGTGCGGCGAAAATCTTGCATCCGTTGTTCGGTTGTTGCTGTCAGGTCTGGGGCGATCTCCTGGATTTTTTTGGTGATTTCATCCTGCGCACGCAGGGTGACCCTCAGGCGATAGCCTACCCCCACCAGCAAGAACAGTACGACCAGCATGATCGCAAAACGCATCTGACCCCGACTCATAACAGCCTCCAACCCTGCGTCAAAATACTACCTTTATCAGGTTACGCAACGACAGGTGGGGGCGGGGAAGGAAACGGGGAAACGGGGAAACGGGGCAATGGGGAATCGGGGCAATGGGAATGGGGAACAGTCGCGGGGCTCACTGCGCTTT
>CAMBFS010000165.1 GCA_945865755.1 Klebsiella pneumoniae
CAGAATAATCAAAGGTTCGTACGATAACAGCCAACTTCCAGCACGGGCTTATTGTAAAAGGTCGGCAGGCGAATGTAGACCAGGCCCAGCAAAACTCCTTAAAATCAAGTGATTTCTTGGATTTACGAAAAGTGTCCTGACATCAGGCCGCGATCCATCCTGAGAAACCGAGCATGACCCGCACGTACCACGGCGAGGGGCTTTCCGTCCTTGGTGGGCACTCGCCCGTGACAAGGCCCGCGTCTCGCAGTTGGCCCCAAACGATTGATGATGTCATGTGGGTTCCTCCCGGGTGTCCGTCGCGATACTCCGCAGCCACATCGCGGCCGCGGCGGAGATGCCGATGACGAAGAATGCGATGAGGAAGGGGGAGAAGATGGATGCGAACGTGAATATCTTGGTCGCAAAGAAGATCGTCAGTGACACGATAATCGACACACAGCCTACCGTGAGCATGAAAAGATCAACACGGAGGTGACGATAGACAGCGTAGCCAGAGAGCAACCATACGAGATAGATGACGAAGGCGCTCACTGACTCGTTGTTGTCGAAGAGCGCGAACACGACAAAGCTGGTAATCAGTCCGCCACTGATAGCCGCGAGGAGCCGCACGGCCCAACGTTCATTGAGCCACGCGAGTCGTCGCGCGGCGATTTCCCAGAGCACGAGTCCGGTGGTATTGACGGTGAACAGCACCCAGAGCAGATGCGTATTGTCGTCGAACATGAAGCCGAGCAAGCTCGGAAACGTGTACAGGTAGAGCCCGATGGCAAGATTCAAGAGGCCGAGCCACACCATCCACAGGGCCGGGAGTCGGCTTACGAGCACCCAAGGGAAAATCAGCGCGGCCCAGGTGGCGAACAATTCCCAGGTATCCGCGCCGCTCTGATAGGTCTGGCCAAACAAGGCGAGGAGCGCGCCCAGCAGGAGCGTGGCGAATAGCAGCGCGGCTTTGCCCGCCGCTCGTTCCGATCCCACGCGCCAGTAGGCGAAGAGCGCGGCTCCGATCAGCACCTCGACGAGTCCGAACTTGAGGTAGCGACCAAGCGCGTTCCAGTTGGAGGCGATAAAGAAGATGATGCCGACCGCGAGGAACGTAGTGCCGGACCACAGCAACAGGCGATCAAGAAATCGTTTCCAGTCTTGTGTGGTGGGCGTGACCCCCGCGACCGCCAGCGCTTCGGTTACTTGTTCCGCGGGAATCAAGCCATCTTCCGCCCACTGTAGGATCAGACGTTGTGCTTCCAATGCGAAATCCTTTCTCCGCCAACCAACGTTACGCCGCCTGTTTCCCCAGGGCCGTGCGGATTTCCTTGTATTCAGGAAACCTCCCGGTCGCGTGTTTAGAGTAAATCTTCTGACCGTTGACGAAGACCTCGAACCGTCCGTCATCATACGGGGCTAAGGTCAGGGCGCTGATCCGTTGTTTGTACTCGGTCAAGAGTTGTTCCGTCAGACTGACGGCTTTCGGCTCGTAGCCTCACGCCGCGCAGTATTCAATACGCATGTCCATAATGCTCACCTCGTGTGTGGATTGAGAATGCTATTGAGATGTGTCCTACCACACGGGATTCGCGAGAACAAGGAAAATCCGCCGGTTCCGACTTTACTTGCTTGGGGAGCGTGGTTTATGCTCCGGGCAAAGATTGATTCAGCAGGAGGAGTCTATGGACTGGCGTGAACGATGTGGGAAGAAGCTGGTGTCGGCGCGAGAAGCGGTGAAGGTTGTGCGGAACGGAGACTCGGTGCAGTTCAATTGGCTGGTCGCCACGCCCGTTACCCTTAGTCAAGCGCTCCTTGACCGCAAGGAGGAGCTACGTGATGTGAAAGTCGGAGTCGTTGGTCCGCTCTTTAACTGGGACCAGCCGGGCGCGGACAAGGCGTTCACGCTCCAAACCCCGTATCTTGGGACCTCGACACGCCCGCCGATGGCCGAGGGGCGCGTCGATTTCATCCCGGTCGCTTACTATCGCCACAAGGAGCTGCCGCCAGGGATCACCTGTGATGTCTACATGACACCGATCTCGCCTCCGGACAAAAATGGCTATTGCAGTTTTGGCACCGGCATCTTCATGTCCAAGTCGATGATCGCCGCCGCTCGTGCGGTCATTGGCGAAGTGCACGAGAATTTTATCCGCACTGGTGGTGAGAATTACATTCACATTTCGGAGATCACCCACTTTGTCGAGCCAACGTTGCCCCCGGCGGCGTTGCCACCAACGCCTCGCAATGAAGAAGAGATCGCGGCGACGGAGGTGATATGCACGTTGATCGCCAATGAGTTGATTCATGATGGCGACACCATTCAGATTGGACTGGGCAGTGTCTCTTCACCCTTGGGGATGTATCTCAGCAACCGCAACGATCTTGGTATCCATACCGAAGTGATTCCCGGTGGCATCGCCCGCCTCGTCAAGGAAGGGGTGATTAACGGCAAGTATAAAACGGTGAACCCCGGCAAGGCCGTGGCGAGTGCGTTCATTGGCATTCTGCCGGATGAGTTGGACATCGTGGACGGCAACCCCAACTTCGAGCTGTACGATTTCACCTACACCGATGATCTTCGTCTTCTCGTGAACCAGAAGAACTACGTGGCGGTGAATAACGCGCTCGCGGTCGATCTTGGCGGACAGGCATGTTCCGAATCCATTGGGCCGTACATGTACACCGGCACTGGGGGGCAAACGATTTTCACCATCACCGCCGCCTACTGTAATCCGGGAAGGTCCGTGATCGTGACGCCATCCACTGCTTTGGTCAAAGGGCGACGGCTGTCACGGATTGTGCCCATGCTGGAGCCTGGCAGTGTGGTGACGGCGTTGCGAGCGTTCGTTGATTATGTGGTGACGGAGTACGGAATCGCGGAGCTGCGCGGCAAAACCCTCAAGCAACGCGCGGCGGCTCTGGTCGAGATCGCCCATCCCGACTTTCGTGAGGAGCTGAGGACGGAAGCGAAGCGGATTTACCATTGTTGAATTGAGACGAGCACAAAAGGATAGTGAAATGACCCACACATTCACCAATCGCCTCAGCGCGGAAACCAGCCCCTACTTGCTCCAGCATGCCCATAATCCAGTCGAATGGTATCCGTGGGGCGAGGAAGCCTTCACCAGAGCGAAAGCCGAGAATAAACCGGTCCTTCTGAGTGTCGGCTACTCCGCGTGTCACTGGTGCCATGTGATGGAACGCGAGTCGTTCGAGGATGAGCAAATCGCTGGCGTGATGAACGAGCTGTTCATCAACATTAAGGTTGACCGTGAGGAACGGCCGGATGTCGATGAAATCTACATGAACGCGGTGCAGATGCTGACTGGGCGAGGAGGCTGGCCGATGACCATGTTTCTCACGCCGGACGGCAAGCCCTTTTATGGAGGCACCTATTTCCCGCCGGTGGATCGACATGGCTTGCCAGCATTTCCGCGCGTGCTCGCCGGCGTCGCGCAGGCGTACCACGAACGCCCGCAGGATATCGTCAACTCCACCGCGCAAATCTTGGCCAATCTCGAGAAACTCGCGCATCGTGAGGAGAGCACTCGTCCCTTGCAACTCGACACCTTGGCGCGGGTGACCGCGAATCTGGCGAAACATGTCGATTCGACGCACGGCGGACTCGGTGGCGCGCCGAAGTTTCCCAATTCGACGGTGTTCTCGCTTTTCCTGCGGCAGGCCCACGCCACCGGCAATGCCCGCTATGTGGAACTGACGACCCACACGCTGCGCAAGATGGCCGAAGGGGGTGTCTACGACCACCTGGGTGGCGGGTTTCATCGCTATTCAGTGGACGAACGCTGGTTGGTGCCCCATTTCGAGAAGATGCTCTATGACAACGCCTTGCTGGTGCCGCTCTATTTGCAAGCCTATCAAATGACGGGCGACGCATTCTTCCGTCAGGTGGTGGAAGAGATTCTCGCCTACGTCGAACGAGAGATGGTCTCGCCTGAAGGTGGATTCTATTCGACGCAGGACGCGGACTCGGAAGGAGTCGAAGGGAAGTTCTTCGTTTGGAGTCGAGATGAAGTCATGCGGCTGCTTGGCGAGGAAGTCGGAGAACTCTTTTGCCGCTATTACGATGTCACCGATGTGGGCAACTTCGAGCATCAGAACATCCTCCATCCGACGTTGACGTTGGAACAGTTGGCGAAGCTGTTTCGCCGCGACGTGGGGGAAGTCCAACGGTTGATCGCGGAGGCCAAGCAGAAGCTCTTCACCGTGCGTGAGGGGCGGATCAAACCCGGACGGGACGAGAAAATTTTGGCGAATTGGAATGGCTTGATGTTGTCAGCCTTCGCCAACGCGGCGCAAGTGCTCGGACATCCGCGCTATGTGGAGATCGCGCGCCACAACGCGGAGTTTTTGTGGACGCGACTTCACCGTGATGGACGGCTCCTGCACAGCTTCAAGGATGGGCAGGCGCGCTTCAATGCCTATCTCGATGACTATGCGTTCGTGGCGGCGGCGTTGATTGATCTCTATGAAGCCACGTTCGAGCGAGTCTATTTGGACCGTGCCGTGGAACTGACCGAGACGCTCTTGTCACACTTTTGGGATGCACAGGAGGGCGGGTTCTATTTCACCAGCAATGACCACGAAGCGCTCATCAGCCGCTCGAAGTCCGCGTTTGATGGAGCGGTTCCTTCGGGAAATTCGATGGCCGTCTTGGTGCTGTCGCGGTTGTCGTACTTGACCGAGAATCCGGGCTATCTCGAAAAGGCGGAAAAGACGTTGCGGCTTTTCTATGACGCGATGGAAGAGAATCCCTTTGGGTTTAGTCTGATGCTCGCCGCGCTCGACTTGTATCTGCGGCGACCGAAAGAGATCGTGGTCTTGGGGGATCCACGGGCGGAGTCTACGCAAGCGTTGCTCGCGCGATTGCATCGTGAGTTTATCCCGAACAAAACGGTGATGTGCGTCGATCCGAGTCGGGGTGAACAGGTTCCGTCGCTGTTAGCGGGGAAAACCCAAGTGGACGGAAAATTAACGGTCTATGTGTGTCATCATTTCACCTGCTCGTTGCCGGTGACGGAATGGAGCGCGCTCAAAACATTGCTCTTGTCGTAAACCAAAAGGGAAGGAGGTTCGGCGTATGATAGGTGGACTCATACAAATTCTATTCTTCTTAGTGTTATTCGGTGCCGCGCTGCTGGCGGCGGGGATCATGGGGAATCGGTTGCCACTCGCGGAGCCACCGGGCTGGGGCACGCGACTCTCGACCTACTTGAATACCAATGTGGCGGAAACGACGGCGGATTCTCCCTTTGCAGAATTGCGGCTGCGTCGCTACGAGGCTCCGCCGGCGCTGCTTTTCGAGATCACGCGCAAAGCCGTGGATCGCTTACGCTGGGACGCGACACTCGATCACGAGAAGAAAGAGATCACAGCGGTGGTGACCACTAAGATGTGGAAATTCAAGGATGACGTGACGATCCAGATTCAACCCGCGCAGCCAAGCGGCAGTACGCTCTTCGTGCGTTCCGCCTCGCGGACGGGGAAGGGGGATTTGGGAGCGAATACGCGACATGTCATGGACTTGATGCAAATGGTTGACGATACGGTGAAAGGAAGCGCTGGTTCGATGAGAGTGAAGAGTTATGAGTTATGAGTGAAGAGTTATGAGTTATGAGTTATGAGCGGTTTTCAATTGCGTGCGATTTTTGTGAAAAATTGTTGAGGCGAGACACCTTGACGCGCCTCAAACATCCAATGGTTTGTGAACAGCACATCAAGCCCCTCTCTTCGTTTTCCACCGACCGCTGAATGGCTCGAAGCCGACGGTCTTGGCGGCTTCGCCTCTGGCACCGTGAGCGGCATGCGCACTCGCCGCTATCATGCCCTCCTGCTGACCGCGACAACCCCACCAACTGGGCGCTACGTGCTCGTCAATGGTTTCGATGCCTGGGTCGAAACACCGGCGGGATCGTTCTCCCTTTCGTCTCAGCGCTACGTGCCGGATGTCGTGCATCCCGACGGCGCGCGACGGATTGAGACGTTTGCGCCGGACCCGTGGCCACGGTGGCGGTTTCGTCTTGAGGACGGCACGATTATCGAACACGAGCTTTTTGTTCGTCATGGCGTTGCGGTGGTGGTGCTCACCTGGCGTCTCGTTACTCCGAGCGAGGGCGTGACGCTCCACGTGCGGCCATTCCTCTCTGGGCGAGATTACCATGTCCTGCACCATGAGAATCCAGCGTTTCGTTTCGCGGGCGAGGCTTCCCCTGGACGGGTGAGCTGGCATCCGTACCCGGATGTCCCTGGGGTGACGGCACTGACCAATGGTGACTACACCCACCAGCCGGACTGGTATCGGCGCTTTCTGTATGCGGAGGAGCAAGCACGTGGACTCGATGACACGGAAGACTTGGCCACACCTGGAGTCTTTCGTTTCATGCTGTCGTCGCTTGCGCTGTCCGCGCCTCAAGCGACGACGGATGAAGCCATTCTCATCTTGGGTGTCGTGGGAGCCGACGGGCGCTCGCCTTTTCCTGAGACGGACGCGGCCGAGTATCTTCAGACGCTTCGTTCCGCTGAACGTCAGCGACGGCAAACATTTCCCTCACGGTTGCATCGTGCCGCCGATGCCTACATCGTTCAGCGTGGAGCCGGCAAAACCATTGTCGCTGGCTATCCGTGGTTCACCGATTGGGGCCGCGATACCTTTATTGCGCTGCGCGGGCTGTGTCTCGCCGCCAACCGCTTTGACGAGGCGAGAGACATTCTGATTGCCTGGGCGGGCGCGGTGTCCGAAGGGATGCTGCCGAACCTCTTTTCCGATCATGGCGACACGGCCGAATTCAACGCGGTCGATGCCTCTCTGTGGTACATCATCGCTATTCACGACTTTCTCCACACCATGACCGCGAAGAAACGGAAGGTGCTTCCACAAGATCGTCACACACTACAACAAGCGATTGAGGCGATCCTGTCCGGCTACGCCCACGGCACGCGCTACAACATTCGCTGCGATACCGATGGCCTGCTCGCCGCCGGACAAGCGGGCGTGCAATTGACGTGGATGGACGCCAAAGTCGGCGACTGGGTGGTGACACCACGCATCGGCAAAGTAGTCGAAGTCCAAGCCCTGTGGCTCAATGCGCTCAAGATCGCGAGTGGCTTCGCGCCGCGATGGCACGAATTCTTCACACGCGGGTTCGTGACGTTCCAAGACCGCTTCTGGAACGAAGCTGGTGGGTATCTCCATGATGTGGTTGATGTCGATCATCAGGCGGGGACCTTCGATCCCACGTTTCGCCCCAATCAAATTTTCGCGCTGGGCGGGCTCCCGTTGCCACTCGTTACTGGTGATCGCGCGCGACGAATTGTGGATGCCGTCGAAGCGCGGTTGCTCACTCCGCTTGGGTTGCGGTCGCTCGCGCCGGGTGAAACGGGCTATGCCGCGCATTATGAAGGTGGCGTGCGTGACCGCGACGGCGCGTATCATCAAGGTACGGTGTGGCCGTGGTTGATCGGACCGTTCGTGGAAGCCTGGGTGCGTGTTCGCGGTGACACGCGTGACGCGAAACGTGAAGCGCGCACGCGGTTTCTTGATCCGCTGCTTCGTCATCTCGACGAGGCGGGTCTCGGCCATGTCGCGGAAATCGCCGACGCGGAAGCTCCTCATGCTCCTCGCGGATGCCCGTTTCAGGCGTGGTCGATGGGCGAGCTCCTACGACTCTCACTGATTGTGCTCGCGGACAAGTAAGCCATCCGTCGAAACCAAATCCTCTTGGGGGCATCGGATTCAAGAAACAAGGAGTCAGACCATGATGCTGATAAAAACCCTCGCAACTCTTCTCACCCTCACGATGATGTCGAACGTGAGCAACGCGCAATTGGTTGAGAAAAAAACCCTCTCATTAGCGGCGGCCAGGAAGATCGCCGCCGCCGCGGAAGCCGAGGCCAAAGCGAAGAATGCCCGCGTCGTCATCGCCGTTGTTGATGACGGTGGCAATCTGCTTGTCCTTGAACGACTCGATGACACTCAAGTCGCGAGTGTCGAGGTCGGGATTGGCAAAGCCCGCACCGCCGCGATCTTTCGCCGGCCCAGCCGAGAATTCGAGGAACAAATCAAGAATGGGCGTGTCGCCGCCTTGTCCCTCCCTGGGGCGACGCCTCTGCAAGGGGGAGTGCCCATCACCGTCAATGGCAAAGTGATTGGCGCCATTGGCGTGAGCGGAGAAACTCCGGGGCAGGACGAGGAGATCGCTCTCGCCGGAGCCAACGCGATCACGGACATCGCGATGGCGGCACCCACGGAACCATCCGGGAAAATCAGCTATTTCCCCAAGGAGCAAGTCCAAGAAGCCTTCGCCAAAGGGGCGGTCCTGTTCGATGACAGCAGCAAATACATGGTCCACACCAGTCGTCGCGATAAACCTGGCATCGCCGAGGTCCACGAGCAGGATGCCGACATCATCTACGTGCAAGCGGGGTCGGCCACGTTTGTCACTGGTGGAACCGTCGCCGATCTGAAGCCGACCGCGCCTGGCGAGCTACGCGGACAAGCGATCACAGGCGGCGAAACGCGGACAATCACTAAGGGTGATGTCTTGATTGTTCCCGCTGGCACGCCACACCTGAAGTCAGGACACATTTGCTAAACTGGCCTCCAAATCAAGGGAAATCGCTGGCGAGAGATGAGCAAACAAGCTTTTATCGATGCGCAGCAAGGCGACGATCGCGCTGACCACACTCAAATCCCAGCCGCCACGGCGGCGCGAG
>CAMBFS010000166.1 GCA_945865755.1 Klebsiella pneumoniae
TGCTTGATTTTACGCGGCTAACAGGAAAGGGGCCTCCCTGGGGGTGTCAAGAATTTCCACAGGTGTGCGAAAATCAGCCGCCAGCAACGGCCACGCCTGCGCCCAGCGATCACTTTGCAGCAGGCTGCGCAAGGTTAAAATGGCCTGGCCCCCAGCCATCGTCCAGGCCATCCCCGAGCCCTTGAGCCGCTGCGTGACTAAGGTTTTACAGGCGGCTTCTACCACCCCACTGCCAATCGGGAGGTGCTCCCGTTGATACGCGGCATAGTGCATCCGGTGGCGTTGATTGCGAAAATAGGTCAACGCCGCGCCGATCCGTTTGCGCCGGGAGCCGGTGGCGCGGCCCCGGTGGTATTTCAGGGTGCGCAGAATCTGCTCGGCCCCGTCGTCGGCTTCTTTCAGGAGGACCCGCAGGCGGGCAAATTCGGCGTGGCTGCGGGTCGTGCTCTCGCCCCAGATCGCATCACAGCCTTCCTTGAGGTGCTCGCAGGCATGATAGAAATCAACAATCTGAACCCCGCCGGCTGGGTCGCCCCCCACCGCGCGTTCGATCGCCGCCAGCAACTCCCAGTTCGTCTCGGCCCCGTCGGCGAGATAAACCCGCCGGAGGTCGGGTCGGGCGCCGAGAATGGCGTGGACCTCGGCTTGCAGTTGCGTAGCGAGCGTGCCCTTCTTGGCCTCGGGCATCCGGGCATACTTCACGGTTTGCAACCGCTCCCCCTCACTCTCGTAGAGCGTGAGCGTGCCACAGCCGACCTCGCGGTAGCCCGTGGGGCCGCTGGCCTGTTTCCCCGGTGCCGTCCGCTTGGCCGCCTGCGCCGCACGCTTCTGCGGCGACGGTTTGAGCGGCGCCATCACGCCATCGACCGAAATCGCCAGCGTGGTCGCCTCCCCCGGCACGGTCTCCTGGCGCTGCAGGGCCGCTTCCCACTCCGCGCGGTGCGCTTCCCAGTGAGCCGACAACGTGCGGGGCAAGCGATCCAGGGTGCTGCGCGAGGGCTGCATCGCGCCCAGTTCCTGGAACAGCGCTTCGGCTGTGCCTGCCGGCAACTGGGCCATCACGAACGCCCCGTGACTGGCCGCCTGCGGCGTCCAGTAGCCGTTGATAATCCCGGCCCGCAATTCCAACGGACAGATACTCTTGGCCTGGCGTCCCACCGGACGATACAGGTGGCGCTCGACTCGCACCGGCCCCGCCACCGCCAGATAGGTCTCGGCCGCTTGCAACACCGGCTGGTAGCTCACGCCTCCCACTTCAATCCGCTCGGCCTGCACATCGTACCGGGCCAGTTCCTCGGCCACCCACTCCCGCTCCAGGGCCATCACCTGCTCATGCAGCTCACGCTCAAACTGTTCAAACTCCGGTGTCCCTTCCTCCCACGCCTGCTGGCGTGCCCGCAGAAACTCCCGCAGCCGTTGACTCGCGGGGCTTTGCCGTCCTTCTTCACTATGCTCTATTGCCATCGGGACACCTCCTCTGGGGTTGGGTGGACTCTTTGTCGACTCCTACTTTCCTCAGTGAGGTGCCCTTTGTCAAAGCCCATCGGTTCTGCTGAAAACCTGCTCAGTTCCAGAGATGCACCCATCCGACTTCACGCTCGTCAAGGAAATGGGGCTCAAGGAAACCGGGATTTTGACCTCGTGTTCGGACTATCACATTTTCCTCAAACTCAAGCGGACGCGACGCCAGGCTTACGAAGAGTATCTGAGCGTGGTCAAGGATGCCCTGGACGCGGGGATTCGCATTCGCTGCCATCTCGAAGACGCGACGCGAGCGGACTTTTACGGCTTTGTCGTGCCCTTCGTCAGTGAACTCATGCGGCTGCGCGAAGAGAGTGGCATTCCGATTAAAATTCGCGTGTGCGACACGATGGGATTTGGCGTGCCATTTCCTGGCGCGGCGTTGCCGCGGAGCGTGCCGAAGTTGATTCAGGGCTTGCGGCGCGAGTGCGGGGTGCCACCGGAATGTCTTGAATGGCACGGCCATAACGATTTTCACAAGGTGTTAGTCAATGCGTCCACCGCCTGGCTCCACGGCTGCATGTATGCCAACGGCACGTTGCTGGGATACGGCGAGCGCACCGGCAACCCACCGCTGGAAGGACTGGTCATGGAGTATGTCTCGCTCACCGGGGAGACCAACGGGATGGATACGACCGTGATCAGCGAAATCGCTCAGTATTTTGAGCATGAGATCAAGTATCAGATTCCGCCCAACTATCCATTTGTCGGGCGCGATTTTAATGTGACGCGCGCCGGGATTCACGCGGACGGTCTGCTGAAAGACGAGGAGATTTACAACATCTTCGACACGACGAAAATTCTCGGGCGCCCGCCGCGGGTGGCGGTGGACAAGACCTCGGGGATGGCGGGTGTCTCGTGGTGGATCAATACCTGCTTCAATCTACCCCCTGCTCAGCGTGTGGATAAAAAAGCGGAGAGCGTACGGAAGATCACGGAGTGGGTGGATGCGCAGTACAACCAGGGACGCACGACTTCCATTTCGGATGAAGAGCTGTTGGTCCAGGTACGGCGTTATTTGCCGACACTGGTGCCCGCGGTGGAAGCGCGCGGGTGAGGGTGCGGTACCATGGCGGACACGTAACGACTTTCTCTTGTACCGCTCGGACGCCTCCGGGACTCGCTTGAGACCTGTCCGAGACTGGTCCGAGCTTTGTTCCCGATTTCCCCTGACTTGCAAAGTGCTAGGGCAGTGCAGATAATACGGCGGTCCGAAGAATCCACACCGGACGACGAAAAAGGGGAAGCTCCTATGCCAATCGAGAAAAGTGTGACCGAGCGTATTCTGCATGTTCTGCGTCCATACGCGGCGCATTGGGGTGGGACCTTGGGGCGCGGGGACCTCGTCATTCCGCAACGCGAGATTCCTCGCGTTATCCATGACATCGTGGACGCGGTGCGCGAAGCCACCGAAGGCCGACGCGAAGCCTCCGACCTCGACCTGTTTCAAGTGCTCAAGGAGAGCCGCCACCTCGCTTCAATCCAAGAGCAAATGGAACGGCTGCACGAGCACTTTGTCATCCTCAAACGACAAGCGTGAGCGCGGACGGCTGACCGCGGACCGCGTCCTGACTTGACGCCGACGGATTCTCCCGGTCTGCTACCGCCATGAATCCAGCTTTCAATGCCCGTCTCGTCAACGGTCCTTTTGGCGACCCCGGCTTATACATTCATCTGCGCCTCGAAGGGCGGGCGCTGCTCTTCGACCTTGGCTACAATAACTCCCTGCCCGCCGCCGACCTGTTCCGCGTCAGTCATGTGTTCGTCTCGCACTGTCACATGGACCACTTCATCGGGTTCGATCACGTCCTGCGTCTCTTGCTGGCGCGTGACAAGACGCTCTCTCTCTTTGGTCCACCGGGCATTCGTGACTGCGTGGCGGGCAAGTTGCACGGCTACACCTGGAATCTCGTGGATAACTACGAGTTCGCCATTGAAGTCGCCGAGGTCGCGCCGGACCACATTCAGCGCACGCTTTTCGCCGCCGCGACCGGCTTCACGCCGCAACCCCTCGCGACCGAGCCGTTTACCGGCACGTTATTGGATGAGCCGAAGTTTCGCGTGCGCACCGCGCATCTCGATCATCGCATTCATTCGCTGGGATTCGCCCTTGAAGAGAAGACCCATCTGAATGTGGACACCGAGGTGCTGGAGCGCCTGCGTCTCAAGGAAGGCCCGTGGCTATCCGAATTGAAACAGGCAGTGCGGCGGCACGCACCGGACGAGACGCCAATTACCGCGCGCTGGCGAGAGAAGGGGCAGGACGTGAGCCGGACGCTTTCGCTTGGGGAGTTGAGAGAAACGCTGGTCAAGGAAACGCGCGGGCAAAAAATCGCCTACGTGGTGGACACCATTTTCACGCCAGAGAACGCCGCGCGCATCGCCACGCTGGCGCAGGGGGCCGATCTGTTTTTCTGTGAGTCGCCGTTCCTCAATGAAGATGAAGACCAAGCCACGCGCCGCTATCATCTGACCGCCCGCCAAGCGGGGCTCTTGGGTCGCATGGCGCGGGCGGAGAAACTCGCGGTGTTCCATTTCTCGCCACGCTACTCCGGGCAGGCGGATCGTTTGTATCGCGAGGCGCAGGAGACGTTTTCTGGGAAGACGGAGCCGCAACTTGAGGACGAGGAAAAGGTCACTCAATCCCCCTCACCCTAACCCTCTCCCCCGCGGGGGAGAGGGAACTCAGCCCCCTCAGCTCCATGCCATTGTCCCAGCCGGGGGAGCGGGAATCTAAAGAAGGAGTCAGCATCGTGGACATCCCCGCGGCAGTGCAACGTTTCATTCACTCTCACGTCGTGGCCCGCTTGGCGACCACCGGCGAAGACCAACAGCCACACGTCATTCCCTTTTGTTACGCCTTTGATGGCGCGGTCTTCTATTTCGTGGTCGATGAGAAGCCGAAACGGCAGACCGGCAAGCCGCTCAAGCGCATCCGCAACATGGTGGAGAATCCGCGAGTGGCGTTGGTCATTGACGACTATGCGGACGACTGGTCACAACTGGCATACGTGATGGTGCGTGGCGAGGCGGCGGTGGTTGAGGACGAAGAGGAATATCAGCGAGCGCTTGGCTTACTGCGGGCGCGCTATCGGCAGTATCACCACATGACACTGACGTTTCCGCATAATGCCATGATCCGGATCACGCCCCGGAAAGTGAATGCCTGGGGGAGGATTGAGGAGCGTGCGGGAGAATGAGCGCCGAGGGGATTGAGATTGGCGCGAAGTTCCCGCTCCCGGCTGAGAGACAATAGTGTGCGACACTCATGCCGCGCCGACGGTGCTCATGCCGACGGCCTCCTCACCCTGGTCCTCTCCCTCGCGGGGGAAAGGGGATGGAACGGAAGCTACTTCGCTTTTCCCTACCTGTCCGCGTCTTCAGGTCCTCGCTCCCCTTCAGGGCATTGGCCTCAAGTGCGCGGGGTCTGCAAGTCCCCTCTCCCAGCCGGGCTTATCATTCCCCACACCTTGTTCGCTTACGCTCATGTTCTCCTTGCCCAGCAGGGTGCTGAACTCCCGTTGACCGCTCCGTTCCATTGACTGCGCACTTGAAGTTGAGCAGGATGTCTCAATCATGGCGAACGGCACCAATTCCCCGGGCGAGCAAACGGCCCTGAGCGTCCTCACGGGCTTTCTGACGTCGGAAAGTATTATCGCAAACCTCGCTTCCTGCGTGATTTGGGCAGTCGGCACGTGGGTCGGCAAACCCCTGCTCGACCGGATTCCCGACTTCGCCGTGTTGTTTGCCCGCGCTGGTCGGCTCGCGAATCACGATCTGCTCCGTGCCCTGCGCCGCGCCGAGTGCCAAGCCGTGGTCACCCTGTGCGATCTCACGCTGCGCGACGAGTTTGGCGTGTCGCGCGAGGCACTCAAGGATCGTCTCTTCTCGTGGTTCACCAACCGTTACCATTCCACGCCTGAGTTTCGCGCGCTTTGCCATATTCGTCGTGCCTTCTCCAACGCGTATGACGCCTTGGAGAAGATGCCGGTCGCACGGTTGATCGAGCTGCACGGTGCCGCCGTGTCGGACGTCGATGCGCTCGTCGCGGCCGGCACCGAATGCCTGGCCGCGAGCACCCGCGATCAGTTACGTGAACAGGTCGTCAGCCGGCAACTCGCGCTTCTGGAAGAGCAGGCGAGAGCGATTCTTGCCCAAGCGGGAGTCAGGGATGCGGAGTTGCGTAGCCTAGCGCTCGCGACGGGGAACATTCTTCCGTCAGCCCTCCGACAGCGGATCGAGCAACATCGCCAGGGCTGGTGGGAGTTATTGCCCCTCGCCTTTCGCGAAGAACTCAAGACCAATCCCCGCGCGCGGGACGCTTGGCAGATAGATGTGCTCAGTCAGTTGCAACACCAGTGGGGCGATAGCTACGAAGCCTTCGAACGGAAGCTGTCCGCACTCGACACCACGCTCGCCGGAATGTGGGATGATCTCAAGAGCTTTCGACGGGAGATGGATGTCGCGTTCCCCCGCATGCTTGATGCGCTCGACGACATCGCCGCGACCACGCGCCGCACGGAAGCGAAGGTCAATACCCTCCTCCTCGGCAAAGTCCATCACGGCCAACCTCCTCCCTTCACATTCCCACAGCCCGCATTGGCCGGGACATTTTTTGGTCGTGCAGCGTTGGTGACCGATTTGGTCGCGCGCCTTGAGCGTGGCGGGCGTGTGGGCGTCTGGGGGCTGGCGGGCATGGGCAAAACCGCGCTGGCCGCCGAAGCGATTCGCCGCGTCGTGGGCACCGAGCGTGTCCAACTCGCGAGCAACCCCTACCCCGATGGCGTGGTCCTGCTTGATCTCTACAAACTCAAGTTCACCTCGCCCGATCCGGCCTGGCATGAGTTGGCCGATGCCTTCGATAAATCGCTCCCCACTGATCGCCCTGACCTTCCCGCGCGCGAACGTGCTCGCAAAGCCTGCCGGGGGCGTCAGGCATTGGTGGTGGTCGAAGGGGCGGAAGAAACGGGCGACGGCGCCAGTTTACAAAAACTGCTGGAGGTATTGGCACCGGAGACCACCCAGCTCATCCTCACACGGATGAAAGAACAGGTCGGTCCCAACCGGATCGACCTTGAGGCCGCGTTGCAAGACGACGAAGCCCTGGCGTTGCTGTGCTCCCTGTGCCCCAACGTGACCGATCCCGCGCTGCTCGCCGCCGTCCACCAGCGTCTCGGTGGACATCCGCTGGCGCTAACCTGGGCGGGCAGTCAACTCGGCAAGTCTGAGGAGCCGGCGCGTGATTTCGTCGCCGCGTTGCAGGCGGAGCAATTACCCGCGCTTCATCACCCAGACTATGAAACGCATACCCTCCGGTGGCTCTATGAGCGGACCGTGAAATGGCTTACTCCCGAAGCCCGGCGGGTGCTGGCGGCCGCCGGGTGGTTGGCGTATCAACCGTTGCCGCTGAGCATGGCCCTCGCGGTCCTCGCCCGTAGAGACGATGCCTCATCGGTGTCGGATGAGTCCACCGCTCGCGATGCGCTCAAATTGCTGGTGCGCCGTGGTCTGCTTCGCCTCGGCACCGCCGAAGAGGCCCCCTGGGAGTTCACCCACGCCTTGACGCATCAGTTTTCTCGGACCATCGCCGAGCCAGACCTCCTGCCCGTTCTCGGTGATTGGGCCAAGGCGTATTTCACCCATGCCAGCACCAGCGGCGGAGACTTCACGCAACTCGGCGTGGCCCTCAACCACGCCACGACCTTGCTCCACGCGGACCACGACGCGAACGCGTTGACGGCGCTGCAAAGCCACCTGCTGTACGACGGGATCGAGCGGATCGACGCGCTGGGTCGTCTCGATTTTGCCCGTGCGGCGAGCGAGGCGGTCCATGCCTGGTTGCAACGAGCATTGAAACGACAGCCGGACGATGCCGGCATGCAACGAGAATTATCGGTCAGTCATAACAAGGTGGGGGACGTGCTGGTGGCGCAGGGGCAATTGGGGGAGGCGCTGAGAGCCTACACCGCCAGTCGCACCATTCGGGAGCAGCTCGCCACGCAGGACTCCGCCAATGCCCAGTGGCAGCGCGATCTCGCGGTCAGTTATTTCAAGCTAGGCGTGACGGCAAGGAGCAATAATGAGTTGGCCACGGCGATGGACTATTTCATGCAGGCCCGCGCGATCAGTGCGCGCTTGGTGGAACGCGACCCCACGAACGCCGTCTGGAAGAACGATCTGGCATGGGTGAACCAGCGGATTGACGCACTCAAATCGGAGTAATGGTCCGACGAAAAAGAAACGGGGAAACAGAGAGAACTGGGAACCTCTCCCCCTTGTCGCCATTTCCCCGCTTCTCCGCTTCGGATGCGAAGATTCGGCCATTGGCGGTTACAACCATTGACCACTTTCCGTTCCTTCCCTATTGCTCCAAGTGAGAAAGGAGCACGCACGATGGCTCTCGAATTACCTACCCGCAAATTCTATTACAATCGCTGCGATCCCAACGAGTCACTCTCCCCCGGAGACGACAGGAATTTCGATATCGATACCGGCGAGACCTCCGACGTCCGCGGCGGCAATGTGGTTGAGCGGATCGCGAGCAGAATCGAGCTGTCCAACCGCCCAGTTCTGGAATTGTTTACCGGGCTGCCAGGCTCGGGCAAATCGACGGAACTCCGGCGACTGGCGGCCCGGTTAAAACACCCAAACAGGGCCCACTTGCTGCCCATCATTGTCGATGCGGAGGAAATGCTCGACTTGACAAGCGCCATTGATAGTCCAGACATCCTCGCCGCCATCATTTTCTCGACGGAAACGGAACTCCTCCGGCAAGAAGGAAAAAACCCCACCGATGCGTTACAGGGCAGTTACGTTACCCGATTATGGAACTGGCTCGCCCAGACGGATGTGAGGTTGACCCAGGGCGAGATTGCGATTCCTGGCGGAACAAATTTAATACTGGAGATGAAAACCCGACCGACGCTACGGACGCTCGTGCGCGATATTATCGCCACCCATCTCACCACGTTCCTGGCGAAAGCGAGGGACGAGATGAAACTGCTGAACGACCGAGCGCGGCAGTGTGGATTTCAACTGAAGTCAGGACACATTTGCTAAACTGGCCTCCAAATCAAGGGAAATCGCTGGCGAGAGATGAGCAAACAAGCTTTTATCGATGCGCAGCAAGGCGACGATCGCGCTGACCACACTCAAATCCCAGCCGCCACGGCGGCGCGAGGCC
>CAMBFS010000167.1 GCA_945865755.1 Klebsiella pneumoniae
AGAATAATCAAAGGTTCGTACGATAACAGCCAACTTCCAGCACGGGCTTATTGTAAAAGGTCGGCAGGCGAATGTAGACCAGGCCCAGCAAAACTCCTTAAAATCAAGTGATTTCTTGGATTTACGAAAAGTGTCCTGACATCAGGTCGGTAAGAGCACTTTGGCTGGGACTCGCACATCAAGCTGATAGCCTTCTTGCCCGTTCCACTCGCCACTGCCCACCATCACGTCGTTGAACAGCACTTCAACCCGATGATCCGCCAGTGAGGAGGGCGTGCGGTTCGCGGCATGCGACCACCCCCGAAAAGACAATCGCACCGTCAGTGGCTCGGCGGAGGTGGCGAGGCGGTCACTCAGGTCCAGTGAGACGGCAAACGGTTTCTGATCGAGATGCGTGAGTTTGGCCCAATACCACAGCTCCTGCATCGTCTCGTCTTTCGGACGAAAGCGGGTCAGCAAGCGATCTTCTTCGAGATGGCGTGAGACATACGGCTGGATAAGGGAGGTGGCACCACGCGACCCCGGTTTTCCCTCCCTCGTGGTCACCGGCGAGTGAGCAGGAAGGGAGGGCTCACCTGGGTCTTTCTCTCCCACGCGCAGCAGGTAGGTATTGTGATTGGTGAATTCGTTTGAGTACGATGCTTCGCCCGCTAGGGGCTGGCCGACAAATTCCACCCAATCGCCCGCGCCAAACTGGCCATCGCCTCCATCCTCAACCCAGAGCGGAACTGGGGATCCGGCGGTACTGAGACTCAGTGCGGCAGTGTTGACAGAGGACCCTTTCAGCCCCGCGGAGACAAGCGCTTCATACCGCACCTGATACACACTGGCCTCGGTCAGCGTCAGCTTGAAGACCTGCGCGGCGCTGGCGCTGCCGTGCCAAGTCATTCCCCACAGGAGAAAAAGCAGATTCCAGAGACGGACACCATACAACATGATTATTTCCCTTCCAGGTGCGCGGTGATGGGCAACGTACCCTTGATCCGCGCCTTAAAAGTTGGGGTGAATTTTTCCCGCACGCCGCTCATCGAAATACTTTCCACATAGTAGTAATACTGGATACCTGGCTTGATGGTGGTATCCGTATATTCATACCGTGCCGGTTCATCACTGGTGCCCGCGCCGGGAACCGGTTGCTGCGTGATCCGCGTAAACGGTCCCTCTTCCTGTTCAGCCCGGTACACATCGAAGCCAAAGTTATCGACTTCACTGGCGGTCGACCAGCGAATCACATTTTGTAAGAGGTCGGAGGCGGGAGGTGCGGGTTGCGCCTGGACTAAGCAGGCACTCCCCAACCACACGCCTACCATGAAAACGATCAGTCGTTGCCTCATCCCGCTTTCCCATCCTTTTCCGCACCGTGTGATGTTCATGGGAATCCTTTACTGGAGCGCCACCGTGCTGACAAGCGCGACGCGTATCGGCTCCCCTTGAGCAGCGGGTGGCGTCCCCGTACTGTACCGCGGATGTCATTCTGGACCACTCGTTGGACGCCGCTTCTCACCCATGTGCAAACGATGCTCGTGGCCGCGCTGGTCCTGAATATCGCCTTTCTGCTGCTGTCTCATGTGCCCGCGCCCAAAACGCTCGTCGGTGATGAAGCCTATTACTACAAGATCGCGAGCGCCCTCGCGTCAGGCGCTCCCGCCGAACACATTCTGCTGTGGCCGCCCTTGTATGGCAACGTGATGGGCGCCGTATTCGCCGTGGGTGGGACCACCCAGCCATTGCTGATGCAGAGCGTGCAGATCGGCCTCTGGCTCGCCAGCGCGGTGCTCTGGTATCGCATCAGCCTTGGGATAGCGCCTTCGTCCCTGGCCGCGTCCACCGGCCTCGCCCTGTTGCTTTTTTCCCCCGACCTCATCGCCTTTTCCCACTATTTGTGGCCAGAAACACTCCACCTCTTCTTCGTCTTCGTGGCCCTCTGGCTCGTGGTCTGCCTCCCGGTTTCCCGCGTGACGATATGCGGCGCGGGGGTCAGTTGCGGCTTGGCGTGGCTCACTAAGCTGCTGTTGCTGCCGTTTATCCCGCTGCTGGCCGCAGTCTTTCTGGTATGCAAGACCGACGTGCCCTGGCGACAACGCCTGGTCACCGTGAGCCTGTTCAGCCTCGCGCTCTCCCTCACCGTCCTGCCCACCATGATCAGCAATTGGCGCACGCAGGGGCAATTTCTCATCGCGGATAGCTCAATGTTTAACCTGTGGATTGGACTGACGGACGTGGCGCTCTCGGACGGGGACCGTCGCCGCTTGGGGAGTGAGATGGGGGAGTTCCTCCGCTCTGGGCCGGATTGGTGGAGTCGGAGTCGCGCGTATGAGAAAAAAAATTGTCGCCCTCGTGCAGCAGCAAGGCGTGTGGAGTACCCTGAAACAGCAGCTCGGCAGACAGTATTTCCGGCTTCTCCACCATCAAAGTTTCTTCACCACGCAGCTTCCGGGCGGCTCCCGCGCGGCGTATCAATTGTCGGAAGGCCCGCTCACCACGGCGCTCCGGCTCTACTCGTATGGGTTCCATGCCGTGGTGCTCGCCACAAGTGTGCTGGGCCTCTGTTTTTTGCGCTGGCGGCCGCCGTGGCGCTGGTCCCACGCCTTCGCGCTGTTCATCGCCTATAATCTCGCCCTGTTTCTGTTCATCCACGTCAAGACCCGGTACATGATCCAGTTCTTGCCCATGCTGATGTTCTTTTCCGGTGTGGCGGTGCACGGTCTCTCAAGACGGAACGAGCTTTCGGCGTTTGCGCCGACTTCGGCATTCACGGTCACACGCACGCGCCTGCTTGTGGGCGCGGTGCTCATCATCCTGATTGAGATGGTGGCGTTTCGTGCGGTGTTTGCCGCATGGTAGGATACCGCGCATGTCACAAGGGAAGTCTCGTCGTTTTCTGTTCGTGCTTCTTGCCGGGCTCGTGCTGAGTGTTGGTGGAGGGTACGCCTGGACCTTCACTCCTTCCTATTCACTCTATTGTCTCAAACAGGCCCTCGAAACTCACGATTACGAAACGTTCTCACGCTACGTCGATATGGACAGCGTTCTCGACCATGCCCTTGATGAACTCGGAAACAGTGAGTCAAGTGAGGGAGAGAAACCACGGCTCAAAGGCTTTCTGGGTAAACTTGAGCGCAAAGGGCTCTTCAAGTTCCTGGCGGGCGACGCACGTGAAGTCACGAAAGCCGGGCTATCTATCGCCGTCGAACAAGCCGTAAAAGACCGCGAGCGCCCATTACCCCAGATTCCTCTGCTGGCCGTGCCCGCCACCTTATGGCTTGGACGGTCCGAGGGAGAGCTGGTTGTTTTTCCGGTGAAGCTCAAAAAGGAGCAGGTCGTGGAGGTCAAAATGCGGCGCGCGTCACCTGCCCCGTGGCGGGTGGTGGAGGTGACCAACCTGAAAGTCCTTTTGCCCGCGCTCAAACGCAAACTTGAAAAATCGGCATCTTCCGGGGAAAGAAACGGAGAAGCGGTGAATCGGTGAATCGGAGATTGAGGGGAAGTTCCTTCAGCGGACACCGCTACAATTTGACAAACAAATCCTTCACCCCTTCACTCGTCAGGCGCGACACCGTGGTGATCTTGTCGCTGAATTCTTTGAGTGAGCCGAGCGAATTAGAGCCGACATCAATCAGGATGGAAAACAGCGAGAAGCCCATCGCCTCTTTTTCCGCCCGGAAGTTGGTCGCCCATTCCGGACTCACCTGACATTCACCGTCGGTAATAAAAACAATATCCCCGCGTTTGAACCGTGACTGGCGCAGACAGTCGAGGGCCGCGGAGAGCGGCGTCTCGAAGTCCGTCCCTCCACCAGGGAAGTATTCCGCCAGTTTCATCACCGTGCCCGTGTCCACGCTGTACCGTTCGCGCGGATTTAAGTCGAAGGTCTGGAGCGGTGTCTCGGCGGACGAAAAACAGAGGACCCGGAACATGCGTCGCTGCCGCCGGGCAATCTCAAGTAAGGTCAGCGTGAGCGCTTTCGCCCAGATTTCCTTGTCTCCCATCATCGACGAGCTGCCATCCAGACACACCACCACCGGCCCTTTGCCTTTTTCCTCAATGCCCCGCAGTGAGTAGAGCAATAGTTCATTGTCGACAAACCGCCGGGCGAAGTCCTTGCGCAACACTGGGTGATTGAGTGTCAGGAGTTCATGGGGCAGCAAGCGGCTCACTTCGCTACCCATGCCCACCTCGAACATCTCTTCATTGGTCCGCTCGAAAATTTTGCGTCGCAGGGCCAATGCTTGATCCTTCATGCGACCGACCATGCGCGCCAGTTTCTTGAGCTTCTCATTCCCGGCGAGATGTTTGCCGAGTTCGATTTGCCGACCGGGAGCGGATTTGCTGTCCCCACCCCCAAGCGCGCGACTCCAGGACTCCGCCTCTTGCGCGGCCTCGTCGAGGTTACGGGTCACCTTGAGCGCTTCGCCGCGAAAGCGGGTCTCGGCTTCTTGCTGGACCCGCGCCAGGTCGTCGCGCAGTTGCTTGGCTTGTTGCCGTAAGCGGGTCTCTTCCGCGCGTGCTTCACTCGCGAGTTTATTCGCCGCGTTCTCTAGGAGGGCTTTCGTTTCTTTTGATAAATTTCCTTGGTCGGCGAGTTCCTTGGCGATCTCTTTCGCGTCGTGCGCTTCGCTGAGTTTCTCCTGGACCGTCTCTTCCTGCTTTTGCAGGTTCCACAGGTCGAGGAGATCACGGCGAGTGAGAGGCTTTTCCGCCTTGAGCAACCTGAGTGCGCCTTCACCGAGGAGCACGGTGGCCAGCCCGGCCTTGCCCTCATCAAGGACCGTTGCCTCACGCAGGAGTTGCGCGAGGTCTCCTTGATGCAGTCCGGCCAGCAGGACACGGTTGAGTGTGGCACTGGGAAGCACGGTGTCTTCCGCGAAGAAAACGACGTTGTGTTTGAAGACGGCGCAAAACAAGTCGAGCAGAAGGGAATCGAAGCGTGGCACGAGCGCGCTGCCACTCTCTTCGATCTCACGTAGCGAGGGGGAATCCTCGCGGAGTTTCGCATACACCGCCCGATCGTAGGCATCGCTCTCAATCCAGCAGGTCCGTTCCGGAATCGGCGGCGGTGGGCCAAGGATAAAGCGGGACTTCTTCTTCGCTGGGATACGTTTGGACATGGGAGTCCCCATCATCACACCGGCATCAGGCGTGAGCGTCAGTAACCAGCCACTCTCCGGTCCGACGCAACTGCACTTCTTCTGGATTGAAGTGTTCGGGTAAGGCGTGGGCGTGCTGCACCGCATGCTCGAACGCCTGTTGGTCCTCGAACCCCAAGGAATTCAACACGGGTTTATGGACCTTCTCTTCGTGAATTTGTTCGCTGTAGAGATTCGTGCGTTTGACGGACCGCAGATAGGTACGCACCTTGGGAATGAAGCGCAACGCGGGCATGGAGAACCCGGCGAACACTGTGGTCAGGGTATCGCAGGTCAGCGACGGAAAATACTTGAGGGCGCTGCGCACGATGTGCAGAAAAAGACTGTGGTGGGCCAGTTCATCCTGCGTGACCAGCCGACAGGCTTCCGACGCGCCAATCTCGTAGCCCCGCTCCCGTTCTTCAGCGGTCGGCGCGAGCGACAGGCCATACTCCGCACGGACACGCGCGCGGACTTCTTGGTAATGATAAAAAGTCGTGCGCTCCTGCACCATCGCGTAGATGGTCGTGGCCAACGGACTCTCGACTCCAGCATGTTGTTGCGGCTGCCAACGCGAGTCACGAATCTTGTCCAAATACTCGGTCAATTGCGCCTCCGTGCGGGCGTTGGAATGCTTGAGGAGCAGTTCCCAGGCTACGCCGTGCCGCGCCTCTTCCGCTCCCCATTGCAAATGCAGATTGCGTCGCGTGCGGTTCTCGTGAAAAGCGACGAGCCCCTCTTGGACATAATCACCCACGAACTCCTCGACCCCCATGAAGCCCTCAATGAGGTTGGCGGTGTCCTCACTGAGCAGGTGGCCACGCTCGCGCATCTCCTCCACCGGCAGATCATGCCACGGCGACCAATTCCGTTGTTTCACCGCGCGCGCGAAATAGCTGAGGTAATGTTCGTGGACGGCCTGGTCAAACGCCAGTTGCCGAGCTTCTGGGGTCCACGGGCCAGTCATAATGGTGACCGCTGGAGGAGCGGAGGGAACGGCAGGGGAGAGAGTTGATTTCATGGTGTCCATTCTGGAGCACAAGGCTCCAATAGGTGAGGGGTCAGGTTCATCGTGCCCGGAAGGCCAATGGCATTAAGTTAAGCAGCCGTGTCATTGCGAGCAGCGAAGCAATCTTTGTTTTGTTGGAGATTGCTTCGTCGTCCGACTCCTCGCAATGACAGTCACCCCCTTAACTTAATGCCATTGCCCGGATGGGAGAGGGTTAGGGTGAGGGGGATCAAGTGATCTTTTCCTTATTATGAGCCGACGTCGTGATCTCAGAACTTCGTCAACAGCTGTTGTTGAATGCTCTGGACTTCCTGGCGGATGGTTTCGACTTTTCCGAGTGGTCGTCCGAGGTCTTCCACCTTCTGGCTGATGTCGTCAAGGTGCTTCAAGATATGGCGAATCTTGGTGTGCGCTTCGATCACCGCGCGAGCCTGCTGTTCCTTGCTGTCCCATTTGCGTTCGGCGTAGTCCCGCAGCTCACGAGTCTGGAACAGCAGCTCCTGCACTTCGTCTTCATAGCCATGTATAAGCCCATGAATGACATTACGCACCTCACCCTGCTCACCGGGGTCTTTCCACAGAATATGTTCGAGGAAAAAGAGGTCGGACTCGCGCACCGTTGCTCTGCCGTTCAGATACGCCAGTGCCTTGAGCACGCCAAGACTCTGGCGATAGCGACGATCAGAAGCGACGATGTTCTTCTTCTGTAACTCGCGCCGGATATTGCTGATCTCATTCAGGACTGGGTCTGGCAGGGCCACCGCCCGGACCTCGGCTTGCATCTGTTGTAATTCCGCGAGCGTCATGGTGGTGCGCTCGCTGGGCTCCGTGGCCAGGAGCATTTTGAGGAAGCGAAATTCCTCGGTGATATAGCCAACGACAAAGCGCAGCAGAAACCGGTCATACAACGCCAGCAGTTCATCATCCTCAGGCAGTTCATTGCTCGCCCCGAACAGGGTCAACAGCGGAACCTCGGTGACCTGACGGCCATTATGAAACAGGCGTTCGTTAATGATGGTGAGAATGGCATTAAGAATCGACGAACTCGCCTTAAAGACCTCATCCAAAAACGCGATGTGTGCTTCCGGCAGCTTGTTGGCGGTCACGCGGCGATAATCATCGGCTTCGAGCGCCTTGAGACTGACCGCGCCAAACAACTCTTCGGGTGTGGTGAACTTGGTCAACAGCCACTGGAAATACGTTCCGCCGGTGATACGGCGGCAGAGTTCATCCGCGAGCATGGATTTGGCGGTGCCTGGTGGACCTACGATCAATAGATGTTGCGCGGCCAGGAGTGCGGTGAGGGCACCGTCAATCAACTCGGTGCGTTCGAGGAACATCTGTTGGAGTTCCTCGCGAATGGTGCGCAATTTCTCTTGGGGGGTCATGTGCGTCAGGCTTAGCAGATTGCAGGGGAGCGGGGAACCCTAAAGCAAGGAACGAATGGGGAAGCGGGAAGAGGGGGAAGTCGAGACAGTGGGAGAAAACATTGACTCTGGCGCGGGCTCCTGCTAGCGGTGCATGGACACACCAGAACGGAGTGAGGCGGCCCCAATGAAAGATCAAATCGTCGTACACAGCGATCCAGATACCTTGGGGGGGACACCCGTCTTTGTCGGGACCCGCGTGCCGCTCAAAGCGCTGCTGGATTACCTCGCCGGAGGGCATACGCTGGACGATTTTCTTGATGATTTTCCCACGGTGACCCGAGCACAGGCAGTGACAGTCTTGGAGCGAGGGCTGCGGTTACTGGTAAATACCGATGCGCGTGCTGCTTGATGAGTGTGTTCCACGCAAACTCCGCGGCGAACTGCCTGGCCATGACGTGAAGACCGTGGCCGAGATGAGGTGGGCAGGCACGAAGAATGGAGCACTGCTGCGCCGAGCGGCCTTGGAGTTCGAGGTGCTGCTGACCGTGGATCAAGGCATCCCGGCCCAACAGAATCTCGCGGACCTCGCTCTCGCCTTGGTCATCATCAAAGCCCCAAGCAACGACATCAACGATCTCCGACCCAAGATGCCAGAGGTACGCCGAGTCTTGACCACGATTCAACCCGGCCAAGTCGTACTGTGCTGAGGGAAATGGCGTGCTGGATGTATTGCCGCGCTCAGCATGTCCTTCCAACTTCCCATTTGTCCATTCCCCCATTTTCCCGATTCTCCCACTCTCCGATTTTCCGGTGCGTTCTTCCCGTTCCCCACGCTCCGGTCCGAGTGCCGCGCGGTCGGTAAAAGCCTTGACACTGGCGCAGCCCCCCTGTTAGGAGGGTTCTCTGCTCGCCACCTTAACCCTAATAACCGCCGACTCTGGAGGAACCGATGATACTTTCATGTTGCCGCACTCTCTTGACCCTCTCTCTCCTCAT
>CAMBFS010000168.1 GCA_945865755.1 Klebsiella pneumoniae
CAACCCTGGGCGACGAATCCCGTTGCCGCCCCAACCCCGATGGGGTTGTGAGGGACTTTGTTGAATCAGAAAAGTCACAACAGGGGAACAAAAAGCGCCACATTTGCACCGGGAAAACTCCCCGAATATCGCCAATTTTCATCAGCCCAGACGGAGGGTGTTTGGCCGTTTGTCATCACAGTGGGCGTATTAACAGGGTTTACTGCTTGAGTAAACTTCGAGCGTCGTTTATGACGAGGTCACCAAAAAAAGGGAGGCATGTATGCCATACGATCTGTTACTCAAGGGTGGGGAAGTGATTGACCCAGGCTGGCCATTTCATCAGCGGGCGGATGTAGCGATCACCAAGGGGAAGATCGCCGCGGTTCAGCCGGAGATCGCCGCCACCGAGGCCGTACGGGTGTTGGACGTGAGCGGCAAAATTGTCTGTCCGGGTCTCATCGACCTCCACGCGCATGTCTTCATCAACGCCCACGACATGGGGCCGAAGACTGATGAGCGCTGTTCGATGAGCGGGGTCACGACCATCGTGGACGCGGGCAGTTCCGGGTCCGCCACGTTTCCCGGACTACGGCACTATGTGGCCGACCAGTGCCAAGTGCGGTTGCGCTGTTTCGTGCATCTGTCGGCGCTGGGGCTCATTCATCTTCAGGTGGGTGAGCTGATGAACCTCGACTACGCGGACCCAGAAGGCTGCGCGCGCACGATTCGTGATAATCGCGATCTCGCCATTGGCGTGAAGCTGCGCTTCAGTAATAACGTCGTGCCGGATGCGGCGGGCACCGAACCGTTACGGCTGGCGCGCATGGCGGCGGACATGGCCGAGGTGCCGCTGATGGTGCATATCACCGATGCTTTGTTGCCTATCCCGCAGGTGCTCACTTTTATGAAGCCGGGCGATGTGGTGACGCACTGCTTGCACCGCTATCACTACGGCATCATGGGGCCGGAGAAGAAAGAGATTCTCCGCGAAGTGTGGGATGCGCAGAAAGCCGGGGTGATTTTCGATTGCGCGCATGGACGGATGCACTTCACCTTTCCCTTCGTGCGGCAGACGCTCGACCAAGGGTTCATGCCGGACACGATCGCCACTGATCTCTCACTGCCGAGCGCGATCAACGGGCCAGTGTTTGATCTGCCGACAACGATGTCCAAGTTTCTTAATCTCGGCGTGGGGCTGGAGGATGTGATCCTACGCGTGACGACCAATCCCGCGCGCGCCATTGGTGAAGCCGGGCGATTGGGAACGCTGAAGCCCGGCGCGGTCGCGGATGTCGCGGTGTTCAGTCTGGAGCGGGGCGAGTTTGATTTTGTCGATACTGACCAGAACCATATTACCGGGCAACAAAAGTTAATCACGCAAATGACGATTAAAGACGGCAGAGTGTGGTATCGCGCGCCACGATGACCGGCGGGCGTTGTTCATCCTTGTCATTTCATCCCCTCATCTCAGCATACCGGCCGTCCGCGCACGGGCGTCCTGGTATTCCAGCCACGTCTGTTCGATCAACTCGGCGGCACTGTGGATGCGCGCGACACCCGACACCGAATGCCCGGCGCTCCAAATATCCTTGTAGCGCCGTGGCCCAGGACGTAACGCTTCGTGACTAAAGTTCTTGGCGGCTTCCTCAGCCGATACCCGCGTCGGGAGACTGGCGGGGTCCAGCCCCGCCGCGATGATCGACGGCCTGAGCATGTTCGTATCCAAGCCGGTAAACGCTTGCGTCAACATCACGTCATCCATCGTGGACTCGACAAGCATCTGCTTGTACGTGGGATCCGCTAGGCTTTCTCGCGTCGCGATAAACTTCGTCCCCATGTACGCCAAGTCACACCCCATCACGCGCGCCGCCCATAACGCGTTGCCGTCGGCGATACCGCCCGCGAGGACAATGGGGCCATCGTACATCTGACGGACCGCGCGCACGAATGCCAGTGGATTCATCCATCCAGTTTGTCCCCCAGCTCCCGCCGTGAGGAGAATCAATCCGTCCACACCGACCGCGAGGGCCTTCTCGGCGTGGCGTAACGTCGCGACATCGGCAAACACCAGGCAGCCAATGTCATGCAGAGGACCAATCACCTCGGCTGGTGATCCAACACTGGTAATGACCATCTTGATGCGATGCCGGACCAAACAAGCGAGTTCCGCTTTCAGTTCCGTTCGCTTGATAATCAGGTTGGGACAGAATGGCGCTGGCGGCTTGCTCGGGATGCACATCCGCCTCGGCCTTGAGCGCCTCTTCAATCTGGCGCAGCCAGACCGTCAAGCCCTCGACCGTGCGGGCATTGGCGACGGGAAATGCACCGATCACCCCATTGCGGCACGCGGCGATCACGAGTTCAGGTCCCGATACCGACAGCATGGGCGCGGCGATCAGTGGCAGTCGCAAGCGCTGCGTGATGATTTCAAGAAGAGCTGTCGTGTTTGTCTCTGAGTTGGTGAGCAAAATTTTTCTTCTCCTCTCGCAAAAAACAGCGCCGTAGGGTGAAGGCTTCCCGTCTCCTGTCCCCGGTCTTCCGTCTTCGATCTTTGCGCACTTTTGATTTTTGTATTGTGCCTTTTGCCTTTTGCCTTTCCCCGTTTCTGCTATCATGGCCGCGAATTCACACAAGAGAGAGGAGACGTGCACAATGAAACTCGGATTACTCGGTGGCGCGACGGGACCACGCGTGAACATGGACCTAATCCTGGAAGCGGAACGCTTGGGCTTTGATTCGGTGTGGACGGGGGAAGCATACGGCTCGGATGCCGTGACCCCGCTGGCCTGGATCGGCGCACGGACCACAAAGATCAAACTCGGCGCGGCCATTTTGCAGATGCCCGCCCGAACCCCAGCGATGACAGCGATGACGGCGATGACATTGGATGCCCTGTCCGGTGGACGCTTTCTGCTTGGCCTTGGTCCCTCAGGCCCCCAAGTGGCTGAAGGGTGGCACGGCGTCGCGTATGGCAAGCCCCTCCCACGCACGCGAGAATACATCAGCATCGTCCGTAAGATTCTCAAGCGCGAGGCCCCACTGCAACATCACGGGGAGTTTTATCAAATCCCCTACGCGGGCCCAGACGCCACGGGATTGGGAAAACCACTCAAAAGCATCATGCACGGGCGAGCGGACCTGAAAATCTATACCGCGTCGATTAGTCCGAACAGTTTGGCCTGCGCGGGGGAAGTCGCCGATGGTACGCTCCCGATCTGGATGAATCCTGAACAACCACAGTTGTTTCTTCCATATCTCAATCGTGGCTTCGCCAAAGCGGGCGGTGGGAAGAGTCTCGCGGATTTCGACCTGGCCCCATTCGTGACGTGCATCGTGGGCGCGGACCTTGAGAAGTGTCGCATGCCGGTGAAGGAAAACCTCGCACTCTACATCGGCGGGATGGGCGCACGCACGCAGAATTTCTACAACGACTACGCCAAACGCATGGGCTTCGAGGAGGCGGCGGTCAAAATTCAGGATTTCTACCTGAGCGGTCGCAAGGCCGAAGCCGTCGCGTCCGTGCCGGACAACCTCGTCGATGCGGTGGCGTTGGTTGGTCCACGGGAACGGATTTCCGAACGCATCCAAGCCTGGAAAGCCTCGCCGGTCACCAGCATGCTCATTGGGACATCCCAGCCGGAGGCGCTACGATTGTTGGCGGAGCTGTGTCTCTAAGGAATCTCCTTTTGATCCCCCTCACCCTCTCCCAACCGGGCAATGGCATTAAGTTAAGCAACCGTGTCATTGCGAGCAGCGAAGCAATCTTTGTTTTGTTGGAGATTGCTTCGTCGTCCGACTCCTCGCAATGACAGTCTCCCCCTTAACTTAATGCCACTGCCCATCCGGGAGAGGGGACCTGAAAGCAACCGGCCACTATTGTCGAACTGAGCGGGCCACATTCATTCGCCGCACTCACCATGAACCACGCTTCCCTTCCATCAACGACCGACATTCTCGTCGCGGGCGGCGGCCCAGCCGGGGCCACTATCGCGCGGTTGTTAGCGGGGTTTGGCTTTCAGGTGGTGTTGCTGGAGAAACGGCGATTCCCGCGTCATCAAATCGGTGAGTCACTGACCCCGCGAATTTTCCCGATTCTTGATTTCCTCGGAGTGCGTGCCCAAGTCGAAGCGGCGGGCTTTCTGCGCATGATCGGTCACACGGTGTGCTGGGGCAGCGCCCAGCCCCGGACGTCGTACTACAGTCCCGATCATAATCGGCACGGCTTTCAGGTGTGGCGTGAAGATTTTGACTCCTTACTCTTGCGACATGCGCGAACCGGCGGGGTCGAAGTCATTGAGGACCTCGGTATCGAGAGTGTCACGCTTGGGGATGCCGCTGTCGTTGCGCACACGGGCAGTGGTTCCTGCACCGCTGCGTTTTTCATCGACGCCAGTGGGCATAGTGGCATTCTCGCGCGACAGGGGTTTCGTCAGCGGGATGCCACGTTTCAGACGCTTGCCGTCACCGGCTATTGGCGGGATGCCACCAATCCGTCAGGCATCGACGCCGCCAATACGATACTGGAAACCTACCCACACGGCTTGGTCTGGTCCGTCCCGCTGCACAATGGGTTACGGAATGTGACCCTACTGATTGACTGGCATTTGGGGAATCGGATTCGAGAAGCGGGACTTGCGTCGTTTTATCACTCCGAGTTGCGGCAGGTTTCATACATCACGCGGTTCTTAGCAAATGCCCGACTCGCGCAACCGCTACAGGTTTTTGATGCCACCTGGTATACGGCTGCTCCTTTCGCGGGTGAACAATTTTTACTGGTTGGCGATGCCGGACTATTTGTGGATCCGTTATCATCGGAAGGCGTGCATAAAGCGATGGCGTCGGCCATCACCGGGGCTATCGTCGTCCACACCATATTGAAACGCCCGGCGGCGGCCACGGCGGCGATTCAGTTTTACCAGGAGAATCAACGCCACACCTACGACAGTCATTACGCGGAATCGGTACGGTACTATGGCGAAGAACGCCGCTGGCCGGAGGCCCCATTCTGGGAAAAACGGACGCGAGAACAGTTCAGAGTTCGGAGTTCGGAGTTCGGAGTCTCCAATCCGCAATCCGCAATCGGCAATCGGCAATCCGCAACTCCCTCCATGCGGAAGCCCACGACCGTTGAGGCGGTCCGTATCGCTTCAGACGTGAAGATCGCGCAACGTCCAGTGATCGAAGGACCGTTTGTCGAAGTGCGTGAAGTCGTGATCGCCCCCCCCTACCCGCGTGGCGTGCGCTTTCTGCATGAGGTCTGCGTGCCAGTGCTGCTGCATCAGGTGGAAACTCACACGGGGGTAGCGGACATTATGACGGCATATCTCAACACGCCCGAAGGAAGACGCTGCCGCCCGGAATCCGTGCGGCAAGTGCTCGCGCGGTTGTATCGGGAAAATGTGTTGGTCGCGGGCGCGGAAGCGGTTACACCGACCACGCCAGGCGAAACCCAATCAGATTAAAGCGAAAATCAGGACTGTTGCGAAACCGATAAGCAACCCGACAAAACTGAGGGAAGAGCAACCACGCGCCTCCGCGGAGGACACGAACAGTACCATGTTCTGGGCCTTGGGGGTTCTGCCGTGGACCGCGCTGATAGTATGTGGCGTCGTACCAATCCCCCACCCATTCCCACACGTTTCCAGCCATATCGTAGAGGCCGTAATCATTCGGCGGATACGCCCCGACCGGCGTCGTGCCATCTCGATTGTCGTAATTCGCTAGACTGGGAGCGATCTCATCACCCCAAGGATAGAGCTTTCCCGCGAGCCCACCTCGCGCCGCTTTCTCCCATTCCGCTTCCGTTGGTAAGCGTCCACCCGCCCAGTCACAATAGACATGGGCATCGTGCCAACTGACCAACACGACGGGATGGTCCTCGCGCCCAGGCGGAGAGGTTCGCTGTTCTTGATCCCAATTGTCGGCCTCCGCCCTGGGATCATCGAGATATGGCACCCGATGTCCGGTCTCCCGCACAAAGCGTTCGTACTGGGCGTTGGTCACCGGATGTTGGGCCAACGCGAACGCATCAAGGAAAACCGGATGGATGGGACGTTCGTTGGGATACCCACGATCATCGCCCATGAGAAACTCGCCAGCGGGAATGAGCACCATTGCGGAGCCATCGCTAGCGGTGGTCATCGGGGCTTCGCAGTGGAGGTCTGCCGTTGCGCCAACTGTACCGACTTTCCCACTAACGCCCACAATCGCGTGTTACGCTCTTGTGATAACGATTGCAGGGCTTTTTCGACCAACGTCGCGCTGTCGGCGATCTCACTGTCGGTCGCGGCCGTCCCTTTGCGAGCCAAGGTTAAGAACCGTTGGTGCTCCGCCGGGGACAGTGCCTTGAAGGCTTCCGCATAAATGGCATCCATCTCGCGTTGTTCTTCGGGTGGTAAGAGGGCTTTTCCTTGTTGAGAGAGCGCGATGCCTTGTCGCGCGGCGGGCATGCCCTCCTGTTGCAACAGGTCAGGCGTGCTCCCAGAGGGCACGTAATACATCCGCGCGACGATCACGCCGACCGTGGCCAGCGTCAGCATGCCAATCACGAGCCAAGTCCCGCGTGAAGACGAAGAAGGTGGAAGTGTTGTCATAGCTGGTGACTTAGAAGACTTTTAGCGAGCTCACAAGGGGAGCCGTTTCTTCGCGTCGCGCTCGGCGCTATGGTCGCCCTGGCATGGCGATCACGAAAGCGCGACAACAATCCACTGACACGCTCTACCCCTTACCCGAACTAGTCGGGCGCGTCGCGATCTTGGGGGGAGACGCGACTGATAAAACCACATGCGTGATGGGGTTAGCGGTGCGACAGATACGCCAGCACGGCACGGTCCTGTGTCTTGATGCCCGTCATCATAAGCAGACGGAAGTGTATTTCCGTTTATTGTTGCGCCAGCCAACGAGTTATCTCGCGGTGCCAGATTCAGGCGTCATACCGCCGAGCGCGGCACGGGCGGCATTGCGTGCGGTCAGCCGCGGTTTAGCCGCCACGCCGTCACCGCCACCGTTGCTTTTACTTGATGGTCTTCACGAAACCCCCGACTGGGAACGCACAGCCATCTTTCTCCTCAATGCTGGTGCAACCGTGGTCGAGCTCCTTCCTGACCCAGCGGCATTAGTCTTTGGCCGCTATGACACAGTGCTCCTCTTGCGCGAAGAACCAGGGGCGGCGGAACAGATCAGCCGCGCCGTTGGCGGAAAGGTCAGTACCGCGGAGTTGCACCAGCTCAAGCGTGGGGAAGGCAGGTTGATCCACCTCGCACGGGTGTATCGCGTGACAGTACCGGAGATGACAAAAGGGGAAGGCTGAGGGGCAATGGCATTAAGTTAAGCCGAAACGTTACTGCTCGCAGCAAACCGGGGGTTTCAACCCCCGGCTACCCTCAAATGCCGCTCTGCGGCATATCTGGCCTCGCGGAGCGAGGCGATGAGGGTAGCCGGGGAGTTCAGTCCCCGGCGAGGGGAGGCGCGGGGCCGCTTTCCACCACGACAAAAATTCCCTTAACTTAATACCATTGGGCTGAAGGTGGCCAGTCTTGACTGTCCGGCTCTGGCCGCCTGCTTGACCTAACTCTGAGGCTGCGCCCCATTCGCTTCCTTGTGGTCGTGCGCGAAATCTCCCACCAGATTCGTGAGAATGGTCCGCACGTAAAAACCGATTTCCCGCCGGCCAACCATCGCTATCGTGCCATTTTCCCACGTGGAGACGAGAAAGGGTTTTTCTTCCATGAGAGCGATCGGATGTTTCGCGGGGGTTTCTCCCTTTTTCTCTAACACGGCCATCTGTCGCACTTGCATATTGAGGTAGAGACCGACAGGGGCACCGTCCCCCTCGCCGCCCATGACGGAACTCAAGCGAATATACACAAGGGGCACCCAACCAATATCGTGCGGCTCCAGCATGCGAATTCCATTTTTACTCAGGGCCTCGTGTGCCAGCGCGTACAACTGTTCCTTTTTCAGCCCGGTCTGTTGCATCGCCGCGTTGAAATCCTCAACGACAACCCGCACAGCCGTCACCCCGGTGAGGCTACGGATCGCGGACGACGGCTCGGCGAGCGCGACCTTCGCACAACCAAAAGTCACCACGGCCACAAAGATCACACCAAAGAATTTTCTCATAATTTCTCCTTACTTGTAGTACCATCGGGTTCAATGCGACAAGCTTTAACCACACACATCATGCGATGACGTGCGGGATTTTGTTGACAACGTTCCCACGATCACGAAATAATCGTATCTACTTTAAATCCCAAGGCGGCCCCGCCATCAAGTCTGGACCGCTTGCGCTTTTTGCACGATCAAATCCGCCAGGGATGGGAGCTTGAATTGGCCGGTCACCCGGTCGTAAACGTAATCATAAAAGCTCACGCCCAGCTTCTTG
>CAMBFS010000169.1 GCA_945865755.1 Klebsiella pneumoniae
GCTCCCAGTGTCGGCTTGCACGCACGTCGGATAACGAGATAATCTCAGCAGCGCCCATAGAGACTCCTTTCTATGTGGGGAATAAATGTGTTGCCCCCCATTATAGACGGGCGCCCTCTTGGGCGTAAGAATCACCGAATGCTCCCGGGCAAATGGACTGAGATGGCGGCGGAGATCACCGATGAGATGCTTGAAGAACTCGCGATTGTCGGCACCTACGATGAGATCGCCAAGAAATTAGCCAGTCGTTACAAAGGCGTGCTTGATCGGGTTGTCGTCGGTCTTGGGTCGCCGGAGCGACAAGACGTAGGCCGGTCGCGGGAGTTTGTGCGGGAAATTCGGCAGGCGATGGAAAAGTAGTCAGTAGTCAGTAGTCAGTAGTCAGTAGTCAGTAGTCAGTAGTCAGTAGGAGGCTAGAGACTGGAGACTTGGGGTTGGGAAAAAGTGACCAGTCTCAAGCCTCCAGTCTCTAGCCCCACACTGATTACTGTCCGCTCTCGGCATTAGGAGGAAGGTATGGGAAATTTGACCGATAAATACTGCATCGTCGGCGTTGGTGAGACGCCGCATATGCGACCGTCAAATCGCACGACCCTGTCGATGGCCTGCGAAGCGGTCAAGAAAGCGATGGCGGACGCGGGACTTGAACCACGCGATATCGACGGCATGACCAGCTATCAGGCTGGCGATTCCACCAGCTCGAATCATGTGGCGACGTCATTAGGCATTCGCCTCAACTATTCGCTCGACATCTTTGGTGGCGGGTCAAGCACCGAAGCATTGATCGGCCACGCCATTGGCTTGTTGGAGGCGGGCTACTGCAAGACCATTGTCATCTTTCGTTCGATGAATGGTCGCTCTGGTCGCCGCATGGGTGGACAAGCGCCGAGCGGACCAGTGCCGCCAACACAGGCATCGGGGGACCAGCAATTTTACATGCACTGGGGCTGGACCACGCCCGCGCAATGGTTCGGCATGTCGGCCATGCGCTACCTACGCGATACCGGCACGACCACGAAGTCGCTCGCGGAAATCGCCGTCGCCCATCGCTATCATGCCAGTCTCAATCCCAAGGCCATCATGCGGGCACCCATCACCATTGAGGACCATCAGCGGTCGCGCTGGGTCTCAAAGCCGTTTCGCTTGCTCGACTGCTGTCTGGAAACGGACGTGTCCGCCGCTATGATTATTACATCTCGTGAACGTGCGTATGACCTCCGTCAACCTCCCGTCTTCATCATGGGCGGCACCGGTCGCACGATGGCGCCAAGCCCGGCATGGAACTATTCGCGTCCGGAGATTCACTATGTCGCCGGCAATTATGGTCGTAACCGTCTGTTTGGCATGGCGGGCATCAGTCAAAAGGATGTCAACCTCATTTCTTGTTACGATGCTTTTACCTTCACGACGCTGATTCAGCTCGAGGCCTACGGGTTCTGCGGCAAAGGGGAAGCGGGCGAGTTCGTCAAGGGTGGCCGCTTGCAGGTGGACCATGAGTTGCCCTCCAACCTCTCGGGCGGCCATCTTTCGGAAGGATACACCCACGGCATTAGCATGGTGATCGAAAATGTCCGGCAGTTGCGACACCGCGTGGACGACGCCTGCCCACGCTCGGCGGAAGGGCGGCATACCTATGATCGCAAAGCGGGCTGCCGTCAGGTGAAAAATGCACGGATCGCGGCCTGTCTCGGCTGGGGCACGGAAGCGACGTCAAGTTCAGCGATTCTGCGAGGAATATCAGCGTAACGAAAAAGTCTAGGAGTCTCTCAGTTCGGAGTTCGGAGTCCAGACAAAAGGGCCTTTCCTTATGCTGGCTACTGACTACTGGCTACTGACTACTTTTATTCGTAGAAAGGATCCATCATGCCTGGAGCAATCGACTACAGCAAAATCGTGATCGTCCCCGACTTCGACACCGCCGACTGGTGGCAGGGAACACAACAACGCAAATATCTCGTCCGTCAGTGCAAAGCATGTGGCCACAAGTGGTTCCCACCATTTCCCGCTTGTAGCAAATGTACCTCAATGGACCTCACCTGGTTTGAAACCGCCGGCAAAGGCGTCTTGCATAGTTACATCGTCGTCACGCAACCCATCCTCAGCGCTTTTATTGAAACCGTTCCGTATGTCGTCGGGCTCATCGAACTCGACGATTGTCACGAGGCCGATGGCGCGCTCGTCCGCGTGGCGGGCACCATGCTAAACGATGAGGCCGAAGTGGCGATTGGACTTCCTGTCGAAGTCGTATTCGAGGAAACCAAGGACCCCTATATTGTCATCCCGCGTTGGCGGGTCAACGGCACAGCGGAAAGTACCTGGCGGTTTACGGAATAGCCACGGTTCGCCTCAGCTTTCCCGGAGGGGAGCCTGTACAGTGCGCCCCCTTCGGTCTCCAGCAGCTTTCCTCCATCAGCGGATTATCCTGTATTACTACCTCCCTTATTCCCTCGGTTTGTTTATTTTTCCTAAAGTATTCCCCCTAGCCAGCCGATACGATCTCCGAAGCAACGGAGGAGATATCACTAGTATGCCGACAAACGGGAGGATGCCCTCAGAACGGCATCCACGCGGCAAAGATCCACATTTTCTCGAGTTGGGAATATAACCTATGAAGACTGAACATCCGCTCCCCCAATCCCCTGCTTCCGCTTCCATCCACCCACGTATCCTGATCGTCGATGACGGCACGACGAGCCGCATGCGTGTCCGACAAGCACTCGAACAGGCCGGGTTCATCGTTGTAGAGGCAGTCAATGGGAAGCTTGCTTTAGAATTGTTCGCCCAGACCCAACCCGATTTGGTGTTGCTTGACGTCATCATGCCAGAAATGGATGGGTTTCAGACGTGCGCCGCGCTGCGCGACACCGTTCTGGGGAAATATCTCCCCATCGTGATGCTGACGGGTCTGGAAGACGAAGCCTCGATTGACCGGGCGTATGAGGTCGGCGCGACGGATTTCATTACCAAACCGATCAACTGGGTGCTGCTCAGTCACCGTATCCGATACCTGTTGCGGGCGAGTCGCGCGATGCGCGAAGTTCAGCAAAATGAAGAAGCATTTCGTCAGGAGGTCCACCTCTCCACGACCTTGGTCCAAGTGGGCCGTGACCTGACCTCTTCACTCGCGACCCCCATCATTTTGGAGCGACTCTGCCAGCTCACGACCGCGGTGTTCGATTGCGACCGGGGCTACACGCTTCTCTATCAACCAGAGCGAGACATCTACACTGTGGTGGCCAGTTATGGGTATGCACCGCACCAACAAGAGGCATTCAACGTACTGAGTCTCTCGGGCTCAACGATCTCCCCCTTTGTGAAACAACTGATTCACGCAGGCGTCATCTCGCAAGCAACAGGTGAAGACCAAGTGAACGTCCCTGAAATTTTGCTCGCACCGTTTGCTCTCGCTTCCGGACTCTTCCTCGCCTTACGGCGCGGCAGCGAAGTGATCGGCCTCCACGCCAGCGGATCGCAAACACCCCGCGCCTTCTCCCCTCAGCAGCGGCGACTCGCCCTCGGCATCGCGCAGTTTGCCTCGCTCGCGCTCGACAACGCTCGCCTCCTCGAACAAGCGGAAAGCGCGACACGTCTCAAATCAGAGTTTCTTTCCACTGTCTCACACGAACTGCGCACGCCGATACACATTATCCTGGGGTATCTCGATTTGTTATTCGAGCAGACCTTTGGTCCACTCACCACCCAACAAACCTCGACCTTACGGCAACTCCAACGTAGCGGAAAGGAACTGTTGGGCCTGATCGACAACCTCCTCCAGGTCGGACAACTCGAAGCGAAAAAACTGCCCCTCGACTTGCGACCAATCGACATCCCCACATTGATCACGGACATACAAACCGAGACCAGCGGTCTCTGCGACCAGAGTGGGTTGCGGTTCGAGTGGCGGATCGAGAGCGCACTGCCGGTGTTGTGCACCGATGTGAGCAAACTCAAGATGGTCATCAAGAATTTGCTCGGCAATGCCATCAAGTTCACGTCAGAAGGGACCGTAACGATCACGGCCCGTGCGCACTGCGAAGGCGTGGAAATTAGTGTGAGTGATACCGGCCCAGGCATTCCACACGAAGACCTTCGCGCTATTTTTGACGCCTTTCGTCAAGGCGAACAGGTGCTCACGCGACAACATCGTGGGGTCGGACTTGGTCTCTATATCGTGCGGCAGATGTTGGATCTGCTGGGCGGTTCCGTGTCCGTCGAAAGTACGGTCGGCAAAGGATCGACGTTCCGTGTCTGGATACCACAACGGCGTTCCGCCCCCCACTCTTCACTTTTTGCGATTACTTCCTCACCGCACCATCCGATCGCGTGAATCTTTCCCTGTTCCGTGCAAAGGGCTCGTCTTGATGATTACCTCCGGAGCATGACCTCCACGAGTTTGGTGAGTCGACCAGCCGTGAGCCCAGTGGTCTCGGGCATCACCTCATCGGGCGAGGTTCGGTGGAGAATGGCAAGCGCGTTGGCGAGATGGTGTCTAGCCTCATCGTGACGATGTTGTTGCTGTAACACATTCCCAAGCGCGAAGTGTGCCAACGCAAAGTCTGGATTGGTGGAGATCGCCTCATGGAAAGCCTGGACCGCGTCGGGAATACGTTCCTGTTCTAAAAAAATCGTAGCGAGCAAGTAACGCAGAGAGGGGTTGGACTGGTCATGCCGTAGCGCCTGTTCGCACCAGTGCTGAGCATCATTGTAGTGTCCCTGGTAGTGTCCCTGATTGACATAGGCCCGCGTCAGCAAGGAGAATTCTTGGGTGCCGATGGAGAGTGGGGAATGCGGATCTCCCCCTGCGCGACACCGAGGGAGCAGCAGATTCACTGTTTGTTCATACTGCCCTTGTTCATACAAGGCATTGGCTTGTTCATACGGCATCTCCGGCGGTGATGAGCTGGGAGAGGATGCTGTAGAAGAAGTTGCCGCGGAGTGGAGTTGAGGGACGGACTCAGGGGTGACCGGCCTTGCCACATGAGGAGAGGGTACAAGGCGAAGACCCGGGTGAGCGTCAGGGGAGGGGAACACAAGTGGAGGGAGAGAGCGAGGAGTAGAAGAGGAAGTCCCGGTCTGTGCCGCGGGAAAGACGACTGACTCTCGATAGGGGCGCAGCTCTTTGCGATAGACAGTGAATCCTTGCTTCATGACTGGCACAAAGGGAGAGGCCGTGAGGTACGTGGATTCTTCTGGTCCGACAATGAGCCAGCCACCATCACTCAGCGTGTCGTAAAACCGTTTAAGCACTCGCTCGACACGTTCGGGCGTGAAGTACAAGAGGGCGTTACGGCAGAAAATGACATCCATCAGTCCGCTGTTCGGAATCGGGGTGGAACTCACGAGGTTCGCTTGAGCGAAAGTCACCATCTGCTTGATTTCTGGACGAATCGCGAACTGTCCATTGGTCATGGGGCGGAAATAGCGGGCCCGTATGTCGGGGGAGGTCCCCCGAAATGACCAAGGGCTATAGATGCCCAACTGAGCACAGCGCAAGGCGTCTGGGTTCATATCCGTGGCCAAGATGGAGCACTTCCAGTCTTGTCGGTTAGGGAGCGCTGCCCGGGCGAGCGTGATGGCGATGGAGTACGCTTCTTCGCCAGTGTGACAGGCAGCGCTCCACAAGCGGAGACGTTGATTGGTGCCCTCACGACTTGCGATGAGTGGTTGGAGGATCGTATTTTGCAAAATTCCCCATACGGGCAGGTCACGGAAAAAATACGTCTCTTCGGTATGCAGATATCCCGCGAGCATGCGAATTTGGTCGTCAGCGAAAGGGGAAGAGAGAATCCAATGGGCGAACGCGACAGTGTCAAGAAAGGCGAGTTCGCGAGCGGCAAGACGAATCTTACGATCAAGCTCACGTAAGCGTTCTTGTGGGAAATGCAGCCCTACCGCGGCTTTAATGCGTTGACTTATCTGGAGCAGGAGTTCAGGCGGCAAATAGGTTATCATTACCTTTGGTTCTTTTCCCTGAGCGCTAGTGTTGTTTGCGTTTTCTACCTTGAATACGCAGGATGCGGTTCTCCGTCATCAATTCCTCGACCAAGTTGAGCAGCTCGCAGATGGCGTGGCGCGCCCTCGCGTCGACAATCTGGGCCAGGTCAATGACCGGGAGTGGGTGGGCGGACATGGCACTCTCTCAGTTCAGTCAGGTCGGACGAACACATTGCCGAAGTATACCCGATGTGGCTCCAAGAGCATAGTCCTTCACCCCACCCCGGCTTCGTGAGAAGATACAACCTGTTGCTTGAGCAAGCGTTTGGTCCGCTGACATCGCAACAACACTCCACCTTGTTGCGACTCCGCCGCGGCGCGAAGAAACTCTTGGGCATGATCGACACCTTTGGGCGGTTCCGTGTCCGTCGAAAGTACGGTCGGCAAAGGATCGACGTTCCGTGTCTGGATACCGCAACGGCGGGTCGCCGCACGATCCTCACTTTTTGTTATCAATTCCCAATCGCACCATTAGCTCGCGCGAGACGTGCCTCACGAGTAAGGGAGATGCTTCTCCGAGGATCGGGGTTAGCCACTCTGTGCTGGAAGAAAGACAATGACCTCCGTCCCCCCGCTTTCAGGACAGTCGAGTACAACTCTGCCATGATGCGTTTCCACTAATGACTTGACGATAAAGAGGCCCAGGCCAGTTCCTGCTTGCCCCCCACTTTTTTCCCCCGTGCGGTATTTTTCAAAAATCGTGGCCCGCTCTTCGACAGGAATGCCCGGCCCCGTGTCCGCGATGGTCACCACCACCTCGTTTCCTCGCAGTTCAGAACGAATAGTGATGGCGCCTCCACTCGGCGTGAACTTGATCGCATTGGTCACGATGTTCGCGAACACGCGCTCGAGGGCTACGGCATCCCCACTCACCAGCGGCAGTTCTTCCTGGAGGGCAAAGTGCACGTGAAGGCCGAGGCGCTCTGCTTCGGGAGTATATTGGTCACCAACTCGACGCAACACCTCGTTGAGGGACAACGGCTCTTGCGTGATGGCCAGAGTGCCCGCCTCAATCCGTGACAAATCCAGGTAATTCGCCACCAATCTATGGAGTGCAAGAGCGTTATTCCTGACCCGCTCGAGAATCTTTTCATTCTCTAACAGGATCTCGGTATACCCCAGAATCACGGTAATCGGCGTGCGAATGTCGTGGGCCAGCATCGCCAGAAAATCGGCACGTTGCCGCTCCGCTGCTTTTCTCGCGGCCATATCGCGCACGACCATCTGCAAACCAACAAGCATGCCGTTGCTATCGCGCAGCCCACAGCTCCGCAACTCGACAGGCACTACACTGCCGTCTTGACGCACGAGATCCACCTCGGACATGACCGCGGCCTCGCTGGCCAACGCTTGGCGTTGATGGTCGTTGAGGGCTGCTTGCGCTGGGATCGGTACAAATTCACTGTATTGGTGACCGATCATTTGCGTCCGTACGAATCCGACTAACGCCTCCATTTGCTTGTTCACAATCTGTATCATCCCATCGGGTGCACAGACCGCGATACCGTCAACGGCGTTGTCAAAGAGATGGAAATACCTCTCAAAGAGATTCGGGTAGTGGGCTTCGCTCGCGCGGAAGGAAGACTCTTCCTGTCGCTGGGCTTTCCGTTCCGCGGCACCGCGGATCTTGCGACGTAAGGTAGAGGCTAGCTGCAACAATCCGGTTTTGGGGGCATACTCGGCCCCTTGATTTTGGAGTGCCTCGAGGGCGGACTCTTCTCCTGAAATCCCGGAGACTTGGATGACCAGAGTATCGGCTATTCGTCCCCGGGTCGTGGGAAGTGCGGTCAACTCGTCAAATTTCGGGAACAAATAATCGACTAAGCAAATCACATCAAAGGATTCTTGCTGGAGGACTGGGGAGAGATCGTCTCGTCGCTCTACTAAGACGATCTCACAGGGTAAATTGTTGACTGCAAGCGCGGTTTGCATAAGTTCCGCATGAAATGTGGGATCTTCAAAGAGAAGGATGCGCAGAGGGTTCACCAGGATGCTCCTTACCTAACCTATTCTTTTTCTAAAGGTACTGTTCTAATTTACCGTAAAATATCCTAATCTACTTTTTTTAATACCCTACACTCATGGTTCGCTCAAATTAAGGGGCGGTTTTGAGAAATGCAAACTCAAGCGCAGATAGAGGTCAGGTGCGAATCCCAGCAACAGCAGAATGCGTTGTTGCACGGCCGACAGCGGCGTCACGTGAGCACGGACCCCCTGGGCATCGG
>CAMBFS010000170.1 GCA_945865755.1 Klebsiella pneumoniae
CGATGCCCAGGGGGTCCGTGCTCACGTGACGCCGCTGTCGGCCGTGCAACAACGCATTCTGCTGTTGCTGGGATTCGCACCTGACCTCTATCTGCGCTTGAGTTTGCATTTCTCAAAACCGCCCCTTAATTTGAGCGAACCATGAGTAAGTGTCTTGATCGCATAGAATTTCTCCTCCAGAGAGTATCGATTCTTTAATAAGTCCTGGGCCATGCTAGCCACAGCACATGGGTGCTATCAAAAATTTGTTCGTCCATCAGTATCCGCGCCTGAGAAGGGGCGTCATCAGGCGGACCTCGATCCATCTTCGCAAAATATTGTAAGAAATCGGGAAATTTCCTTCCTTCATTCGCGAAAAGAAGCCTGGTTTCCGGGTTCGGGCCCACTGTCCCCCTCCTTACTTTGGTCCATGATTGCTAATCTCCTCGTAACATAATGCCGAAGCAAAGCTACCCCAGTCCTAAACGTTTTTTGTATCCGCGATACCCACCTGCGTTAACATACTGTCTCCGCTCATCGGGAGAAGTTGCGGTGTGTTAGGCGCGTCGGCCCTATGGTCCTGCCCCTCCTAGCTCGCGGGCCTGTTCTTGTGCTTTCTCGTTCATGCGTAACAATTGATTGAACATATTGTTCAGTGAGGCTGAACAATTCCTTCGGCGTTTCTTCGCTAACAGGTATTGGCCCGAAGAAAGCTCGGCTTGGATTCGTATTCTGTGTGGTCTGTGTCCATCCAAGGGTTTCCCGCCGTCTCTGCTCGTCACATGCCTTACCAGTGGTCTGGCCACATGGTCAGCTCACGCCAGCGGAACCACCGCGGTCACCACTGGTTCAGTGCCAAGTACGCGGGTCGTATGCCCGGTCCCGGTGATGTCCTCGACGAGACGCGCGTCGCCTGGTCCAAAGCGGCGGATCGTGCCGTCGCCCAACCCAATTTCCAATTGCCCGGACAGAATAATCACATACTGCCGGCGGGGTGCCGGATGCCAGTCGATGAATGTTCCCACCGGCATCTGGTTGAACATAATATGAGACACCATCAGCGGCGTGCTCAACATTGGATGTGAACTCAGACTCTGGTCCTCAATGCGTGATTGCCCGTCCGTTCCAGCATACAGTCGAAAAATAGCCATGATTCAGTTCCTCCGCTGGGAGAGCATACGCTGTCTCATCACGGTTGCAAGACTTTCACGGCGTTTCCATAGCGCGCGGTTTTCCTTAACGTTTCTCGCTTCCGCTGGGGTAGCGGTTGTGGGTGCGCTGTTCTGGTGCGGGGTGCATCCAGAACAGGAGAGCGACTTTCGCGAAGGAGGAGGCTATGGGTGATCCACCTCTCCGTTCAAGAATCTCGCGATACGCGGAAAGGCATTCGCGTCCTGAATGAAGAAGAGATGCCCTCCTGCGAAGAGTTCAAGCCTGGCCCGCGGAATCCGGCGAAGCATCGCCTCCTGATTGCTCACCGACGCAATGCCGTCATAACGACCACCGCAAATCAACACGGGCATCGACAAGGAGGGTAAGCGCTCATAGGTGTTGTGATCCTTACGCGCCTCGATCTGCCGCCGTGCTCCGGCGGCGCGGCCAGGTTCATGGGCTCCGACTTTGAGCCCGGCAATCATTTCATCAACGAGGGTCTTCAACTCTTGCGCATGCGTGGCCTGCCACGCGGCATCACGCCGCAGGTCGCTCAGTTCAACGACGCGTCTGCCCCACTCTTCCAGCGAAAGTCCGGTGAGTTCATGTAGTGGATACGACGCACCACCCGCGCCGCCACTACTGGTACAGGCTAACACGAGTCGCTCGACCCGCTGTGGATAACGAAGAGCAAACTCTTGCGCCACCATGCCACCAAATGACACGCCCATCACCAGACACCGGTCCCACCCGAGCGCCTCAAGCAGCGCATCAGCATCCGCCGCATAATCAGCCATCGTGTACGGCACATCAGGCCGATCACTTTGCCCCAGTCCTCGCTGGTCGTAGGCGAGGACTTCAAACTGCTGGGGAAGCGGAGAGTCAAAGGCATTAGGCGAGCGCCGCAGATCACCTCCAGTGCCACTAATGAAGAGGAGGCGAGGTCCAGTCCCGCGAATGTCATAATGCAAACGAATGTCACGGACGGCAATAAATGGCATGAGGGTTAGTCTCCTTTCAGCAACCTTGTGGTGACACAAAGGTCTTGGGCACGGCCAGCAGCGCGCTTATTTTTTGAGCAAGCTTTCTTTCGACGGGCGTTGAATGCGACGAATAGACATCTGCGGTTGCGATTACGGATTGATGATAACTTCACGGGCAAAACCACGGAACAACACGTCAAGCTGGTTCAATACATCACGACCCAGGATACGCTCGTGTCCCGTAAAATCGGCCTGGAGTCGGCAAGGGTAATCTTTGCCGTCAAGATACGCCCACGTCTGAAAGAGGACAGTGGTAACCGCGGTTTCTCCTACGCCACCCATCAAGCCAGGGATACCATCTTCAGGATTCAGAGCCAGTCGCTCACAATCCGACCACGGCAACGCACTCGCATCCGCGCCAGTGTCAGGAATGACCTGCTCCAAGACGATCCCTGGCGATCCGACCTGCGTACGAAATTCCACCGTAGTCACGGGAAGAGGTTCGTTGGGATAGGTTGCATCGTACGAGAATGACGTCCGACGCATACGATTCGGTTCGTGCTCATGCCCAACACAAGTGACGAACGGATGTTGTTCTGAGGATTGAGCGGCATGAAAGACTTCGACGGGACTCGTACCAGACACGATCACACGGCCATTCGCAAACCCGATCCATTGACCAGGGTATTGAGAGAGTAACGTGTCGCGCCGTGCCCAGTAGTCGGCTTCGTTCTTCCGCCAGTCTGGGTGAATCCGTTTCGCGATCTCAGAGGGTAACCCGTCGAGTAAGCTTCTCATGGAAGACCTCATGGGAGTTTAATGGGAAGGACTTTCTTCATGGTACACAAGCACTGAATTTCTCTTTCTTTTTCGGGGAATCTCAATCCTTCCTGATGCCGGACGTTGGCGCTCAGCAGACGCCGGAGGATGTCCGCTGGCGCACTAAGTTAGATCTTGCCTTGCGTCTTGTAGACCTTGAGCGCACGTAGAACACCTAAAGACTTAGATAGCTTTGCCAGCGACTTGGATGCCTTGTCAGCCTCTTTCACGTACACTTCCTCATTAGCCTTAATTTCCTTGAGCGCATTGCGAAGTTCGACGAGTTCATCCAAGAACCCCTCCTCGACTTCCGCAGTTAACCACTTGTGTTCACATGTTTGGCACACGAGCCCCCGACGAAACAACTGAATGTCCGAATGCCCTGCCTTGCGCCAGAGCTGTCCAGATTTGTAGCCAAGCTGTGATGGATTGACAGCCGCGCAGACTTGGATTGATTTACAAGAAGGGCACCACTTCTTCGTTCCACCCTGATTGTTACGCGACATCGTTTCTCCTTTCTAAAACTCACATATACATGACGCTCCGCCACTTCGTCACCCGTGATACACTCTGATCGTGGGTGAATTCTTTCAGCTTGACAAGGACTCCGAGCCTCTAGCGCAACACGGGGATAAACCGCTACCCTGCCGTCCTATTCCAACGAACACCAAGAGAAAGGACCTTACCGATGAAAGAGATTCGTTTTGATGATCGCGTGGCGGTCGTCACTGGCGCGGGCAACGGGCTGGGGCGGAGTCATGCGCTGTTTTTCGCCTCGCGTGGCGCGAAAGTTGTCATCAACGATCTGGGCGGCACTGTCGCGGGCACCGGCGGTTCGCGGTCGGTCGCCGATGCGGTGGTCAATGAAATCAAGGCCGCCGGCGGTCAAGCGGTCGCCAACTATGATTCCGTCGCCAGCGAAGAAGGTGGACGCAATATCATCAAGACCGCGCTTGATGCCTTTGGCACGGTGGACATCCTGATTAACAACGCGGGCAATGTTCGCGATAAAACCCTGGCGAAAATGGACCTGGCCGATTTCCGGGCGTTGATTGATGTGCATCTGATGGGCGCGGTCTATTGCTCGCACGCCGCCTGGCCCACGATGCGCGCAAAGAACTTTGGCCGTATTGTGATGACCTCGTCCGCCGCTGGGCTCTACGGCAATCATGGCCACACCAACTATGGCGCGGCCAAGATGTCGTTGATCGGCTTTATGAACGCCCTGAAGGAAGAAGGGCGCAAACATAACATTACCGTGCATGCGATTGCCCCGATGGCACTCACACGGATGACCGAGGCGATCACCGCGCCGAAAATCGCCCAACTGCTCAAGCCCGAATTTGTCACCGCGGCGGTGGCGTGGTTCTGCGCGCCGGAGAATGAAGAGACGGGTCATATCATCGAAGCCGGAGCGGGCTACTACGCCAAGGTCGAGGTGCGTGAATCACAGGGCGTGCTATTCGGCACCGATACCGTCCCAACACCGGAACAGATTCGTGACCGCTATGGCGAAATCTGCGACATGAGCCAAGCCGCGCCGTATGCCAATACCTCGGAGCTGATGCGTCGCGTCTTTCGGCTAGTCGCACCCAAGGGATAAATGCGACAAAGAGGCACTCAGCGGTCAGCGCTCAGCAGTCAGCAAAAAAAAGAAGCGCGGAAGACTGTGTCGGAAGCTGAAAGCTGATGGCTGATGGCTGAACGCTTCTTCATAAGAAATAAGGAGGGACCTTATGCAATTCGAAACATTGGCCACTGGTTATGGACTGCTCGAAGGTCCGCGGACCGACGCGCAAAATCGACTGTATTATAGTGATGTGCGGGGCGGCGGAGTCTTTCGCCGGAATCCCGATGGGCGGATCGAAACGTTGATTCCAGATCGCAAATCCGTGGGCGGGATCGCGTTGAATGCTAACGGTGGACTGATTGTCACTGGCAAGTCGGTCGCTCAGTGGGATGAGAAAACTGGACAACTGAAGGACCTGTTTTCCGAGTGGCAGGGCAAGCCGTTATTCGGCCTCAACGACCTCACCATTGACGACCAGGGCAGCATCTGGGCGGGAACGTTTGGCTGCGACATCAACCAGTTTGACTTCAAGAGTACACCACCACCGGGGTCACTCTTCCGTATCGATCCATCAGGAAAAATCACACATTTGTGGGAAGGCGTGGAAGTCACCAACGGCCTGGGGTTCAGCGCGGATCGCAAGCTGCTGTATCACAGCGACTCCACCACTCGCGCGGTGTGGGCGCATGATGTCCATGCGGACCGCACCGTCAGCCCCCGGCAACTGTTCGCGAAACTGCCGGAAGGCATGCCCGACGGGTTGACCATTGATATTGAAGGTGGTGTGTGGGTGGCAGTGGTTGCTGGCCCAGGCGAAATTGTCCGCTTCAAGAAAGATGGGACCCTGGATCGACGGATCAAGGTACCAGCGAAAACCGTCACCAGCCTGGCATTTGGCGGACCCGATATGCAAGACCTCTATGTCGTCACCGCGAACAATGACAACCGCGAACTCAAGGGCACGGTCTTCCGCGCGCGCTCCGATATTCCAGGGTTGCCAGTACCACTCGCAAAGTTCTAGAGTGGGCAACGAGTTATGAGTTATGAGTTATGAGTTAAAAGAAACAAATCTCACATCACAGAGGAGGGACGATGCAATACGATCTACTTATTAAAAACGGAACCGTCATCGACGGCTCAGGCATGCCGCGCTTTCGCGGGGACATCGGGATCGCGCACGGTAAAATCGCCGCCATCGGCAAGATTCGCGACCAGGCGAAACAGGTGCTTGATGCCGAGGGACATGTGGTCGCACCGGGCTTCGTTGACGGCCACACCCACATGGATGCGCAAGTGTTCTGGGACCCATTGGGCACCAGCTCGTGCTGGCATGGCATCACCAGCGTCGTCATGGGTAACTGTGGCTTCTCGCTGGCTCCCTGTAGCGAAAAAGACAAACTGATGGTGATGCGCAATTTGGAGCGCGCCGAGGACATTTCCCCGGAAGCCATGGAAGCGGGCATCAAATGGAGTTGGACGACCTATCCTGAATATCTCGACGCGGTGGATCGGCTGCCCAAGGGGATCAACTACTCCGCCTATATGGGCCACTCCGCGTTGCGGACCTTCGTCATGGGCGAGCGCGCCTTTACCGACGCCGCGACCCCCGATGAGATCGAGACCATGAAACGCCACGTCCGCGATGCCATTCGTGCGGGTGCCATCGGCTTCACCACCTCACGCACGCGCAATCATCAGACCCCGGATGGACAACCAGTCGCCAGTCGCCTCGCCACTTGGGAGGAAGTCCGTCAGCTCGTCGGCGTGATGGGCGAAATGAACGCGGGCGTGTTTGAGATCGCCGGTGAGGATACCGACATCAACCCCGACCTTCGTGCTGATTATCTGGGCCGCTTGAAAGCGCTCGCGGTTGATACCGGCGTGCCGGTCACCTTTGGTGTCTTCAGTCGCCGCAATGCTCCGGGCCTCTGGCAGGATTACCTCAAGACCATCGACGAGACCGCCGCGGCTGGTGGACGGATGTTTGCCCAGGTGCACAGCCGCTCGATCAACGTCGTCTTGTCATTCCAAACCGTGACGCCATTTGACAAACTGCCGGTGTGGCGTGACATCCGCAAACTGCCTCTGGCGGAACAAGAAGCGAAACTGCGCGATCCTGAAATCCGTCGTCAGTTGGTCGCCGCCGTCCATAACATGCCGCGCGAGCAAGGCAAGGAAGTGGGCACCGAACCACGTCGCGCCAATTTCAAATGGCTGCTCGCCTTGGAAACCCCGACTCCTCCCCATCGCTCGGTCGCGGAAATCGCCGATGCGCAAAACAAGGACCCCGTCGAAGTGTTCATCGACCTTTCGTTGGAAAAGAATCTGAAACAATTCTTCCTCCAACCGCTGGTCAACGAAAAAGACGAGTACACCTTGGAGATGATGAAGCACCCCCGCGCGGTGGTCACCTTCTCGGACTCCGGCGCGCATGTCTCTCAGATCATGGATTCGTCGCTCCAGACGCATCTGTTGAGCTACTGGGTGCGGCAGAAACAAGCCGTGCAGTTGGAAGAAGCGGTACGGATGTTGAGCTTTGTTCCGGCCTCGCAGTGGGGGCTTAATGGACGAGGCTTACTGCGTGAGGGGTGGAACGCGGACATCGTGGTGTTCAATCCCGACACCATCGCTCCGATGATGCCAGAGCTGGAGTATGATTTACCGGCTGGCGCGCGTCGCTTGAAACAGAAGGCGACAGGCATGATGGCGACGATTGTCGCTGGTGAAGTGGTGCTGCGCAACAACGAGCACACCGGCGCGTTGCCTGGACAGTTGCTGCGTGGGCCGTTGGCGCGGCGATAGTGGCGAGTTGAGAATTGGCGAGGGTGGGTTACAAACCGCCCTCGCATCAATGCCAACGATCAAATTCGGCAATAGTAGGACGGTTGCTTCCAGGTTCCCTCTCCCGGCTGGGAGAGGGACAAGGTGAGGGGGATTATGGAGACCTTGATAGAACGCTTGGATGTAAAGCTGCGAGAGTGGGCACCCCATACCGCGGAACAGGTCAGACGGCGGATTGCCGAGCTTATTGACTTAGCCGATCACGAGGCTCTGGATGTTGCACGGTCGCGAGCCGTGGAACAAGAAGTGTTGGACCTCTTGGATGAACCCACAACCCGGTGAAGTGTGGCTTGCCGATCTGGGATTGGCGGCGAAAACACGACCCGTTGTCGTCGTATCCCGTTTCGATCCAGACCCACCGCGAGCCCTGATTCTCTACGTACCGCTCACAACGCGGAACCGCCGCAGCGCTTACGAAGTCGAGCTGCCACGACTTCCGTTCCTCACTCAAGATTCAGTAGCAAACGTGCAGGGGCTCGCCTCTCTGCCGACAGCGCGGCTAGAGCGCCGATTGGGAAGGCTTCCAAAGGACGTGCTACTCAGCATCAGGACCGCTCTCGTATTCGCCTTGGACCTCTAGCACTCCGCCCACGAGAGTATCGTGGGCGGAGTTCCTCCTCCTATTGTCCGGTGGCATTCGGGAGGTAGGTTGGGTTGAGTCCTGCGAAACCCAACTTCTTCCTACCGAAACGCCCCAATCAGCTCTGATGTCAGGACACTTTTCGTAAATCCAAGAAATCACTTGATTTTAAGGAGTTTTGCTGGGCCTGGTCTACATTCGCCTGCCGACCTTTTACAATAAGCCCGTGCTGGAAGTTGGCTGTTATCGTACGAACCTTTGATTATTCTGC
>CAMBFS010000171.1 GCA_945865755.1 Klebsiella pneumoniae
GCAGAATAATCAAAGGTTCGTACGATAACAGCCAACTTCCAGCACGGGCTTATTGTAAAAGGTCGGCAGGCGAATGTAGACCAGGCCCAGCAAAACTCCTTAAAATCAAGTGATTTCTTGGATTTACGAAAAGTGTCCTGACATCAGCCGCGGCCCAGATCAGGCCAAACGCGGCATTGATGTAAAAGACGGTCTGCCAGTTGCTGTGCAAGATGATCCATGTCGTGAGCGGATAGGCCACCATCTGCCCGGCGGTGATCCCAGAAATACTAAAGGTGTGGGCTCTGCCGAACTCTACCCGTGGAATCCAATGTGAGTTGATGGACGCGGTGGCGGGGAAGGTCATCGACTCGAACACGCCCACCAGGAAGCGCATCGCCAAGAGCAGCAAAAAGGCGTTAGCGCCCCAGGGCGTCAAGAGTGTAAACAGGGAGAACCCACAGAAGGCGAGAGCGAGGACTTTGCGCCCACTCCAGCGGTCGGCGATCACGCCGCCAGGAATTTGCAAGAGCGCGTAGCCGATCAAGAACGCGGAGAAGACCCAGCCGAACTGGTCTTTGCCCCAGCCGAGTTCCTTCATAATGACCGGAGCGGCAATCGAGATGTTGACACGATCCACGTAATTGATGACCGAGCCAACGAATAACATCCCGATCATCTGGTAACGAACCGGCCACGCCATAACTCCCCTCCTTACGGCACTCAGGCTTCCCGATGGAGGAGGACTGTACTACGGATCGCGGCGGGGGGGGAAGGTGGGGGCAAGAGTGAAGGGGCAAAAGGGCAAAAGGGGAAAGGGGAGATAAACGGGAGAGTAGGGGATGGTTTCCCCTCTTCCCCTCTTCCCCTCTTCCCCTCTTCCCCCCCTTCAGCATCAGACCGGTTTGACGCCGGACAAAAACTCGATCACCGACTGACTAAACGCATCATTCTGGTCGCCAGCGACCATGTGGCCCGCGCCGGTCACATCTTGATATTTCGCGTGCGGCACGGCGGCGAGAAATTCGTTGACGGTTTCGTCGCTAATCACATCGCTGAGTTTGCCGCGCACCAACATCGTTGGCATTTGTAACCGGCGAGCGGCGTCAAGCAAGCGTTCCGGGTCGCGTCCCCGCGTGAAGCGGGCTGGGCTGATGAGTTGCGGATCCCAATGCCAGCGATAGCGGCCGTCTTCACCAAGGCGAAGGTTTTTTGCTAACCCAGTGAGGTCCTTGGGGCGTGGACGATGCGGAATATACGCTCCGACGGCATCGGCAGCTTCTTCGAGATTAGCAAATCCGTTGGGGCTGCCGGTCATAAACGCGCGAATGCGCGCCACGCCTTTCTCTTCGACTCGTGGGGTGATGTCCACGAGCACCACAGCAGAGACGGTGGGATGTTCCGCTTCTCCCGCGACAAGCAGTGAGGTGATTCCGCCCAGTGAAGCCCCCACCAAGACCGGTGGACGCTGAAAACGACTGATGACTTGTCGGATGTCCTTCACGAAGAGATCAATCATGTAATCGCCATCCGGTGACCAACTACTGTCACCATGTCCCCGCAGGTCGAGGCTTACGGTATGCCAGCCTTGTTGCGCCAAGGTCCGTGCCGTTCCTCCCCACGCGTGGCGGGTTTGTCCACCGCCGTGCAAAAATAAAATCGGTGCCGCTTGGGAATTTCCCCAAGCGTCTCCGATAAGCGTTACCCCTCCGTCGATGTGATATGTCACTCGTTGAGGGGACAGTGCATGCTCATGCGTAGTCATGCCTACCCTCCAATTGAACAGTTAAGATGGGCGGTACTGTACTATGAGAGCGTGCGAGAGGACAAGGGGCGAGGGTTTGCGGTGTTACTCGATGCATTGAGGGACCGCGAGCCGAGCATTGGCGATGTCCGGAGATCGCGTGTGGTTCTTCGCGGTCGGAGCCTCATAAGGATTCTCAAACTTTCCGATTCCCCGTTTCCTTTTCTCCCCCGTCCCTTGCCTTCCTGACCGTCCTTGTTCTATAGGTGTTGACAGCCGTGACGCGCAAAGAAAGGGACCCCGCACGGACTCATTACCTTTGAAGGAGGGAATCATCATGTCTATGTACGACCTACATATTAAGGGCGGAACAGTCGTTGACGGTTCACGTGCCCCACGCCGTCAAGCCGACGTATGGATCAAGGATGGCAAGATCGCCCAAGTGGGCGGTGCCGCCCAAGGCAGCGCCGACAAAACCATCGACGCCGATGGGCTGATCGTGGCCCCCGGCTTCATTGATCTGCACACCCACTACGATGCCCAAATCCGTTGGGACCCCTACTGCACCATCTCCGGGTGGCACGGTGTCACCTCGGTGGTTCTGGGGAACTGCGGTTTCGGTTTCGCGCCAGTCGCGCCCGACTTCCGCGAACGCTCGATGCTCACCATGACCCGCACCGAAGCCATCCCGTATGACGCCATGAAAGCCGGCATGAAATGGGACTGGGAGACCATTCCGGAATATCTCGATTCGCTCGCGCGCGCGCCTCTCGGCGTGAACTGTATCCAATACATGCCCACGGCATCACTGATGACCTACGTCATGGGGCTCGAAGCCGCGAAATCCCGGCCCGCCACCGAGGCCGAACGCAAGCGTATGCAACTGCTCTTGAAAGAAGGCATGGAGGCCGGATTGAGTGGCTTCTCCCTCCAACGCCTCGGACCAGATTCGACGCAAGCCGACTACGACGGCTCGCCGATGGTCACCGACACCATGTGTGACGAAGACATCCTCTGCCTCGCCGAAGTGTTGTGCCTGCGTGGCGATGGCTCCATGCAGATCACGCAATCGACCGGCAACATCAAATCTGACTTGGCCTTCTTGGAGAAGCTGGCGGCGACCGCGCAGCGCCCCATCCTCCACAACGCGATTGTTCCAGCCCGCAAGGATGCGAAGGTCCACCGCCGTAGCCTGCAATGGCTCGAGCGGGCGCGCGCGAAGGGGCTGCCGATTTATGGTCAGACCGGCACGATTCGTACCGGTTTCGCTTTCACTCTTGAACACTGGAATCTCTACGATGCTAGCCCAGCGTGGCGTGAACTCACCACCGGAACCGTCAAGGAAAAACTCGCCAAGATGCAAAACCCGGCGCTGCGCGAAGCCGTGAAACGCGAGGCGGAAGAAGCCGATCGTCGGCTTCAAGTCATTCAGGCTGGTGTGGGCGGCTCCATCCCTGGGCTCCTCGTGCAGAGCAATGGCGGCAAGCCGGCTCTGGAAAAATACGTCGGCAAGTCGCTGGGTCAGATCGCCCAAGAAGAAGGCAAGACGCCGGTTGATGTGATGCTCGACCTCTCGCTCGCCAGTGAACTCAAGGTGGAGTTCCTCGGCCCCAACAAAGGCTTCAACGCCGAATACATGGCCGAAATGATCAACGACTCCGACTACACCTTCCCCGGCGTGTCGGATGGTGGCGCGCACACCAAGTTCTTTACCGGTGGCGCGTTCACGACCGATTTCCTTGCTTGGTTGGTCCGGGACGAGAAGCGGGTCACGTTGGAAGAAGCTCACTACCGGTTATCCGCGCTGCCAGCCAAAGCGGCGGGCTTCGTGGACCGCGGCATCCTGCGTGAAGGGTTGGCCGCCGATGTGGTCGTGTATGACCTCAACGGACTAGGGATCGAGCCGGATTGGATTGGCGAGATCGTCCACGACTTTCCGGGTGGTGAATGGCGCCGCATCCAACGGGCGAAAGGCTATCATTCCATCATCGTCAACGGACAAGTCACCTTCCAAGATGGCGACTGCACCGGTGCGCTGTCCGGCAAACTCCTGCGCAATGGACGTGCGTAAGCCGTTCAACCCATGATCGTTGCAAGAGTAGGGGCACGGGACACCGTGCCCCTACTCATTTCAAGAGGTGTGATTCATGAACATCGACGACGCAACCAATATCCTCTGGCAATCCGCCGCCACGAGGGGGGCACCGGCGGCCACGTTACATAAACAATTGACGATGGCAGATGCGTATCGCGTGCAACTGAACATCCTGGCCCGTCGACAAGCTGCGGGCGAAACCCTGGCGGGTTGGAAAATTGGCCTCTCCGCCGTGGCGGCGCGACAAGCCTTTGGTCTGTCCGCGCCAGTCTTCGCGCCGTTGTTCGCCGAGCGCCACTTTTCCAGCGGCAACACTTTCAATCATGGCGACATGCGCAAACCGCTGATTGAGTCCGAGCTCTGCTTCACGATTGGCAAACGACTCTCCGGTCCCGAGGTCACTCCCGCGCAGGTGTTAGCGGTGGTGTCCGCTGTTGCTCCCGCGTTTGAGGTCGTGGACATGCGGGTGAACATGTTGGAAGACATGCCGCTCGGTGTCGCCGATGATGTCGCGCAATGGGGCTATGTGACCGGCGCCGCGCTCTCGCCCTATCCCGCCACGCTTGCCCTTGGAGCCATCACCGTTGAGATGAAGCGCAACCGTGACGTGGTCGCCAAGGTCGTCGGCACGGAGGTGATTGATAACCAACTGGAGAGCATCGCTTGGTTGGCGAATCACCTCGCGACGTATGGAATGGCCTTGGAGCCAGGGCAACGGATCATGTCGGGGTCATTCACCAAACCCACGCCTATTAGCAAAGGTGACCGCTGGGAGTCGCTCTTCTCGTCGGTCGGCGCGGTGGCGGCGACTTTCGCGTAATATGGCATGAAGTGAGTGAGTTTTGGGTTCCGAGTTCCGAGTTCCGAATTCCCTCTCCCGGCTGGGAGAGGGCTAGGGTGAGGGGGCTCAAGTGAACGTTCCTTGTTGCCCGCGACACGCGTCAGTCTCTGACGGTTACCTGTTCATTTCCCCATGACAATACACTGGTTTCGCATCCTCACCCTGATTGTTCTCCTCGGATTCATCGGACTGCCGACGACCGCGGAGGCGCGGAAACGAAAACGGCCCCGCCCTTCAGCTCCCGCGGTTGCCAAAGCCCCGGAACCGGTCCGTTCATCAGAGGAACTGCTCGCGCGCTCGCGGTTCGCGGACACCGACGTTGGCTACCTGCTCTTTGATTTGCACGACGGCAGCATGGTCGAAGCCCATCGTCCCGATGAACCCCGCGTTCCCGCGTCCACGTTCAAGGCGGCCACGGTGATCGCCGCGCTCCAGGTGCTCGGCGCCGACTATCGCTTCGCCACGTCGCTGTTCACTATTGGAGAGGTCACCGAGAACACCTTGCGGGGCGATGTCTATCTCCGTGGCGGTGGCGATCCGACGTTGACGACTGACGATCTGCATGAGTTCATCACCGCCCTGCGACAAGCGGGCATCTCCCGTGTGGTGGGCAACTTTTATTTCGACGACAGTTTTCTCGTGCCCGCGACACAGATCGAACCAAAACAAGCCGTGGTGGCGTCCTATAATCCCGGCCTCAGCGCCCTCTCCATCAATTACAATCGTATCCAGCTCCATTGGGAACAAAAGCGCGGCGCTCCCGCGTTTGCTGCTTCCGTGTTTTCCCATGCGAAAGGTGGCGCGGTTCCGGTCTTGGCGATCACCACTGGTATGCTCCCCAGTGCATTCGACCGGAAAGTGCAATTTCTGCACGAGGAAACGGACGTGGACCGCTGGCTGCTTTCCCCGACGTTGCCACGCCAAGGGTGGATCGAACTGCCGGTGAGGAGCAACCCTGGTCGGGTTGCCGCGTCCCTTTTTCAGACGCTCTGCGGCAAACAGGGCATTGAGCTGCCACCACCACAACCAGGCCGGGTGCCTGACAATGCGCCGCCGCTTTACACGCACTGGAGTGCCCCCCTGCCGGAAGTCGCCGCTGGCGTGCTCAAGCACAGTAACAATCTGTCAGCGGAATTGATTGGGCAAGTCACCTCACGCAAGTTGGCGGGGCGGCCGTTGTCGGTGCGAGAATCGGCCACGGTGGTGGGGGATTGGTATCGGCGGACGTTACCGAACGGCCCGTGGGAAGGGCTGGTCTGCGCGAATCATTCCGGGCTCAGCACGGGAACCCGTATTTCTCCACGACAACTCGCCGCGATCTTGCGTCACGGATGGACGGTCTCAGCCGGGGTCGTGCCATTTCCCGAACTCCTCACGCCCCCACGCTGGGAGCGACTCAAAGGCGCTCCGATTCCGAATGTCAGAGCCAAGTCTGGCACCATGAACTACGCGGATGGACTGGCGGGCTACCTCACCGCCGCCTCAGGGCGGCAGTTGGGATTCGCCATTCTGCTGACCGACTTCGCCAAGCGGCTGACGATGGATGAGACCCAAGATGTACGAGTTGAAGCCGGAGATTCCTCAACCCGCTCGTGGATGCGCGGGGCCAAGGGATTGGAACGTGGGCTGGTGGCGAGTTGGATGGCGCGGTACTAAATGCCGCTAGAGTCCCCCGTCGAGCGGAGCGACCCGAAACACCTGTCCTCCAGGCGCTTGAAAAAAGAACCGGGTCGGGTCAGGAAACTCGACCTCTTTGACTCCAAACGCGAGGAGTCGCGCCTTGAGGGCTTCCGGGTCCGCCACTTTCAGCTCCAGCCACAGCCCTTTCAGGTAGTCGGTCTCCGAGAGCGCCTCGGCTTCCGGCGCAAAAAAGAGCCCCAAGACAAAGCCGCCAGTGAACTCGTAGAGGTCAAGGTCGGCACTGGGACTGTTGAGCGGTTGGCAGTTGAGGACTGAAACATAGAACTCGCGAGTCCGCGAGCGAAGATGATGGGGCACTGTCATTTTGAGGTGATTGCCAATCTGTACCATGAGAGCCTCCTGTTTGAGCACAAAAAGTCAGCACTCTTCACACCCGTTGCAGAAACCGCACAATCCGCGCGTTGATCTCCGTGGGTTTCTCAACCAAATAGAAATGTCCAACTCCCTCAATCCGCTCGACCTCCGACCCGGGGCCGAGAAACGGTGGAATCGCTTTCGCCGTGTCCGCGTCAAGCGCGATGCACCCATCAGTCGTACCGTGAAGATACAAGGTCGGGACTGTGATGGGGGTGCCCCAGGTAGCGGTTTGCTCCGCGACCCCTTCCGGCGTGCCGAAGCGCGCGGGGTTGAACATGGTCCGATAATAGCCCATCGCCGCTCGGAGATTGTCAGGATTGCGAAGGCATTCCTTGACCCGGCCTAAGTCGTAGGTCGCGTCGTACCCCGGCGACCAGTCGCCCCACAGGCCGTCGATAAACGCGAGGTCGTTGGCGGCGACGATGCCCTCGGCGATCGCGATCTGAAAGAACCAGAAGTAGAAGGATCGTTTGAGCTGCGCATACGTAAAGGCAAGCTGCCCGAAAACGGCAAACGGGGGAACATTACCAATCACCGCTCGCCGCCAACGCTGTGGGTCGGCGGACAACGCGCCATACGCAGTCACCGCGCCCCAGTCATGCGCGATCAGCACCGCGTCACTCTTCCCCCCCAGCACGGCGTGCAACGCGTTAGCATCGGCGGCAAGTGTTTTCGTATCGTAGCGACCATCGGGTGGAATCTCGGTCGGGGCATAGCCGCGCATAAACGGCGCGACCGCGCGATAGCCAGCCTCGGCGAGTTTCGGTAGCAGATAGCGATAGGTCCACGCTGAATCTGGAAACCCGTGCAGGCAGAGGGCTAACGGCCCCTCACCTTTCTCCAAATAGTGGAAGCGCATACCGTTGGCGTGAATTGATCCGGTTTGAAAGTCTGGCATGGGGATATCCTTTCCGCGTGAGTGGCGAAGAGCGTTGGTCCTCTGAAACACTGGCGCTTTTTCATCACCTTCCTCACACAGTTGCAAGCAACTAGCGAGAGCAGGGCATGCCTGCTACTTCTGGCTTGAGTATTCGCGAGGTTGCTATGCGCTTTTTCAACACGGCTGGACCTATCAAGCCGCGGGATCATTACTGTCTGTCGCCGCTCGTGCGGATCAAGCTCGACGAGATTGTCCCGTTAATCGACCAAGAAAAGTATTTCGTGCTGCACGCCCCCCGACAGACTGGCAAGACGTCGTGTTTATTGGCGTTGCTGGAGCACCTGAACAGCCAGGGGCGCTATCGGTGTGTGTACGTCATCGACTACGTGCGTGATCTGGGCCTAGTCCGGCTAAATCAGACCACACAACAATGGCACACTCCTATGGCAAGCGGTGAGGTCACTTTCTGAGGGGGAAAACGGGAAAGTGACAAATTTTGTCACTTTTTACGCCCCTGTTGGAGTGTTTGGGGTGTATTCAGATAAAAGGACTGGC
>CAMBFS010000172.1 GCA_945865755.1 Klebsiella pneumoniae
GGCTGTTATCGTACGAACCTTTGATTATTCTGCTGAGAAAACTGCTTGTTGCTTTCTGGGTGTGGCAAAATAATTTTCGTGCTGGGCGAAATCGGCGAAGAAGCCTAATAAATTCAGTAACTTGAAATAAGTGTCCTGACATCAGGGTCCAGAGTGTGGTCGGATTGGTGAAGACAAAATCGCGGAAATGTTCCTCGGTGATGACGCCATGTTCCACCAACTCGTATGCCTCTTCGGTCACTTCGGTCATGTCGGGAACATCCCAGTGGCCAATATCGGAGCTGTACACCGCGCCGAGCTTGGCCCCAAAGGGATTGGCCGTGGTGTTAAAGGCCGTGGCGTTCATCGGATCGTCGGCCTCGCAGCCAAAATAAAAATGGGGGACAAAGAGATCGCGAATATCTTCACGTTTGGTGATGTTGCAGCGCCAGAAGTCGTTCTTTTGTTCGGGCGCGGCTTTGGTGTTGATGGTCGCGCCACTGGCGTTGGCGAGCAGATCAAGCTTGCCTTCGGTGACGCGGCCTCCGTACCGTTGGCAGAGATCCAGGAGCTGCTCGACGTTGAGATTCGCTGGGTTATAGTTTTCCAGCGCTTCGGGATTGCGTTTATTCCATCGCGCGATGAGGGCGGCGTATAGGTCCGCTCCCCAACTGGTCCCCCCTTCGAGAAAGGCAAACTTTAGCGTGGGGAAGCGTTGGGTCACACCTCCAAAAAATAGGGCTTTGCAGAGCGCTTCCCCAGCGGCGGCGAAGTGGCCAATGTGGTTGTACATGTAGGTGGACGTGGATGTGCGGCTGCCCCAGCCCATCCCCACGGAATGGAAAGTGGGGGCGACTTTCAGTTCCACGCACTTGGCCCACACCGGATCATAATCGTAGTCACTATCGAGACAGAAGGTGTCGAGCCAATACGCGAAGCGGGCGGCCTCTGGCGTCGTGCGCGCCACTGCCGGAACTGGTCGGAGCACGTGGCCCGCCAGCATCACCGTTTTCATACCCAGGGTGTTGACGGCGTAGTCGAGTTCTTCCACCGCCTCTTGTGGCGTGTGCATCGGAATGACAGCGACAGGAATCAGGCGATCTCCATACTCGCGAAAGATGTCGGCGTGATAGGTGTTGAACGCGCGACACGCGGCCCGACGAATTTCTTCGTCATCCAGGTGCGGTGCCAGTAAGCCAAAGGTGGGATAGAGCACCGAGACATCGATTCCCATCTCATCCAAGCGTTCGTAGAGGAGTTTCGGCAACATGGAGGTGGCGCGATCCAGCGTGTTCTTGGCGGGCAGGGCCCACCACGGCGGCACGGTGAGGCGTTGATCGCGCCGCTCTTCCGGGGACAGGCGATGCCAATTCAGCATCCCGCCCAAGCTGGACGCCATGCCGTCCATGCGTTTGGTTTTATAGCGCTCGACGATGCCGGGACCGCCGATCGTGTGCAAACACTCCATGACGCCAGGTTCAAACTCCACCGTGTGACCATCAGAGTCGATCACGGGGTGACTGAGCCGCGCCCGGACGGCCGCGGATTTTGAGACATGTGTCGTCGTCATTATGAAGCCCTCCTTTTGGCAATGCTGGTTGTAGTGCAATGATGACCGTTCCGTTGCTTGCTGTAGCCAAGTGGGTCCGACTTGTCAAGGAAAATTCGCGGGTTGCGAAGTGGATGGGCGACGCCACGCGGGGCCTGAGAGCAATAGGATGAAGTCCGTGGGTTCCGAAGTTCCCTCTCCCGGATGGGCAATGGCGTTAAGTTAAGAGCCTATCCGAAAAACCCATTTGCGGCATTCAGCTTCAATGAGTTGCAGAGTTATTCGGATAGGCTCTAAGCAACCGTGTCATTGCGAGCAGCGAAGCAATCTTTGTTTTGTTGGAGATTGCTTCGTCGTCCGACTCCTCGCAATGACATGGCTCCCTCGGTTTGCAGACACACTCTTACGGATTTTTTCCGTTCCGCTAACGAGTGCCACTGCTGGCTTGTCCAGCAGTGTTCTCTGTCCGTCAGTTATTTTTTGACAGCCCCTTACGGATTTTTTCCGTTCCGCTCAAGTTCTCCAAGCTTCGCCTTCAAGAAGTCCTCGCTGTTTTGGACCTTTCCGTCCGGGAATTTGATCTGGTAGGGCATGCCGGTCGTGCTGGATTTGGCCGCGCACTTCTCGATGAACTCAGTCGCGGTGGTGAGGGCGGGTTTCTCCTTGTTGTATTTGTAGGTGATTAACCGCACGGCTTTGTCGGTGTCGTACTCCTGGCCGTTGCGAATGAATTTCTCTTCTCGCATGGAGCGGACAATCTGAATCAGCGTATCGACTTTTTGCTCTTCGGCGGCATCCAAGGCAAATGCGAGTCCATGAATCAGTAAAAAACTCCCGACGGCGAAAACTTTGCGGGTACTCAGTAATTTCATGGCTTCCCCATCCCGGTGCACAGTTAATCACAGTCAGACTGGCTGGCAACGGCCTGGCGTGAGCCGCGCGTTGCTCTCCCCGGCGCGCTGTGTTAGGGACTCACACAGTCAACAAGAATTGATGAGGAGTGTGTGAGTGAAAAAGATTCGTGCGAGTGTTATTGGCGCATCGGGCTACGGAGGAGCGGAGACGGTTCGGCTGCTCACCATGCACCCCCAGGTTGAAATCGTGCATGTGACCGCGGAAAGCCAGCAAGGGCAGACCATGTCCGGGCTCTATCCCAACCTGCGCGGCTTCGTCGATCAGATCATGATCGCGGTCGATGCTGACCGTATTGGACGCGACTCCGATGTCACTTTCGTTTCTCTTCCCAGTGGGAAGGCGATGCACCTGGTGCCCGCGCTGCTTCATAACGGAAGCAAAGTAATCGACATCGCCGCCGACTTTCGCTTGCGTGACGCCACGCTCTATCCCACGTGGTACAAAGTGGAGCACACCGCCCCGTCGTATCTCGCGGAAGCAGTGTACGGCCTGCCGGAGCTGCACCGCGCGGCCATCGCGAAAACGCGACTTCTCGCCAATCCCGGGTGCTATCCCGCCGCTTCGCTTCTCGCCCTGATTCCTCTCTTGCGAGCTGGGGTCGTCCAGACCAGCGGCATCGTGATTGATGCGAAATCCGGGGTCTCTGGTGCTGGTCGTGGCGGTGGTGGTGGCTTTGGTTTTTCGGAGACTAATGAGAATGTGCGCGCGTATAGCGTGACCGGCCACAATCATATCGCCGAGATTGAACAAGAACTTTCTGGCGTCGCGAAAACCGCTCTGCGCGTGGTTTTTACGCCCCACCTGATTCCCATGACTCGTGGGATTCTCGCCACTGTGTACGCGCCGTTGGCCAAACAACTGGCTGACGCGGACGCCATGCGCCTCTATCAAGAGACCTATCGCGATGAGCCATTTGTCCGCGTGTTGCACGACACGCTGCCGCAGACGAAAGCGACGCTGAGTTCCAACTACTGCGATGTCTCGGTCAAAATTGATACGCGGACGTCGACCGCCATCGCCATCGCCGCGATTGATAATCTTGGCCGTGGCGCCGCCGGACAAGCGGTCCAGAACATGAACCTGATGTTCGCGCTTCCCGAAACCACGGGCTTACATTTCCCCGGCCTTTTTCCGTGAGCTATGGACGGCACGTTTGATCTCGCGATTATTGGCGGTGGCATTATTGGGCTCGCCACCGCGATGGAGGTGACCCAGCGTTACCCGCGCCTGCGTCTCGTAGTGCTGGAGAAAGAAGAGCAGCTTGCCGCGCATCAGACCGGCCACAACAGCGGCGTCATTCATTCCGGCATCTACTACAAACCAGGCTCGCTTAAAGCGCGAACGTGTGTGACGGGCGCTCAAGCACTGGTCACGTTCTGTGACCAGCACGGCATTCCTTATGAGCGGTGTGGCAAGGTGGTTGTCGCGACGACGGCTGAAGAGCTGTCACGGCTCGAAGAGCTGTATCGCCGGGGCACAGCCAATGGTGTGGTGGGCATGGAGATGATTGGCCCGGAGCGATTGCGCGAACTCGAACCGCACGCGACCGGCATCAAAGCGCTGCATGTTCCTTCCACCGGCATTATTGATTTCCCACGGGTGGCGCGGACATACGCAAAACTCGTTCAGGAACATGGTGGCGAGATTCGCCTCCGCCATCAAGTCAACCGCATCGTTCAGACAACCGAAGGGTTCATGGTCGAAACTTCTCAAGGGACGGTGGCGACGCAATATCTGGTGAATTGTGGTGGGCTGCTGTGTGATCGCGTCGCGCGCATGACGGGAGCTTCTCCTGATATGCAAATTGTCCCGTTCCGTGGCGAGTATTATACGATGGCTCCTCATCGACGAAGTTTGGTCAAGAACCTCATTTATCCCGTGCCCGACCCCGCGCTGCCGTTTCTTGGGGTGCATTTCACCCGCACGATTGACGGACTCGTTGAAGCTGGACCGAACGCGGTGCTCGCGTTCGCGCGGGAAGGCTACAAGAAAAGTGATTTCGTCCCGCGCGATCTGCGTGAGACATTGACGTTCCCTGGCTTTTGGAAAATGGCGCGTCGGTACTGGTACACGGGGATGGGAGAAGTTGTCCGTTCGTTCAGCAAGGCTGCTTTCGTGAAAGCGTTGCAACGGCTGTTGCCGGAATTGACCGCTGAGGATCTCCAGCCGGGTGGCAGCGGTGTTCGTGCTCAAGCGATTGCTTCAAGTGGAGCCTTGGTCGATGACTTCGTGTTTTCCGTGACCGGCAAGGCGTTGCACGTGCTGAACGCGCCTTCACCAGGAGCAACGGCGTCGCTGGCGATTGGACAGATGATTGTTGCGAAGGCGGGGGAGGCGTTTGGATTGAGTAAAGAGTGAAGAGTGAAGAGTGAGGCACCGTCAGGAAATAACTTACCGAGCATAGAACACTGCTGGACAAGCCAGCAGTGGCACCCACTAGCCAAATCGGCAAGTTATTCTTGACAAGTCCTAAGGAGTCTCTATGAAAGTTGGAACAGTACAGACCCTCTGGCGTTATCCCGTCAAATCCATGCTCGGCGAACAACTTGATACCGTCCCGGTCAGTCGGTTAGGGTTCCCCGGCGACCGTGGGTACGCCATTCGTGATGAACAAGCCGGGGAAATCCGTGGAGCCAAAAAGATTCCCACGCTGTTTCAGTGCTCCGCTCGGTACTTGGAATCGCCAGTCGAAGCGCGTATTCCACCAGCGGAAGTGACGTTGCCAGGAGGCGCGACGGTGCGGACCGACGATGGGGACATCAACGCGCGTCTGACGCAAGCACTTGGTCGTCCGGTGACCCTGTGGCCACGGCAACCGGCTGAGAACACCGACCATTACCGCCGCAAGGAGCGCGACCCCAAGGAACTCCGCGAAGTCTTGGGTCTTGAAGAGGGAGAGCCGTTGCCGTCATTTGAAGGGATTCCAGAAGACCTCTTCCACTACGTGTCTCCCCTTGGCACCTACTTTGATGCGTATCCGCTTCACATCCTGACCACCGCCAGTCTGCGCTCCCTCGCCCAGCATTATCCCGAAGGTCAGTTCGCGCCGGAACGGTTTCGGCCCAATATCGTGATTGCCTCGGCTGGCGCGAGTGATGAGAAGGAAGAAGAATCCTGGAAAGGAAAAGCGATTCGTATTGGAGAAGTCGAACTGCAAGTTGTCGTCCCCACGATTCGCTGTGTGATGACGACTCTTCCTCAAGGCACTCTGCCTAAGGACCCGCGGATTCTCCGCACTTTGGTGCAGTATCACAGTCAGCATCTTGGGGTGTACGTCACAGTGAAACGAACGGGGATGGTACGGGTGGGGGATGGAGTGGAGGTGGGATAACGGGGGGGGGGAATAAGTAGTCAGTAGCCAGTAGGGGGAAATGAGTAGTCAGTAGCCAGTAGTCAGTAGCCAGTAGGGGGAAATGAGTAGCCAGTAGCCAGTAGAGGGGAAATGTGAACCCTTTTGACTACTGACTACTGACTACTGACTACTTCTTATTACTGCATTTCCGGCGGGGCAAACACGGTAAACCCAAACATCTTGTCACTTCCCGTGGTTAAGGTATGCGGTGCGCCGGCGGGGATCATGAGCAGATCGCCAGCCTTGATTTCCTGCTCTTTGCCGGAGACCCGCGCCACCGCGCATCCTTCGATCACATAGATCAGTTGGTCGCCTTTGTGGGTATTCTCCTTATCTCCCTTGTGGTTCGCGGGCACCGTGAATACCCCAGTCTGACTCTGCGGTGTCTTTTGCAGCATCTCGAACATCTTCCCCTTGTGAGCGAAGACGTTCTCGACATCAAGCCCAGCCTTCCCGTTCTTTGGCGAGACGCCAATTTCTCGCATCTGTTCCTCGAACAGCTCGTCGGAAATCAATCCTTTCCGATACGCCTTTAAGAGTTGTTGCGCTTCAAATTCCGCGGTAGCCATAGAGAAACTCCTTTCTTTGAGGGTTGAAGGGTTTATGGATAAATTCGCCGACTGACAATCGCCTTCGGGTCCTTCGCATTCTGTCACTGGTGGCAGGTCAAAGGCAAGTCTCCGCAAGTCGAGGACAAGTCCAAAGCAAGTCGCAAATAAGTGAGAGACAGTTTCCAGACTTGACCGCGACTTGCAGTGACTGGCCCTAGACTGGCCCTAGACTGGCCCTAGACTGGCCCGCGACTCGTCTGAGACTTGTCCGCTCGGCGTTGCGTTCGATGCTTTCTGGCCCAGCGTAACAGGCGGTCAAGAAGATACGGACGTAACTCGAATCCACGGTCGCCTTCCGCTGGGTGATCTCCGGTTGCATCGCCGCGTGCAGCTTTTGCAGGTGATACCACGGCACTCCTGGATAGACGTGGTGGCCAATATGGTAGTTGATGTTGTTCCAGAAAAAACTATTGATCTGATTGCTCACGATGGTGCGGGTGCCTTCGAGTTGCCCGGCTTCCCACGGCGTGTCGTAGTGTTCGGCGATGAACCGCATGCTGTTCAGCAGGGAAAAAATATATCCAGGAATGAGCCACAGCTTCAGGAAGCGATCCAACACTCCTAATTCCATCGTCCAAAGAATGAGCCCAGTATAGACGACTACTCGTAACGCGATCTCAGCGCAATGAATGGCCAGCTTCTCGCCACGAAACTTTTGCGCGGGATAGAGCAAGAGGAACTGTACAATGGTGAGCACGCCGCCGATGAGCACGTAGGCGTAAAACAGGAGAAAATCGGCGGCTGTTCGTTTTCCCATCGTAAAGGCATCGGGGTCTCTGGTGGTACGGTTGTAGCGGTGGTGCTCAAGGTGGTCTTCCTTGAACGAGATGAAGGTGATGATGATCGGCAGGGTCGAGAAAATGCCAAACGCCCAGTTCTTCCATCTCGCCTTGAAGAGCACACTATGCGTGCAGTCGTGCATGAACGTGACAATACTCATCCACAGGTAGCCCATTGCCCCGTACATCACCCACTCCACGAAGGGGGAAGACGTATTCCACGCCACGTATCCACAGCCAACTAACATGCTGTAGAAGAGAGGAATCTTGAGGTTGTGGTACCACACATGTTGGTATAATGCGCGGAGGTGGGTCGGCGAAATTTTGTAGGGGGAGTCGGAATTGTCCATAGAGTCCCTGCTGAGCGGCCCTTTTTACTGCACCCGCGGGAGTTTTACTAGGTATGAATATGGAGACGAGCACGGCGGAGAAGGGATTCTCTTTATGAAAGACAAACTCGTCAGTCTCGAAACAGCAGCGGCCAGTGTCAAAACCGGCGATCTCATCGGCTTGACCTCCTCAACGGTGGACAATGCCCCGATGGCCTTTTTGCGCGCGATTATTCGCCGAGGAATCCAACAACTGCGCTTGGTGACGCTCACCGGCGGAGGCTTGAACGCGGATTTGCTGATCGGCGCGGGGGCGATCGCGGAGTACGAAACCTGCTCCTGCGCGTTGAGTGTGTATGGTGCGGCCCCCAACTTTCAACGCGCGGTCCGGGCGGGACTTATCAAGATGAAGGACACGACCTGAGGGGTGCTCTACAGCATGATCCAGGCTGGATCGATGGGACTGCCGTTTCTCGCCGTTCGTGGACTGTTGCATAGCGACATTCTCACGTATCGCCCTGACTTATTGGTGCAAGAGAACCCGTTCAACCCTGGAGAGCGAGTCGTTGTCGCCCAGCCGATTCGCCCAGATGTCGCGGTTTTTCATGCGCTCAAA
>CAMBFS010000173.1 GCA_945865755.1 Klebsiella pneumoniae
CCAGTTGGGCGATTTCTTGGTCGATGGCGTTGATTTCAGCCTGTAAGTCTTCTCTGTTCAAAGTCCATAAAGTGTGTGTGTTTAGCGGCTATTTGTCAAGATATTTTGGCGATTTTTCGGGTTGCCTTGGAATTTAAAGTAGATACTCATTGATCGCGCCGCGGCCGCACGAGAAATCGCGCGAGTGCTCCGCCCTGGCGGCCGCTTCGTCGCTGCCGTGTGGGCCGGGCCGGAACAGTGCGACATTGTCTGGTTCCAGCAGACTGCTGGTCGCTTCGCACCGACACCGCCCGTCGCTGGAGTTGGACCTGGAGCATTGGCGGACCCGACACCCTTTCTAGCGCAACTAGCGGATGCGGGCATTGATATCCACGTCGAGACCGAGACGCTCGGATTTGACTTTGATGATTTCACCTCAGCCTGGGACTTGCTCGCCAAGGTAACTACCGCGCAACTTGCGTCCGAACGACAACAGGAGGCGCAGGCGGCAGTCTTGGCGGCGATGTGGCCACACGGCGACGGCCAGCGCCATTTCCGTAACGTGACGCAGTTCGTCGTCGGGCAGCGGCGGTAGCGAAGTCGGGGAGACCAGAGCCTAGCGTTCCCGATCAATTGAACGGTGAAGCGAAGAAGAACGTAGACAACTCGCGAGTAAGCAGGCCTTTTGCCTATATGAGGAAAGTGATCATGGAACCTGACCGTTTCTTTGCCATTCGTGAGTGTCAGCCTGCCGAAACAGAAGCCGTGCTCGCCTTGTGGCGACAAGCTGAGACGACTGTCAGTCCGACGGATACGGTCGAAGATCTTTCCCGCGCCATCACTGCAAGTCCTACCGTCGTGCTGGTGGCGGAAGCTCAAGGACAGATTGTCGGTTCTGTCATCGGCAGTTTCGACGGCTGGCGTGGGAACATCTATCGGTTAGCCGTGCATCCCGACTTTCGGCGGCACGGGATCGCCCGTGCGTTGGTGAGAGAGGTGGAGCGGTGTCTCGTTCGTCAAGGTGCGGGGCGCATTACCGCGTGGGTCGAACAGGAGCACCCGTGGGCCATGGGGTTCTGGCGCGCTATCGGCTACGAGGTCGACACGCGCATGGTACGGTTCATGAACGACTTGTAAGGAGGGTCAACCGCACGCAACCAGCGCAGCAAAGCAACCGACCCATTCCACCTTCATCTGTCTCATCGTTTCTCTTTTCACGCTGATTCACTCAGCAACAGCTTGGCCTCTTGCAAGTCCTTGTATTGAGTCATTTGTTCATCGGGTCATTGATGAAAACAATCCTTCAATGGCTCGATGGCTCAGTGGCTCGCTGACTCAATCAGTGTCCTCGCCTCTTGCAAATCCGTGGTGTCGAACCCTTCGGTGAATCAGCTGTAGATTTCGGATAACATTGTGTGTGCTTCATTGAGCATAATAGTACGTGCTGCGTGATCCATGTTACGTGATTCGGGCCGAGCTGCTTGTTGTTGTCGTAATCGGACCAGGCTCATCACGGCGCGCGGTTCGAGCGACTTGGCTTGTTGCTTACGCGCAACCTCAATGGCTTTCAGGAAGCAGGCTTCGCCTTGGGGATCGGGGGTCGGGGACCGGCTTTTATTTTGGCCTTTTGCCTTTTGATTTGCTTGTTGCAGCGTTAGCTTGAGCCGATACAGCTCGGCCGCCGACGCTCAATCGTGAACGGCAATGGGCGAGACTCTCGACCGACAGCGTGGAGAGGCATAAGAAGGAGTCTCACTGAGTACTAGACTATGAAAAACTTGACTCTCTCAGACCAACTCGTGCACGCTACTGCTCTGGACGTGACTGAGCATCCGCTGCCGGTCGGTACGGACCCCGGCGGCGCGGATGACATCACCTATGACGACGTCCCCACGATTCTTGGGGCACCGCTGTCCGAGATTAAGGTGGAAGATCGCGCCCATGCCTTGCGCGGGGCGCAAATCCTCGCCCGGTGCCTCACGCTCGAAGGCGTGGACGTGCTCTTCGGTTATCCCGGTGGCGCGAACCTGGAAATTTTCGACGTGCTTCAGGAGTACGGGATTCGCTGCATCCGCGTCGAGCATGAACAAGGGGCAGCCCATGCCGCCGAGGGATTCGCACGGGCAACCGGGAAAGTGGGCGTGTGTCTGGCGACCTCGGGTCCGGGAGCCACCAACCTCGTGACCGGCATCGCCGATGCCAATAGCGATTCCGTCCCGATCGTGGCGATTACCGGCAACGTCCCTTCCCATCTACTCGGCAAGAATGCCTTTCAAGAAGTGGACATCGTGGCGATCACGACCCCTATCACCAAGAAGAGCTTCCTCATTGACAGTGTCGCCAGCATCCCAGCGGTGGTGAGGCAGGCTTTCGCACTAGCGGCCGGCAATCGACCAGGCCCCGTGCTGATCGACATCCCGAAAGACATCCAGCAACATTATCCACGCGACCCGCGGGGCCACTACACACCGCCCCGTATGCCGGCGGAGATCGCCCCCCCTGAGCCACCCATTGGGCCGATCTCCCCTTCCCAACTTGAGGTGTGCTGTCAGCTCCTCCGCGCCGCCCGGCGCCCGATCCTGTATGTCGGTGGCGGTGTGGCCAGTTCGGATACCGCCCCCCTGCTGGTGCGACTCGCTGAGAAGTTAGGCTGTCCGGTGACCACCACGATCATGGGGCTCGGCGTGTTTCCCCCGGACCACCCGCTGGCATTGCATGCTCTGGGGATGCACGGCGCGAAGTACGCCAACGTGGCGGTCAACGAAGCGGACTTAGTGTTAGCGGTGGGCGTCCGCTTTGACGATCGCGTGACCGGCAAAGTGAGCGAGTTCATCAAGCACGGCACGATCATCCATATTGATGTTGACCGGGCGGAGCTGAACAAGAATAAACCGGTCACGCTGCCAATCTGTGCCGACTTGCGCCAGGCGCTGCAACAGTTGGTTGAGGCCGCGCAGCCGGGTGACTACGCGGACTGGGTGCGCTACGTCACCGACCAGAAAGCACGCTATCCGTTCCAGGTGGCCGAGACACGGGAACTCACGCCGCAGTATGCCATCGCCCTCCTCAGTCATATAACCGACGGCGACGCGCTCGTCACGCTCGGCGTCGGACAGCACCAAATGTGGGCGATGCAACACTACCAAGTGCGCCGACCGCGCTCCTTTCTCAGTAGCTCAGGGTTCGGAACCATGGGCTTTGGCTTGCCTGCGGCCATCGGAGCGAAGGTCGGCTGTCCAGAGCGCATGGTGATCGACATTGATGGGGACGGCAGTCTGAACATGACCATCCATGAGTTGAGCACCTGCCACCGCTACGGCATAGGCGTCAAAGTGGTGGTGATCAACAACCAATGGCTGGGCATGGTGCGGCAATGGCAGGATATGATTTATAAAGGACGCCGGGCGGAAAGCAGCCTGAGTGATCCAGCGACTATGGTGAAGCGCGTCGGCGAGGTGGACATTTACCCGGACTTTCTCGCGATTGCCCACGGGTATCGCGTCACGGCGGAACGAGTCTCCCGCCAGGAGGACCTGCGCGCCGCTTATGAGCGGATGCTCGCTGACCCGGACGAACCGTATCTGCTCGACATCATCGTGCGGCCCGAGGAAAACGTCTACCCCATGATCCCGGCGGGCGCGACCTATCAGGACATCATCATGTCCGATGACGATCTCGCGCAAAGGTCTCATCCCAACAAGCAGGGGTCGAACATCTAATCCCATGCTTCCCGCTCTTTCCGCAGGTAGTCGTCTACATCCGCCGCTGTTTTGAATAGCCGGTGTCCTGGCGACTCAGCTAAAATATCCGTGGCTGACCGACGAGAAACTGCTGAGGGCGCGGGAAGCAGGATGATGACATCCACGAGCTCCCCCGAGGGGAGGGCTTCGTCCGTGACTTCAATTCTTCCTCCGGGTAACACGGTGATCTTGCAGTGCAATGCGCCTACCATAATGCTTCCTTTCCTGATGGTTGTTCCTTTTAAATCGTCATCCCCAAGATGTTGTACCCACCGTCGATGTGAATAATCTCGCCCGTAATCTTCTCCGCTAGCGGACTACAGAGAAACAGTGCCGCTTTGCCGGCATCCGCGTTCTGAATTTCCCCTCGCAACGGCGCATAAGCTTTCATGTGGTTCTGCATGATGGAGAATCCCGGAATCGACGTTCCGGCTTTCGTCGCCGTCGGACCAGGGGAAAGTCCGTTCACGCGAATCCGGTGCGGCGCCAAGTCATACGCGAGATTGCGAATGATACTGTCCAATGCCGCCTTGGCCACGCTCATCACTTGATACCCAGGGATGACTTTCTCGCTGGCGTAATAGGTCATGGCGAGAATGCTCCCACCGGCATCTTGCATGAACGGCAACACGCCACGGGCCAACGCAATCAGCGAGTACGCGCTAATATCGAGCGCGAGCGCGAAATCCGCGCGCCCCACTTCCACGAATCGTTTCTCAAACGTCCGCGGCGGTGCGTAGGCAATCGAATGAATGAGGAAGTCGATATGGCCAAACGCCTGACCGACCTCCGCGCACATGCGCTCGACCTCCTCATCTCTCGAGACATCGCATTCGACAATCAGCGGATTGTTGAGCAACTGCGGCGTCGAGCCCATCATTCGCCGCACCGCTTTCCGTTGGATCGACAAGGCAATGCGCGCGCCGCCATCATTCAGATACTTGGCGATGGGCCAGGCAATCGAATGTTCATCAAGAACGCCGGTCACGAGCGCCGTTTTGCCGGAAAAATCGAGAAAAGAACTGAGGTCGTTGTGTTGCGTCGTCATACGGATTCCTTATGCGGGAGACGGAGAACAGGGGACCGAGGACGGGGTTCGAGCGGGCTTAACACATTGGACAGTTACCTCACAACATGTTTTATTCACCCTGCCCCCCGTCTCCCGTCTTCCGTCTCCCGTCTCCTGTTTTAATCTCCAAACTTCTCTCGATGCGGAAAAGTCAGCGCCAAGAGCACATTCACGACAATCACGTAGAAAAAGGCGAAGCCGATACGCTCATATTCCTGGTAGAACGAGACCCACACCGAGACGGAAAGGACCATGTAGCCCACTACCCCAATCACCAGCCGCCAGCCCCACCATTGCATCGTCCAGAGCCCGTACACCAGAGCGAGCGCCACCCCCAGTTGGAGGACATGCACGAGCTGCGCCCATATCCCATAGACACGAAAACCAAGGACCACGGTCACTGGCCCTTGGGCATACGGTCGCTCAAACGGCGCGATGAGGTCCCACAAGATGACCATCCCCGCGTAGAATGCGATGAGGAGGGCGGCGATGGTGATACTGGTAGGACGTGCAAGCGGAGTTTTCATAATACGTGGTGGAGCCTACCTTCCCGTGAACTTCGGCTCCCGCTTTTCGACAAAGGAGCGGATCGCCTCCTTGTGATCTTCCGTCGAAAAGCATTGTTTCTCAAGTGCCAGCGAAGTGTCGAGCACCAGATTGGCCGTATCGCGGAGAATTTTATTGACCGAAACCTTGGTCCAACGAATCGCCTTGGTTGGTCCATTCGCCAAGCGCGTCGCCAGCGCCATTGCCTTGTCCATCAGTTGGTCCGCTGGCACCACATGGTTGATGAGCCCAATGCGTTCGGCTTCCGTGGCGGAAATGATATCCCCGGTCATTAAAAACTCTTTCGCGCGGGCGGCTCCGACCAGCCACGGCCAAATCACCGCGCCGCCATCACCCGCCACCACACCAACCCTCACATGGGGATCACCGATCTTGGCATTGTCGGCGGCGAAGATCACATCGGAGAACAACGCCAACGTCGCGCCGAGCCCAGTCGCGGGACCATTGACCGCGGCAATAATGGGTTGCTCGACTTCGAGCATGTCAATAATAATTTTGCGGGCCTCAATGAAAAGCGCATCAAGCTGCGGGGTGGTCATGTCTTGAAACCACTTGATGTCCCCCCCGGCGCAGAACGCGCGCCCCTTGCCCGTCAGCACGACGACTTCGGTTTGCTGATCCTGGGCAATGTCCGAGAAAATTTGCGAGATCTCCGTATGCAGCCCCGCATTGATCGCATTCAGTGACTCTGGACGATTGAGTGCGACCACGAGCACTTTCTCCTTGCGTTCGACGCTGAGGTAATGATAACGACTGTAATCCATAGTGTGACGCCTCCTGTTGATGTTGTGAGCGAGAGCCGACGCATTATTTGCCACTCTACACGAAGGATCAAGGGAACCGACTATGCGAATTCGACTTTCTCTGGACTAACGAGCTGAGTCGTCTTCCTGTTGTTGTGCCCCTTCGTCCCGCAGGGGCGTAAGAAAGGAAGGGAATTATGTCTCGCAATCTTGCCATGTGTATGAATACTTTTCTCTTGCTGCTGACCGTTGCCGTTGCCCAGGCACTGGCGGACCCTCCCCCCGGCACCATCTGGATCGGGGCGGAGCAGTGGTCGAAGTTGCCCCTAGCGGGCCCAGCGTGGAAGCAACTGAAAACCCAGGCCGACCAACCGGTTGGCATCCCGAACTTGCGCGATCAGGACCAGATGAACAACGTCTATGTCCTGACCAAGGCGCTTGTCTATGCACGCACCGGCGAGGAAAAGTACCGTACCGAAGTGCGACAACAGCTCAAGCTGGCGATGGACACAGAACTAGACGGCCGCACCCTCGCTCTCGGTCGCGAACTCGCGGTGTATGTGATCGCTGCTGACCTCATTAACTTACCAAGGTATGACGCCACGTTTGACACGCAGGAGTTCCGGCCCTGGCTGCGACGGACGCTGACCGAAACGCTTGAGGGACGAACGTTGCAATCCACGCACGAGGGTCGGCCCAACAACTGGGGGACACATGCTGGAGCAAGCCGGGCGGCAGTGGCGGTGTATCTAGGGGACACCGTTGAGCTCGCGCGCACGGCACAAGTGTTCCAAGGCTATCTCGGTGACCGGTCAGCGTACGCCAGCTTTCAATTCGGCACTGATCTCTCCTGGCAGTGTGGCGCGGCGCGCCCGGTTGGTATCAATCCACGGGGCTGCCGGAAAAATGGCCATTCCCTCGACGGCGTACTGCCCGATGATCAGCGCCGCTGCGGTCCTTTTCAATGGCCCCCGTGCCGGACCAATCAAGATACGCCACGAGGCTGAGCAAAAAGGCGGTGGCGAGGTTGGCCAGGTCCGGGCGGCTCCGCGCCCAGCGGCGCCGTGCCTGCCAGAGCTGGTACATGGGCACGAGCACGATCGCCATGAAGATGGCCAAGCCGATAGCGCCGGTCTCCGCGGCCATTTGGAAATAGAGGCTATGCGCGGGACGCGGGCGCGGGAGATGCCGAAAAGCGATAGCGGGGGTGAGATGGTACTCCCGCGAGTAGAAGGGGGCATATTGTCCAGGGCCAACGCCGAGGACCGGATGATCGCGAAAGACCAGCAGGGCCGCTAACATCTCGGTGGCGCGGCCGCGGATCGCGCCATCAGGCTTCACCGTCGGCTTATCCGCCATGAGCCCGGTGATACTACTAATGGTGCTCACCCGGGTGAAGTACCCCGGTGCCACGAGCACCATCGTCAGGATGAGAGCCGCCAGCGCCGTCAGGATTTGCGCGGGCCGTAGGTACCGCATCCCCATCAGCATGAGGAGGATGAGCATAAGAGTGACAAAAGCCCCGCGCGAATAGGTCAGCACTACCCCGCCCAAGATGAGAATGGCGGCAGCGGTGGCAGCCCGCCGCGTGGACGGGGAGCGCTCCCCCCAGAACCGGAACAGGGCCAAGGGGAGGAGGACCAGCAGAATCTGGGCGTAGCGATTGGACTCCTCCACGGGACCTCGGGCCCGCTCAATCTCATCGCGAGCAGCCTGCGTCCGCACGCGCGGCTCCCCGTGAGCACTGCGCGTATCAGTACCCTGCTCGACCCCCCTCTGAGCTAAGGACTGGCGCAGAAATTAGTGTAGTCAAAAGTCCGAAGCTGTGATAAGCCTGCGGGGAGCGTAAGGAGTCGAGAAGCGACGCCGTAAACGGGAGGCCCAGGATGGCAGGTCATTTGAAGATGCAGTACCCACCGGAGATGGAAG
>CAMBFS010000174.1 GCA_945865755.1 Klebsiella pneumoniae
CCAGTTGGGCGATTTCTTGGTCGATGGCGTTGATTTCAGCCTGTAAGTCTTCTCTGTTCAAAGTCCATAAAGTGTGCGTGTTTAGCGGCTATTTGTCAAGATATTTTGGCGATTTTTCGGGTTGCCTTGGAATTTAAAGTAGATACCATTTTGAATTCTGTTCCGATAGACAAGTGAGCGGTCGAGCATCTTGCGTCCAGGGGGATGGGACAACGCTTTGATATTGATTTCCTGCCCTGATGCCAGTTTTGTCGGGTGGGGAATGACCCACCCAACTCCTCCTTAGTTGGGCACGGCCACGCGGCCCTAGCGTGGCCGTGCCCACGATGACGCGGTCGCCGTGTTGATTCTCGACGACGACATCGCAGTGAATCGCCGCTGTATTCGCGGCTTCATCGCCACTCTTCTCGGTCACGTTCCCCCAGAAGTTGAGCGTATCGCCGTGTCACACTGGGGTGCGAAAGCTGCATCATCGTGCGGTTCTCCCTTTCTACGAAACCGCGCCACTCCCCAAAAACCCACCGCTCAACAGCAGACCGAGTACGATCAAAACAAGGCCACTGGCCTTCCCCAGCTCTACCCCATACGGACCGATTTTCTCGGCGAAGATCACCGCCGACAGGAGCCCCATCCAGACCACATTCATCGTCCCCACCACGAACAACACCACCATTAAGCTCCAGCAGCAGCCAAGACAGTACAGCCCGTGCTGGACCCCCATGCGAAAGGCGCCGCGATACCCGTCACGCCACCTCTCGAGGAGGAATCCGAGCGGCGAGCGGCATTGTGACAAGCAGAGGTATTTCAACGGCGTGAGCTGATAGAGGCCCGCGCCAATGAGCGTCAGCCCGCCAATCACCATGCCGTACCAGCGCAATGCTGGGAATTGCGCTGGCAACGATTGAATCGCCATATCCGCCGCGTAGCCAAGGCTGCCCGTGCATGTCCACAACGTGACGTACCCAGCAAGAAACACCCAGGCTGGCGTAAAGGGAAGTCCTTGCTCCCGCTTCCGTTTGGCGATGGTGCCGAACAGCCCGACGATCGGAGCCATCGCCGGAAGCATCATCGCGACCATCATCACGCCCCAGAGCACGATGTAGAGGACCCCGTTGCTCACGGAAAACGGAGTGCCCATCGTCATGCTACAGGTGAACATCCCCCAGCCCATACCGCCTGCTTCATGGACGGTCACCACCCACGCAAGGCCGGAAAGCACCAGGAGCGTTATGAGGATAAATAGATGTTCTCGCTCAATCACAAAAAGAGGCCTCGTGTGGTGGGGAAAGGGACGAAGGGGAGAAACAAGGGGAACTCATTCGGTACTTCTATCTGGCTCCCATTCCCGATCCCCCGTCCCCGGTCTCCAGTCTTCTTACGACGCGATCTTCTCGTGGAATTCCAACACCGGCGCTCCATCAAGGAGGGCGGCCATATTCACAAAGTTCACTCCATAACGCAAGAGATGAAGGACGGATTGTCTGTGAATGAACTCCACGCGACTTACGCCACCCGCATCGTCGCTTCATTCCCCGCTTGTCGCGGCAGCACCTGCTGCTGAACCGCGCCCTGCTCCAGTCGATAGACCCGATCAGCAACGTCCAACAAAGCGGGCTGATGAGTAACGGCCAAGATCGTCGTCGTGCCCCGCAGTTTACGCACTGTTTCACATATCGTGGCTTCACTCACTGGGTCTAGTGAAGCGGTGGCTTCGTCGAGAATCAGGAGGTGCGGTTTATGCACTAAGGCGCGGGCAATGGCGATTCGTTGTCGTTGCCCGCCGGAAAAACGTGAGCCTCGTTCTCCGACCGGCGTGTGCATACCTTCCGGCAGGGCAGCAATGAAATCCCACGCTTCGGCTGACCGGAGGGCCTGTTCAACCTCGACTTCCGTGAGGTCCGGCTCTCCCAGCGTGATATTCACGAATATGCTGTCATGGAGCAGCAGCGTTTCTTGTGGCACATAGCCGACCCGCTGCCGCCACGCCGTAATATCAATGTCGGCGAGCGGCGTGTCATCGAGCCAAACATCGCCGGCCTGCGGTCGCACTAGTCCCACGATGAGATCAACAATCGAGGTCTTGCCCGCGCCCGAGGGGCCGATAATCGCTGTCATCTGCCCGGTGGAAATGGTGAGGGAAACGTCCCGTAACACGTGATGCTCGTCATAGGAAAAGCTCACATCTCGGAGCGTGATGTCCCGACGTGCGACGGGGAGGGTTGTGCCCAAGGCCGGTTCGCGCGCGGCTTGGGATCGTGAGATCGTCTCTTGTAGTGACCAGAACGCGCTCTCGCCCGTCACCATTTGTTGGTACTGCTTTTGGACTTTGCTGAAACTGGCGAGCGCGCGTCCGAACAACAACGCCATCAAGATCAGCGTCTTCAGTGGGACCGCCCAGTAGGTGAGCGCGACGTACATGCCAGCCGCGAGGGTGGAGACGATGATCGGTTCTTGCAGCGCCTTGAGCACTTCCTTGCTGAAGACCTCGCGGCGGAGGGCGCGATTCAGACGGCGGGTCTCTTTTTCGAGCAAGAGCGACACTTGCGTTTCCTTGGCCATCGCCTTGAGCGCTTTGACGGCGTACAGCATGTCGGCGAGTCGTCCAAGCAACGCCTTGAGCGATAACGTTTGTCGCTTGCCGGCGTGGCGTGTCATCCGCACGAACCGATGGAGCATGGAGACACTGCACACACCGGCGACAACCGCGACCAGCGTGGCTTGCCAGGACACCGCGAGCGCAATGCCGACGTACAAGAGTGTTTCGACCGAGGCCGCGACAATCGTGGCCCCGGACTGATAGGCATGCGCGGCGCGCGAGGTTTCGGTGGTGAACGCATTGGCGAAGGTGCCTGCGGGTTGGCTGACGAAGAATCCCCACCGGGCCGCCAAAATCGCGCGAATCAGTCCCAAGCGCAGGTCCGTGGCCACCTGCGCGACCGTATAGCCCACCTGCCTCTGCGCCAGCAGCACCAAGGTCGCTTTGAGGACCATGCTCAGGACCACTAGGAGGAGGAGCAGGCCGATGGTGGGATGGAGATTCACCGTGGCGAGGAGTGTTCGGATCGTCTGCTCTAATTGTGATTGTTTGTGGCTAGGCGCGGGCGACGTGCCAATGTCCGCTTCCGTGGCGAGACTCAACAAGGGCAGGAGGGTGGAGAGTCCGATACCTTCCGCCACTGCCGCTAACAGCAGGCAGCCGAGCATCCCCAGCCCACGCCAGGGGTACATGCGGGCAAAGACGATTAACAAGCGCATGGTGGGGCTCATACGGAGACGGGGGACCGGAGACCGGAGACAGGGGACTGGAGACGGAAAGAGAAATTTATACAACGCACGGGATGCTCGCTACTCGTTACTCAATCCTGAATCCCCGGTCTCCGGTCCTCGGTCTCCCGTCGTCTTCACATCCCAGAACTGCACGAGCCGGGTGTAATGATAGACGAGCGTGGCGAACTGCCAGAGCACGATCACGACGAACGTGAGACTGGGAATACCGAGCAGCAATCCCACGGTGAAGAGCGGCAGGTTAATGTTGCGCCGCGAGATATAGGTGCGCAGTTGTACGTCGAGTGGGGTGTAACTGTGCAGCGAGCGGTCGGTGCGAGCGGTGAACAGTCGCACGACCAAGCGGTCAAGAAAGTAGAAGACCACCATCCAGATCGCGGCCTGGAAGATGGGGGCATCAATAGTGCCTCCACCAAGTGCCCACGCCCAGCCAAAATACCATAGAGGCGGATGGATCAGATCAAGTCCGTGGTCGAGGATATTGCCCCACCACGAAGAGCGAAAGGTCAAGCGGGCCAGCTTGCCATCAACCGAGTCCAACACACTCATGGAGTACGCCATGAGGAGCCCCGCTACCCATTGCCCTTGGGCGAAAAGAGGCACCGCCCATAGCGTCAGGACAATACTGATGAAGGTGACAATGTTGGGATGGACGCGCCAGCGAGCGAGGGGGCGCACCATGCGCCAGACTAGCGGCGGATAGACATACTTGGTGAAGAAATCGGTCGAACCCTTGTAGTTGGACTGAAAGAGGAATCGCTCGGTGTCGTCCCGTTTCGCGGCATCGGTCACGCGAAACAGGTTGGGCGGCAAATCGCGGCGTAGCTCTCTGATATGAGTTGGGACTTCTTGCAGTGGCAACTCCCGTAGTGTTCCTTGCGAGAGACTCGCGTCAGCGAGTTCGCGCAGTGACGCGTCGGAAGGCCCGGCGAGAGTAACGCCAGACTCAAGACGGAGGACCGCCGTCCGTTCCGTTCCTTCACCTCCACGTGCCGCCAGAGAACCGGATTGCGCTCCGATATGGCGTAAGAGTCGCGCATCCACGACTGCGTCCGCTTCAAGCGCCAAGAGCGGGGTGTCAGGTTTTTGCTGGAGCGCTTGCGTGAGCTGGTCACATAATAAGCCACCATTGTTGACCCACTGTAACGGCAGCTCGCGTATGAGACGGTCGGGGAGTGCGGCAGGCGGATTGTCTCCCGGAGCGAGGAGGACCGAGATGGTGGTTGGGTGGAGACCCGCTTCCTTGATGGTGCGGAGTTGGCGTTCGAGCAGCGTCATGCCGAACATGAACAGCGTGCTCGCGGGGCGTGTGGCGTCAATCCATATATGCATAGTCAAAAGAGAAACCGTGAATTTTGCTGGCGAAGGTATGTGTCGCCTTGGTGAGCGTCAACCCACCTCGTGGATTGCGCCGCGCGCGTTCGGCACGGCCTTGAGAATATTCCGCCTTGTGAGGGCAGATTATCTGGATATACTGCCCTCATGGGGAAGATAATCTCACGGGCGCTCCAGATGCCTGATTTGGCGACACATTCGGTGTTTTTGTGGGGACCCAGAAAGACGGGGAAGAGCTTTTGGATTCGCCAATCGCTGCCCGATGCCACGGTCATTGATCTGCTCAAGACCGACACCATGGCGGAATACGCCGCGCGCCCAGCTCTCTTGCGCGAACGGTTTGGCATGACAGCTTCCCCTCGCAATCCTGCTCTCATCGTGATTGATGAAATCCAAAAAGTGCCCGCGTTGTTGGATGAGGTGCATTGGTTGATTGAGAATCGCGCTTGTACGTTTCTGTTGACGGGGTCCAGCGCGCGCAAGCTGAGACGAGGACATGCGAACCTCCTGGCCGGACGCGCCTGGCGACGGGAGATGCAGCCACTGTGTTTCGTGGAAGTGGAGGATCTCGACCTCGAACGCGTGATGGTCAGCGGGTTGTTACCGCCGCATTTCTTGTCGTCCGCGCCACGGGAGGACTTGCGGGCGTATGTCAGCGATTATTTGCGGGAAGAGATTATCGCGGAAGGCGCGGTGTCCAACCTCCCCGCGTTCTCCGAGTTCCTGCGCGTGGCGGCACTGACGAGTAGTGAGCTGCTGAACTATACCAATGTGGCGCGCGAGGTGGGGGTGTCGGCGAAAGTCGTGCGCGGGTATTTCGAGATACTCGAAGACACGTTGCTGGGGTACCGTCTTCGGCCCTGGACGCGGAGTACGCGGCGCAGACTGATCCAAACCGAAAAGTTCTACCTGTTTGATGTTGGCGTGGCGAATTATCTCACGCGACGGACCCCACATATTGGCACGCCGGAATTTGGCAAAGGGTTCGAGCACTACATGTTCATGGAACTGCTCGCCTATCGCGCCTATCGCGCCCCGGACCTCGACCTGCGCTATTGGCGCACCAGTACTGGGCAAGAAGTGGATTTTGTCGTGAATGACCGCGAGTTGGCGCTGGAAGTGAAAGCCTCGGCGCGTGTGCATGAGGCCGAGTTGCGGTCCCTCACCGTGCTCCGGGAAGAAGGCCCGGTCAAGCAGCGTGTGGTGGTGTCGCTGGACCCCCACCCACGCGAACTGCGTGATCAGTATGGTCCGCTCCTGATTCTGCCGTGGCGCGATTTCTTGACGCGCCTGTGGGCAGGGGAGTTCGTGTCGTGAGAAGCCTGAGGGAAAGGACCACGTTATGAACAGCGAACTTGTTCCTGCTTCTTTTACGGTCCTCCTCCTGGCTGGACGACGTGGCCCTACTGATCCTGTCGCGCTCCATGCCGGTGTGAGTCACAAGATTCTCGTGCCTATCGCGGGCGTGCCCATGATCGTCCGTGTTGTGCGCAGTCTGCGCGCCGTGCCGAGCATCTCACGCATTGTCATCAGTCTCGACGACCCGACGATTCTCGATGGCCTGGCTGAGATACGCCCGTTGGTCGAGGCTGGCGTGGTGCGCGTGCATCATACACAGGGGCGTTCCCCGAGCGAGAGTGTCTTACAGTATTTCACCAGCCAACCCGTGCCTGAGCCGTTGATTGTGACGACCGCCGATCATCCGCTCCTCACGGCGGAGATGGCTGGACATTTTTGCGCGGCGGTGGCGGCGAGCGCGGCGGATGTCGTGGTTGGCGTGGTCGCGGAATCATTCTTTCGTGCGCGGTATCCAGACTCGAAACGGTCATTCATTCCGTTGCGCGGCGAAAGTTTTTGCGGCACGAATCTGTTCGCGCTGCGCACGTCGCGCGCGGCGGCGGCGGCGGCGTTTTGGCATCATGCCGGGCAATTTCGCAAACGGCCGTGGCGACTCATCAGTACGTTTGGGTTGACGACGCTTGTCCTGCTCGCGTTACGGCGGTTGGATTTGGCGGCGGCGATTCCACGGATCGCGCGCGTGCTGGGAGCCAGTGTGGATGTGGTGCCAATGCCGTTCGCGGAATGCGCGATTGATGTGGACAATCTTAATGACTTGGAAACCGCGTCGCGGATTTTGGGGCAACGCGAATCGCCCCGGTAATTCCCGGTTGCGTCAAAAGGCCCGCATGGGATTAACGGCGCGGGGGTGTCGCGCTTTACTCGCCTGTGGGCATACGAGGATCGGCACGGTGCTCTCCTTGCGAATGTCCCGGCACAGGCTGAAGCCATCGCGGTCTGGCAACATCACTTTACGCTTCAGAACAGACCTCCTTCAAGACAGCGGCGGGAAGATTACCGAATCCCCTGCTCAATATACTCGCGCGAGAAACGAACGTAATTCTCGGCGGTTTTATGGAGCCGTTCGATGTCGTCAGCGGTCAGTGCACGAACGACTTTCGCGGGATTTCCCAGAACAAGGGATCGTGGTGGAATTTTGCTGCGTGGCGCGACCACGGCCCCAGCCCCAATCAGGCATTCTTCGCCAATTTCCGCGCCATCCAGGACAATCGCGCCCATGCCGACTAGGGTAAACGCATGGATCGTGCACGCATGCGCGACGACATTGTGGGCGATCGACACACCATCACCGAGAATCGTGGGGATACCGCCACTGAAGACGTGAATCGTCGCGTTATCTTGGATATTGACGCGGTTGCCGATGCGAATGTAACAAACATCGCCCCGAACAACCGCGTTGAACCATACACTCGATTCCTCGCCGATATGCACATCACCAATGATGTGGGCACTTTGCTGAACGTAGGCACTGGAGCTGATCTGGGGGGTGATGCCGTGATGTGTCAGAATCATGCGGTCCGCCTATTTTTTGTTCTTGAAAAAATGTTCGCGCACTTGCTCGCGATCAAGCGGGGTCGTGGCCATGTGATCGAAAATGCTAGCAATCGCTTGAATGCAACGGACAAAGTCCGGCCACGCGGTGGTCGGGCCGGTGAACGTCAGGTGAGCCGATTCGACGCCTTCATGCATATGAGCGCTACCACCGGGTTTGGTGCTCTGCACGTCAAAACGCTGAATCGGAGTTTTGATCTGTAAATGGAATTGATCCGAGGATTCGGACCCGACGGGACGGCGTAGTTCCATCGCCATCGCCCCTTCCCCACCATCGACTTCGACGATGTACCACTCGCCCGGGTAGGCGCTGGAGACTTTAATCCGCGGAAGAATCTCTGTGGGATCGTTGGCCATGTCTGCCCTCCTTGTTGCAGGAGTTCAGATACGCGG